>JAYVHY010000203.1:0-42249 GCA_043770615.1 Armatimonadota bacterium | reverse complement strand
TTCCAAAGTTTAAACCCGAGCATCAACCAACCGATGATAAGACAAAGTCCACCGATAGGCGTGATTGCCCCGAAAATCCGAACCTGCGTCAAAACAAGTGCGTAGAGGCTCCCGCCAAAAATCACAATTCCCACAATCCATAGCCAACATACGGTTAGGTAACTTCCCTTCTTATCGTACAAGGCAAGAGCCAAAAGCGCGACCGCGTGAACTAAGTGGTAGTGCGCACCGGTCTTCCAGATATCGAGATCAGCGGGAGAAACTCGATCTTTGATGGAATGAGCGCCAAACGCCCCGAGCATCACTGCAAGCCCCGCCAGAAATGCCCCGATTGCTGCAAAACGATTTGAATTCACTGTTAAAAAGAGTACCGCGACGGATTAAGATGTTCTTATGAAACTTGTTCCAATTGTATTGATTGCTATTGGAACTTGCGCAATAGCTCAAACAGATCAGTTGAGGATTGAAGAACAAAAGGCAGTTAAGGAGATTGAGAGAGTCGGTGGAACGTTCGCTTGGATCACCGAAGACAGCAAGGAACTGTTTTGCCTCGATATTGAGAATAAGTCAAAGGTTTTTGACTTTCGAGCCCTAAGTGGCTTGAATCGGCTAAATGTCTTACGAATCTTTCAAGGAAAAATTGAGAACAAGAGCCTTGTCCACCTTACTAAACTCAACAGACTCGAACTCTTGGTCATAACGTCGGAGGGCTTAACAAATGACGGCACAAAGTTCATTGGCAAGCTGACCACATTAACCAAACTCGACTTGATGAGCAACTCGATAACCGGAAAAGGCCTTCAAGAACTTCGAAACTTGAAATCGTTGAGGCGTCTTTTTCTCTACAATACGACTGTGGTCGATGCTGACCTTGTACCGCTTGCCGAAATGACTTGGCTCGATGAACTTTGCCTGCCAACCACCATCACCGATGCTGGTCTTGCAAAACTCAAGACTTCGCTACCCAAAACTTCGATTCGAAAGTTCTAAAAAAGGACTTTGTCGGTAAAACTCGCTTTCTGGAGTATTAAACTAAACAAATGAAATTTTTCGCTATTGCTGCTCTGATAGTTTCGGCCAATTTTGCGCAATCGGGTACCCAAGATACAACCAAGCCAGCCCAAAGTGTGCCAGCGCCCAAGGCGGCGAGGCAAGAGAAGTCGATGAAAGTTATTGTTGACGAAAAAGAAGTCAATTTTGGCTCAAATGGTGTTCGCACATTTGGCGGTCGAACGTTCGTTCCGTTTCGAGCCCTTTTTGAAGCTCTAGGAAGCGAAGTTGACTATGACCTGGTTCACAAGAAGATCACGGCAACGAAAGGAAACATTGAGATTGAGCTAACAATCGGCGAAGTAATTGCTCGGAAGAATGGAGCTGAAATAACCATGGAGGCGGCACCGCAACTTGTAAAGGCGACTTCATATGTCCCTCTTCGGTTTGTAGCCGAATCGCTCGACGCGGAAGTCAACTTCGATGGCACCGCTGGCGTAATTACGATCAGCACCAAGGATTAGAGCTAACTCCCTGCAACAAAAAAGGGGCGGGCAACGCATTTGCGCTGCCCTTGGAGTTACCGAGATTCGTTAGCCTTTGATAACGACTTTTTCACCGTTCGCGCTGAACATGAATGTGAAATCTTTTGGAAGTTCTTTTGGAGAACCATCGAACAACATGCCCTTTTGGGCTGAAGTTAGGTCACTGAACTTGAGGTGACCCTGCTTTTTCATCAAATCCTTTTGTGAGTTGGACAGTGACTTCAGGAACTTCTCCCCGTCAACTTTCTTAAAGCCAAGAGATCCGAATCCCTTTAAGTCACCCAGCGACCCCTTTAGGTTGGTAAATGCTTTCATATCCAAGGCTTTTCCATCCTTTGCTAGACCACGGAGGGCTTTCAGTTCTTCAAATGCCTTTGGATCCATAGTCTTGAATTCAAACGCCTTGCCATCCTTTGTGAGACCGCGAAGTGACTTGAGTTCTTCGAAAGCCTTGGGATCCATCTTTGGGAAGTCTTTGAGGTTCAACGAATAAGCCTTCATTTGCTCGCTCATATCTCTATTGGATTTTTCAAAAGCTTTCATTCGCTTCTCATCCATTGGGCTAAATGCTTTTGCGTCTCCAAAAGCCTTGAACTCATACCCATTTGTCGATCCGATTCTTGCCGGTGCAAACATTGACCTTCCTAGACCACCGGTTTGGAAAATCAAGGTTGTGCCCCGAACTTGCCATGATCCACCAAGTGACTCGGCCACGGTCTCAAGCGCCTCGTGAAGGGGAACTTGATTCACATTCATCGTGATCTTTGTCTTTGGTAGCTTGTCAACGTTGGCAACAAAGTTCACATTTTGCTTTGATAGCCACTTGATGACGTCGGCAGCGGAAGCATTGTTAAATTGAACTGAAACTGATCGATCCATCCCTTTCAGACGTGAAAGACCGTTATCGGAAAAGTATCCCATGAGCGGAACACTACCAGCGCGATCAACCCTTTGTCCGGCATAAGTTGGAGCTTGACCGATTGGGTAAACGTTTACCGGAACTTCCGCGATATTGCCCGTCCCACTGACAGCAAATCCTTGAACCGTAACTGTTCCCGACTGAGTAGGGCACAGGCCATCTTGGGTAACTGTTCGGTTAAATGCTGGCCTACTCGAATGTGCCGCTTGGTCAACCGGTTCAGGGCTTGAAACAGTGGTACGTTCCACATTAGCCGGTTCAATTGATTTCCCTTGCTTAACAATGGCGAATTGCTTATCGATCTGAGGGTCAACCCCAGATTGTTCTAACCCGTTGGCGAGTACGGCTAAAGCCGCGATTCCAGTTATGATTGGCATATGACCAAATTCCTCCATTCCTTGCCAAACACCTGAAATGTTCAGCTAACAAGTACTGTACAGCTGAACGAACTTCATTCGTTCCAATAATATAAAAAAAGCCTCCCAAATTTCTTCGGAAGGCTCGCTAAGTTCAATCTACTTTCGTTTTGCAGATTCGAATCTCTTTCTAAGCGCCATCTGAGTGGGAGTAACGTCGGTTCTCGAAACAACCTTTTTCGTCTTTCTTGTTCCAGAAACAAGCTCAATATTGAGCGTCTTAACTTGGCCACCAGAAGTGACCGTTAGAGTCCATTTTTCGCCCACTTTATTGCTTCTTGTCAAGCCACTGTAGTTTCTCCGCAAGACGTTAACTTGGTCGCTTGAGAAATCGACGGAGTTAATCTTTGTAACCAAATCGCCGAGTTTCAAGCCGTCGATGTCGGAAGCAATAACCTTCATTCCTTTATCATCAGGGCTCGGATTCAGCGAGAACGGAGTCTTTCCGAACGACTCCTCGATGTCCTTCAAGTCATAGCCAATCTTCGCTAATTGCGCTTCAACGGGAAGCTCGCCAGGCTTGAGAATAATCTTGTCATACATTTCCCCAAGTGCTGAGCCACCAAACTTGAGGAGTTGATTACGGATTTCACCTTCCTCAAATCCTGGCTTATTGTCCTTACAAAGCTGGAAAAGTGCCCTTTCAACATCATCCAATGATCGCTTTCCGTTGGTTTGGCTCAGAATTTCTATGTCAAGCACGAACCCACAGAGGAAGCCCGTATTGTAATAACTGACCCCTAAACCATTGGAATTTCCAACGCCACCAGCCGCCTCCCGAACCTTGAAACTCGAATCGTAGGGCGAAATATTGAACCGTTCATTATTTCCTCGTACTCCGGTTACGTTTTGTACGAGAGTTGCATACATCTTGTCGATAGGATTTGCTTGACGTTCATTGGTTCCATACCAACCGTATCGACCCAACAACATGTGGGCAAAGTAATCGGTTACGCCCTCGAGCCACCAAAGTGCGCCGGTTTGAGGCATTGTCGTGTAGTCAAATGGTCCGAGTGGCATTGAGCGAATTCGCTTAACATTCCACAAGTGGAAAAACTCGTGGGCATAGACCCCAACCACACCAGGTCCAACTCCGTTCGCCATGGAAATTTCAGTTGACGAAAGGTGTTCAAGACCACCGGCTCCGTCGGTTCCTACGTTTACAGCAAAGTGCCAGACGTATCGATCGTATGGCACTCCGCCAAAGAAGTCCCCTTCCATCAATGAAATGAACTCGCAAGCTTTCCTAACGTACTCACGATCAACTCCGGCGATTGCTACTGCTGGTCCTCGGTAGGCAATGTAATGAGTTTTTCCTCTTTGGACATAGGTGTCCAGCTTAAAATCACCAAATGTCACGGGGTTATCTGCCAAATGGTCGTAGGTTGAAGCTTTGTAGGTTAAGTCTTCTTTCGTTGGGTTTAAACCGATGGCGATCCGGGTCGGTTTAGCGAACGCGAAATTTAGCGTGCAAGGTTCTTGGGTTCTCCCTACGGGATACATGTATGTTGAAGGTCCAGAATAGTGCCCGACTCCGTCGGTCTGGGGCGAATCTAGTTCATAAGAAACAGAAACGGTTTGACCTTTCTTCGCGGGAATACTCCAGGTTACGATGATTGGCAACTTCCCATCTTCGGATTTTGTCGCCTGAGAGCCCTGCCCATCGATCATTGCCTTAACTTCGGTAGCCCTTCGCCAATTGTTTGCATAGCGATAAGACCCTGGCGCCCAGTTTGGCATTTGAACCATTGCTCCATCCGCCTTAGCCTTGAACGTCAAAGTGACTTTGATTTTCGAGGCAGACGAGCCATCTGAAACAGTATATATAAGCTGACCAAAGGAGCATACGCAGAGAGACAAGGCACCAAGCAAGGTGCTTGCATAAAGAAAACCCTTCATTACCGGGAGTTTAGCGAATTTTACGAACCAGTAGCACTAAACTCATCCAAAACGTCTTCGGTTCTCTCTTGGTGAGGCGTCAACGTATTGAAAACTCCTTGAAGCATTCGGCGCTGGCGACGCCTCTTTAGCGCATCTTTGGCCACATAAAGAGCTTTTAGAGCTTCTTCATTTTCGGAACAAGATAGCTGACCCAATTGGTAAGATTCAAGCTTTGCCAAGGCTATTTCAATGACATCTTCTACCTGAGCACCATTGATTCCAACTTCAGGCGGTAGCCCACGCTGAAACTGGATGGTCATGAACTTGTTCTCGAACCGGTAAGGGTTTCCCAACATTGATGATCTGATTGCTTCTGACATTTCCTTCTTCCCCGTGGTCAATTCTCCACCATTTACGCAAATATATGACGAAAAGTTTTCCCCCACTAATCACAAGACGGTAAAACATGCGCAATGAATACCGATTTGTTAAAAGAATTAGTCGAAGGTCATGGTGTCCCCGGACAAGAAGACCTCATCAGGAAGATCGTAGCAAGAGAATTGAAAGGGATTTGCGAGCTTTCAACCGACAACATGGGCAATTTGATTGCAATTAAGCGAGGCAAAGGTGGAGGGAAGAAGCTCATGCTTGCAGCCCACATGGACGAAATCGGGTTCGTGGTCAAGTTCATTGACAAAGAAGGATATATTCGACTGAATCCGATGGGAGGCTTTGACCCTCGACAACTTAACTCACAGAGAGTCATTGTTCATACGTCCAACGGGCCAATTAATGGAGTCTTGATGTATGGCACCAAGCCAAAGCACATGTTGACGGATGCCGAGGCAAGTGCAGGTCAAAACTTGGATTCATTTTTTGTCGATTGTGGACTTGGTGAAAAGACAAAGGACTCCGTAAGCATTGGCGACATGGTATCCATGAGTCGTCAAATGATCCAACTAGGCGACCTTTACAGCTGCAAGGCCATGGATGATCGTGCCTGCGTCTTCATCATGATTGAGGCAGTTAAAAAGGCTAAAAATCACAACGTGGACGTTTACGCGGTCGCCACCGTTCAAGAAGAAATCGGTTTGAGAGGAGCAGCTGCAGCCGGGTCAGCAATTGCGCCCGACGTAGTTGTTGCCCTAGACGTTACGCTCGCTAACGACATTCCGGGAGTTCCTGAGCAAGACCACGTGACAAAACTTGGTATGGGCGCGGCGATTAAGATCATGGATGGCTCACTGATTTGCCATCCGAAAGTCGTCGAGCACTTCCGCCAAACCGCAATCAAGAACAAAATTCCCTATCAAATGGAAGTTCTACCCCGAGGCGGAACCGACGCTGGCGGCATTCAAAGACTCCACGGAGGAATTCCAGCGTTCACGTTGTCAACTCCCACTCGATACATTCACACCGTCAATGAAACCGTCCACAAGGACGACGTTCAAGCTTGTATCGACTTGCTTGCCAAATACATTGAAGACTGTCACAACGGAAGTTACAGCTACGATTAAGGATCGCTACCAAGCGATCCAGGATGAAATCGCAAGGAATTGCTCGCTGGTATCTCGGGATCCGGCGAGCGTAACCTTGATTGCAGTTAGTAAAACTCAGTCGATCGATAATGTTCGGAAACTGTACGATCTTGGGCACCGAGAGTTTGGCGAGAGTCGCCTCCAAGAGCTAATTCCTAAGGCAGAAGTCCTACCAAAAGATATCAATTGGCACTTTATTGGGAAGTTGCAGAGCAATAAGATACGCAAGGCGGCTGAACTCTGCCAGGCGATTCACACGATCGAATCTGACTCACAAATCAGGGAATTTTGTAAGTTCTCCAAACTAATTGATGTTCTCATCGAAGTTAATATTGCAAATGAAGAACAAAAATCAGGAATTCTTACAAAAAACCTTGACGTATTCCATCAAAGTGTCATACAATCAAATCTAGCAGAGTTCCGAGGTTTGATGACCATCGGTCCGATTGTTCGGGAAGCGGAGGATTCGCGACCTTTCTTCGCAGAGATGCGAAGGTTAAACGAACAAGTTGGGGGCCAATGGCTCAGCATGGGAATGAGCAGAGACTTTGGTGTGGCAATCCAGGAAGGAGCAACGCACATTAGAGTCGGAACATCTCTCTTTGGGGAGAGGTGAAAGAAATTATAAAGGAAGAAACTCATGGAAGAGATGGTACAGGACAAACCGTCCATTATCGGCAAAATCGCCAACCTATTCACCCGTTCGGATTACGAGAACGAGGATGACTTTGAACCAGAAACGATGGATCACGCAGTGGTGATGTCACCTATGCGTCCTTCGCATCGATATACCATCACGGTTCGAAAAGAAGTCATGAACTTTGAAGATGCAATGGCAACTGCTAATGGTCTCAAGCACGGCGAACAGCAAATTTTGAACCTCACTCTGTTGACTCCAGAAGTCAAAGACAAAGTCCTGAACTTTCTCTGCGGCGTGAATTACGTCCAAGAAGGAACATGGGAAGAAATCGGAACCGATATCTATCTTATCGCACCTAAGCAAGCCTTAGTTGAAGTTGCACCAGCAACACCAAGAATGAACGCGCTCAAGAATTAAACAAGAAGCGCGAGACCTTCCTCCATTGCCCAGAAGCGCACGCTCTGGGCTTTTTTTACGCTCAAGGGAACTTTCTACGCCACTTTTGTTGTCTAAATCTCGTTTTGAGCGTACAAAATCCATTAGACTGTAATAGTGGAAAAGCCCAAGAAGATTCATTTCGTCTGTAAAGACAATGAAAATGTCACGGTTCGATCGAGTGGCATATTTGTTTCCGGCTATTGGAAGTTGGGAGCAGACGCAGCACTTGGCGTCGAGTTTATTTATCTTCATCAAACCAAAGACCTTCCGTCGTATCGACAGGGTCGAGTCGTTGAACGATACCTAGTTCCCTTCGAAGGTCAGCAAAGATACATTTTTGCAGTAGAGCCCTCGGATGAACCGCTGACCTGGAAGGGTGAAGCTGCAGTCGAGAAATCTTAATTCAGATTTAACAAGCGAGGGGACTAAAGCAGTTCTCATCAAAAAGGACCAAGGCAATCTGCATTGGCCCCTTTTTTTAATTTCCAGCAACTATTTCCCGGATTTCCCGGGAGGAGTCGTTGCTGGCTTTGGTGCCCGAGGCATCATTGAATCGGCACAAGCAATGTTGTATGACGTTAGAGCTGCTGCAGTACTGGATTGAATCAAATACGCGTTTATCGCGGCTTGCAGACGATCGTGTTGCGTGTGGTGAACATAGGTGTAGTCACTTACACCAGTTTCGATCGTGAAGTACCCAGGAACCCCTACGGCATTGAAACTAGCGTGATCGCTACCGCCGCCTCTTGGCATGGTTGATTGAGATCTGAATACCATTGGCAAATCCTTGAAGGTTTCGTTCAAAGCATCAATAGACGATTGGAACATTGACTTTTGTGACTCGAGCCCAACAAAACCGCCCCAATAGTTCGTACCGCCATCGTCGACCAAAACCGCGCTGATTTTGTCCATTTCAGCTGCATGTGTCTTAACGTATCCAACCGATCCGAACAAGCCTTGCTCTTCGCCAGACCACAGAATAAACCGAATGGTTCGTTTTGGCTTAGCACCACTTGCCATTAAGATTCGAGCCGCCTCGAGCGTAACGCTTGATCCAGTACCATTGTCCAGAGTTCCTTGAGCACCAGGACCATCCCAACTGTCAAAGTGACCGCTAACAATGACGACCTCATCAGGCTTTTCCGTTCCAGGAATTTCAGCGATCACATTGTGGATTGCGATCGGTCCTTTTCTGAAGCTCTGCTTGATGTCGAATTGAAGTTCAACCTTCTTCTCGCCCTTCATACCTTCTAAGATCGCATCATAGTCGCTCTTGCGAACAGTAATTCTCGTTTCCGTCGGGAGTTTGTCCCATTCAATTTTGTAGTTGCCACCAGTCAAAACGAGTTCATTTCTCGAGCCAGCGACCGTGCCTTTAATGCCCGCCTTAAATGCAGCGGCTCGGATTGCATTTCGAAGCTCGGTAGCAGTTTGCTGCTCTGGGGTTGGCGCAGGTCTTCCACCACCTGCTGCTCCGCCACCGCCTTGTGCTCCTCCGGCTCCTGCTGGTCTTGGCGTAGGCGGAGTTGAAGCAAGGATCATCCATGCTCCCTTAAACTTTGAGGCGTTCTTAGTTACTTCTTCAACTGAACTAGGTTCCATGACCACCCCACCCTTTTGAAGGCCCTTTGTGCCTGGCGTCCAGCTCGGAGTGGTGAATTGAAAGTCGCGGTTGAACGGCGAAGTCATTCGACCAACGTGACCACCCTTTTCTCGATCAAATCCAACTGGAAATTCCCCCCACTTCTCGAGGTGAACATTTGTACAGCCAAACGATTTGAACTGTTCCATTGCCCACTGTTGACCATTTTCAAGAGCGATTGAGCTGGTGAGCCGAGCGCCAATTTGCTCGCTGATCGTTTCTAAGTGGCTTCGAGTCTTGTTTCTTGACTTCCCTTCTTCAAGGATTTTGGTGATGGTTTCGGCATCGCCTTGGGCGAATATTGTTCCGCCCAAAGCCAAAGATATGATTGCAAAACTTAATCGTTTAAGCATTGCGCGAGATTACCACTCAGAAACTGATGAAATTCCTGTTGGCGATATATGAATTTCTTCCTAGCCGATGTCGTACATCTTTCGAGTTGTGATATCCACAAATGGTCCAATCTCCCGAATCCAAATGTTTCGAAATCTGATCGGATCACCATGATCTTGTAACTCGATCGCTCCCTTCTCGCCATGCGGCGTATATTTTCCAACTGAGCGGTGAGCAGAGGCTCCAATCATAGGAGTTGCGAGCTGAAGCAATACGCCATTCAAAAACACGGTTACTAACGCAGGAGAAAGTAGCTCGCCATCCTTGAAACGCGGCGCAACAAACACAATATCGTATGTCTGCCATTCGCCTGGCTTTCGGCAGGCATTCACTAACGGCGGCGTTTGACCATAAAGAGCGCCAGTGCTTCCATCGGCATACGTTTTGTTCTCGTAGCAGTCCAACACTTGAACTTCATATCGCCCGAAAAAGAAGATTCCCGAATTCCCCCGCCCCTGGTCCTTACCGGTCGCAGGATTCGGCTCCATGAACTCTACATGAAGTTGACAATCGCCAAATTCGTCTCTCGTCGTTAGATTCCCTCCGCCCTTAACTGCCTCGAAGAAGAATTCGGTGGCTTTCCATTTAGCGTCTCCTTCTCCGCTCTTCCAATGCTTTAGACCTTGACCGTCAAAAAGAACCTTGGCGTCGGATGGCGCTGAAACATAGCCTTCGTGAGTCATCTTTCCGGGAGTAACTACCGGTGGTTGAGGTCTCTTGCTGTCATGAACCCGCCAGTGTCCTCCGGGCAGCATTGGAGTGTCATCATAGCCTTGAGCGCTTGCGTTCTTGCCAAGCAACGATCCAACGAGCAATCCTCCGGCACTAAATGAAAATCGAGAAAGTAAATCGCGGCGAGAAAATCCCATGATTGGGAGAATACAACGAAAATTTCGATTTGACACGGGTTTTGTTCGCGCTTAATGTATTTTTAAGTTGAATTCCTTGCTATCACAGTCTGGATATTGAAACATTTTGACCCGTACATTAATCCCTGAGTCGGAGTCAAATGACGTAGCACCTAAACATTGCCGTAAGTAAAGTCATCAATATTTTCATGACTCTCCCTCGGATTTATCGGATCTTCGCCGTTTCGTGGGTTGAATTACATGCGACCGGTTACTGGCTTGATCCGTGGATGTTTGGTCATATTTGATCTGACTGACCGATCGAGTCCGATTGTCTGACATTGGGAAAAGAATTGATGGTTGCCTTAATCCAACCCCGAACCAAAACCCACCGGGGCACAGAGACGCTAAGGGAACTTCCAAATAGCAGCAAATTTGCAATTCCAAACCGTCAAACGTTTACAATACTCAGGTTCAGTTTCATCCTCCCTCCCTAAGACACATGATTTTGGGAGGATGTTGACGATACAGCCCCAACCATTCATCCAACAAAGGTCAGTGCCCTCCAGCATCGAATGGCGAAGAACCATAATTCCAGCGGAGCGCCTAAACTAAAGTACTTGTCATTGAGACCCCAAAGAATGTAAATTCCTACTTTCCTGAGATTAAGTTCAAATGTCACAATTTTGATCAATTTCCCCTTGCTCTAATCCGAAACAAAAGTGCTACCCATTAGAATTTTTCATTTTAACCTAATGTAATAGCAATATTGTGGCAACACTAAATGTAAGGGAAACAGCAAAGAAATTTGCCACTCCCGAGAACCCAACGGCCTAACCCGCCCGCTTCACGCCGCTCCATTCCCTTACCCAGAATGAGCGGCTCTTTTTTGCTGGCGAGATTCATAGTCTTTGACCTCATATTTTTAGTTGTATAATCCCCTCATGCTCGGAAGCCTTCTCTTCGGTATGACGATGAAGCAATCCACAGAAATGAAAACCGGACTGCCATTTCCGCTTTGGACCAAGGAAACACCATACGCCAAAGGAACCAAAGAGACCGATATTTCCACCCTAACTCCATTCTTGCCCGAAAAGAAGACCAATACTGCCATCGTGGTTTGCCCTGGTGGTGGATATTGGATGCTTGCCAATCATGAAGGGCACGACTATGCCGAGTATCTCTTAATGCAAGGAGTGTCAGCATTTGTTCTCCGTTATCGCCTCAGTGCATCTGGCTATCGGCATCCGGCCATGCTGGCCGACGCTCAGCGAGCAATTCGAACTCTTCGATCATTGGGCTACAAAACGGTTGGAATTATGGGTTCCTCCGCAGGAGGGCACCTGACGGGAACGGCGGCCGTTCATTACAACTTCCCTGCCTACGAACTAAAAGACGATATAGACAAGGAAAACTGCAAGCCTGACTTTGGAATCTTCTGTTATGCAGTGACAACCTTTGATCCGCCTTATGGCCACACTGGATCAGGAGATGGTCTTCTCGGTAAGGAAGCAACCGAAGAACAAAAGGCTTTCATGAACCTCCCTGCTCACGTTACAAAAGATACACCGCCTTGCTTCTTGTGGCATACGATGGAAGATACAGGAGTTCCGCTTGAGAATTCTGAAATGTTCGCGCATGCTTTACGGAAAAACAATGTGCCATTTGAACTACACATCTTCCAAAAGGGTGGGCACGGAATTGGACTTGCGGATAAAGCACCTTACAAGAACGCTCATCCATGGACAAAGGATTTGTTGTATTGGTTGAAGGCAAACAATTGGCTCAACTAGTTAGGTAACTTCCATCTATGAGTTTTGAGGGTCTTTCTCGTCGCGACCTCCTGGCCGGAACTGGAGCAGTATTGGCAAGTTCTAGCTTCGGATTTCTGCCAACTATTCACGCTGAATACGATGTCGTTATTGCAAATGGCCGAGTTATCGACCCGGAAACCAAACTCGATGGGATACGATTTATCGGGATTCGAGGCGGCCGAGTGGCTGCGGTTTCAAAGAACCGCATAAAGGGTTCCAAAACGATTGATGCATCCGGACTTGTTGTCGCGCCAGGATTTATCGATCCAATCTCTCACGGGCAGAATTTGGAAAACGATCGGGTTCAGGTCTTTGACGGAGTCACTACTAAACTTCAACTCGAGAACGGTGCGCGTGATCAAGATCAGTGGCACAAAGATCAAGCGGGAAAACGAATCTGCAACTATGGTGCTGGTTCTGGGCATCCAACCATTCGCCGGGAAGTCATGGGCAACGATCACGATGCCGAGCTCAGTGCCTCGAATCCTGAGCAAATTGCGAAAATGGCTTCAATTATTCGCGAGCAACTCAGAAAAGGGGCTATTGCGGTCGGATTCGGATTGGAATACGTTCCGGGAACCACTCGCCTAGAGGCTCTAGAAATGTTCAAAGTTGCTGCCGAATTCCAAGCAACTTGCCACGTTCACATGCGATATGGGACGTATTTGGAAGAGGAAAGCGTTTTTACCGCGATTGAAGAAGTGGTTGCATTGGCAGTCATGACTGGCGCACCACTTCATATCGTTCACGTACCGAGCATGGCACTTGGCAACACGATGGACGCGCTCATGATGATTAAAATGGCGCAAGATAATGGCGTCAATTTGACATGCGACTTCTATCCGTACACTGCATTTGGAACGGGAATCAGCTCAGAAGTTTTTGCTCCAGGTTGGCAAAAGAAGTTTGGTATTGACTACAAAGATCTTGAATACGCCAAGACACACGAAAGGCTGACGGCAGAAACTTTTGAAAAGTATCGAAACGATGGTGGAATGGTCATTGCCCACGCTATCCCCGAAAGCGCAGTGCAGGCGGCCGTAAAGCACCCCTCCGCGATGGTAGGTAGTGACGGTGGCCTCCGAGATGGAGTTGGACATCCAAGATCGTCGGGAACTTTTGCCCGGGTTCTTGGACATTATTCGCGGGATCTAAAACTCATTTCACTTCCAGAAGCAGTTCGAAAGATGACGATCATGCAAGCTCAACGCATGGAAAAACGATGTCCGGATTTCAAGCGAAAGGGTCGAATTCAAGTTGGAGCTGATGCTGACCTCGCCATTTTCGATCCAAAGACAATCATTGATCGTGCCACTTTTGATCATCCGGCAACAGAGTCATGGGGAATGAAGCATGTCCTCATCAATGGACAACATGTTCTCGAATACGGCATCTTGCACGAGTCTTACAGCGGAAAGCCGTTGCGCGCTAAAAAAAGATGAAGTACGAATCTCATAAAGAAGTCTACGAGTTCGTGAAAACGATACCCGAAGGCAAGGTCATGAACTATGGGACTATCGGTCGGTTCGTTGGACTCACCGGTCGTCAAGTCGGTTCGATCATGGGAATGAGTGAAGCAGACATCCCCTGGTGGCGGGTGCTTGGCCATGATGGTTCGTTTTCAATTGCCAAGAAAGACCCTATTCTCGAACGCGAACAACGGGACCGCCTCATCAAAGAAGGAGTCCCGTTGAAAGAGAATGGGAAGGTGAATATGCGGTTAGCGTTGTGGAATGGAGAAACCTAATCCACGGAGAATTGGATTCAATTCACCATCGTTAGCGCCGATTTGGAGATATGTCGCTTCAGATTGATGATCAATGACATACAGGGTTGGATATTTGGTAATACCAAACTGAGCACTGATCGAATCATTGCTTAACTCCGCATCTTCGATCACCGTAAAGTTAAGTGATCCGGTAAACATCTTTCGCCAATTTCGGGTTCGAGCAACCCCTACAACTGCTACGTCTTTTGGCATTTTTGCCGAAATTTGATGCATCTTCTTGAGCATTTCCCCGCACGGAGCATTCTTATCGTCAAAGAACAAGACGATTGTGTTTCGCTTTCCAGCCATGACTTTGTTGAGTAGCGTCATAGAAGCGTTCTTCGAAACTGGATATCTCTGTCCGACTCGCAGCATGCCTTGTTCGACAATTGGTCTCTCTGCACTTCGACCACCCGGTTGAAATGTAAATGTGTTGTCCGAAACCGGAATGTTAGTCTTTACATTCTGGAAGCGCATGATAACTCGCTTATTATTCTCGGATACGAAGTCAGCGCCAATTGGCATTCCTGAGACTGCGTCCAGGAACACATTGCTTCCGCCAACGGTGTAAGCAACGACCATCTTGCCTTCAAGTCGCTCCATCCGGACATTTTGTGGTTGTGTGCTTCGAACCCTTTCTGCTTCGCTCTTGAACTTTTCAACCAATGACTTACCGTTGTTCATGGTAAATCCTTCAAAGCCAGGCAAGTATGGCAAATCAAAAACCCGAACGTCTTTAACTGTGTAACTGCCGGTCACTCGATCCAATGATGTTCGGATGATCCCATCGCTGTACTCGGAGTTCAGCTTGCTAAACAAGGCTAGCTTCGCATCCTTCTTGAGGTGGAATTCCCCCTGAGCCATTCCGGGCTGGCCGAGAGTTTTTTGTGTAAAAACTCCTACAACGCTTGAAGCCTTGTCCAACATGACAAGACTCTTTGCAAGCACATCGCTTGCCTGATCTCTTTGCATCGCGCTAACTGCGACAAATAATCCTATTGTTACCATTGCTCTTGTATTTCCCTTACGAGAAACCTCTATTTTTTCTCATTGTTCAACCCAAATACATGGACCAGAACGATGTCTAGAGGCTATGTTGCAATTCATGTGCCATCGCCAGAAATCAATGAATTTTCCAGAAAAATTCTTTGATTTGAAACAAGACCTTAACCTCTGACGTTAGCACTCTCTGGGGTACACTGCTAAAATCTGCCTTCGGGATTTCTCCGTTTCTGGATAAGTTCTGCAGGGCGACCCCAATTTTCTGTAAAGAGATAACTATGAAAATCAAACCACTTCACGATCGAATTGTCGTGAAAGCCGCCGAAAAAGAGCAGACGACTGCTGGTGGCATCATCCTTCCTGACACCGCTCAGGAAAAGCCTCAGCGAGGCGAAGTGTTGGCAGTTGGACCCGGTAAGACGCTTGATAGCGGAACCGTGGCTCCAATCGATGTAAATGTGGGCGACCACGTTTATTACGGGAAGTACAGCGGTACCGAAGTTAAAGTTGATGGCGACGATTTCATCATTCTTCGTGCCGAAGACATCCTTGCAGTGGTGGAGAAATAAGCCATGGCAGCTAAGGAAATCAAATATACAGATGAAGCACGCAAAATGCTCGAATCTGGTGTTGACAAGCTCGCAAACGCCGTTAAAGTAACCCTTGGACCACGGGGACGAAACGTTGTTCTCGAACGAAAGTTCGGATCACCAACCGTCATTAACGACGGTGTCACCATCGCGAAGGAAATCGAACTCGAAAACCGATTCGAGAACATGGGTGCTCAGCTCATTCGAGAAGTTAGCAGCAAAACCAACGACACCGCCGGTGATGGTACCACCACGGCAACCGTCCTCGCACAAGCGATTTTCAAGGAAGGCATTCGAAACGTTGCCGCTGGTAGCAATTCAATGCTCATTAAGCAAGGCATCGACAAGGCAGTAGACGCCGTTGTTGCTGAGTTGAAGAAAGCGAGCACTCCGATTAAGTCTAAGGGCGAAGTCGTTCAAGTTGCAACCATCTCCGCAAACGACGCTGAGCTCGGAACTTTAGTTGGCGAATTGATCCACAAAGTCGGCAAAGACGGCGTTGTGACCATCGAAGAATCTAAGTCGATTGACACGGTAACCGAACAGGTTGACGGACTTCAGTTTGACAAGGGCTTCATGTCACCTTACTTCGTCACTGACGCCACTCGAATGGAAGTCGCGTACGAAGATCCGATGATCTTGTTCCACGAGAAGAAGATTTCAAGCGTACAGGACCTCGTTCCTCTACTCGAAAAGGTTCTCCGACTTGGCAAGCCTTTCATCATCGTTAGCGAAGACCTCGAGAACGAAGCTTTGGCTACCTTGGTTCTTAACCGAATCCGCGGTTCCCTTCCTGTCGCGGCGGTCAAGGCTCCCGGCTTTGGCGATCGACGAAAGGCAATGATGGAAGATATGGCAATCCTTACCGGCGGTCAATTCGTTAGCGAAGACCTCGGTATCAAGCTTGAGAATGTTACTCCTGACATGCTCGGCTCTTGTGCTCGAATTGTCATTACCAAGGAAACCACGACCATCGTAGATGGTAAGGGCAAGAAAGCTTCGATCGAAGGTCGACTTAAGCAGATCAAGGCTCAAATCGAATCGACAGACAGCAATTACGACAAGGAAAAGCTTCAAGAGCGACAAGCCAAGTTGAGCGGCGGCGTAGCCGTTGTGAAAGTTGGTGCCGCAACTGAGACTGCTCTCAAAGAGAAGAAAGCTCGAATCGAGGATGCGCTCGCGGCAACGCGTGCTGCTCTGGAAGAAGGAATTGTTGCTGGTGGCGGAACCGCACTTATCAACGCTTCAAAGGCTCTCGATAAGCTCAAGCTTGAAGGCGATGCCGGAATTGGCGTCAACATCATCCGAAAAGCAATCGAAGCTCCCCTTCGCACCATTGCCCATAACTCGGGAATGGAAGGCAGCGTTGTGGTTGACACCGTCAAACGAGAAGGTAAAGGCTTTAACGCTGCTACCCTCGAATTTGGCGACTTGATCAAGCAAGGCGTAGTCGACCCAACGAAGGTTGTTCGACAAGCTCTCGAAAATGCCGCTTCAATCTCCGGATTGTTGCTCACTACCGAGGCATTGGTTGCTGAATTGCCAGAAGAAGAAGATCAGGGCCACGGCCACGATCATCATCATCACCACTAAGAACCGTAGGTTCTTAGCGAAAAAGCCCTCCACGAATTTGTCGAGGGCTTTTTTGTCTCAGACCAATCCATCCTATTACCAGTTTGCCCTTTGGTACTAATCTTCAGGCGCGGAGCGTCGTCTCCAACTTAGCCTATGGCGAAGCCATAGGAAAGGTCATGGATTTCCTGCGGCCTGAAGGGTCGCGCTAATTCCAGATATATTTCTCGTCGTAAGGAATCGCATGTTCCTCCAACAGCTTTCGGAATTCATCTTGAAAGGATGTTTCTGAATGATGCGGTTCTTGGTTCGCAATGTAATCCATGACGATGTCTCGCGACGAATACGAAACACCAAAGGCGCCGTAACCTCGCTGCCAAGAGAAGTCCTCGCGTCCGTTTCCTGTTGTCTTCATCCATTTCGATGAAGCGACTTTCGCATTTTCAATCATCTTTGCAATTGTCTCGGTTCTCGACAACCCAATGAGGAGATGGACATGGTCTTGATGCCCACCAACAATATATGGAACGTGTCGGCCCGACTTCAGCACCGTCGCAAGGTAGGCGAACAGTTCCGATTCAATTTCCTTATCGATCCATGGAGTGCGATCCTTTGTACTAAAAACGCCATGTACGAGAACTTGAGAAAATGACTGGGCCATGACTCATTTTGATTTGAAGATTCAAATTAGCGCGACCCTTCAGGCCGCAAAAAAGCCATTTCTGCCTATGGCTGCGCCATAGGCTAAGTTAGCATCGACCCTCCGGGCCTAATTTAAGAATTTATTGCATAAAAGACCGCTCCGAGGTTACGTGAGTTTAGAAGTAGATGGCTCACCCGACGGCTCGAACATTGCAGTTAGAATCCCCCTCAATTAGCGCAAGTCCTTACCCGAGTTTCAAAACAAACCAACGACCGAACCTTTGCTCGAACCCAGATTCTTTGCCAATTGACCAATCTTCTCCTTGTCGTCGCCAATGAGAACATAGTTCATCGAAGTCATGCTTGCCCGTTTTGCAAAGCCGCATGATTTTTCGGTATTTAGCTTTTCGTTGATTGTCTTCAATTCTTCTTGACTCAATCCAATCATGGACGCAACTTTGGCGAGGTCTATAGGTTTAACAACGATGATCGAGCTCATGTATGGACTCTCAGCTTTTGATTCCAAAATGGACTTTGCAACACTGCTGCCCATTCTGGCCGATGAATAGGAAGTTTGGATAGCGTTACCTAGAATTCCGAAGACCTCTTCAGTCCATCCATTGCCAAGAATATAATTGGCAGAAAGTAGCTGCATCTGAGGAGTCATGATGGCATCACCCATTCCCTTCTTAATCTGCTCAACGTAAGATTTGGCGAAGCCGGAATCAAACATGGTGCCTCCATTGGCAACATATTCCTTGAGCCACTCGAAAGTGGCTTTTGAAGCTCCGTCAATCGAATAGTTTCCGTACCAAGATCGATCGAAGTCTTTATACTGCTTAAAGCTATCGGGAGTCATGAATTTTTCCGCCAACATTCCATTTCCAAGGGTGGATGCGAGACCTTCGTTCATGACGTTAAAGCACGGAATGCTTGCCGGGTCATTGATCGCGAGGAAGTCGTTTTGGAGCTGGATGTGATGCTTCGCTGAACCCTTCCAGAAGAAGTAGTGGCAAAGTTCGTGAATAATGACGTCAATTCGGTTAGCCGAGCTTTCTCCTTCGGCGAACTCGACAACTGAAGTGTCGGCAATTTGCTCTCCCGTCATTCCGTTTCCTTTGAGCTTCGGTTTGTACATAAGTTGGAGCGGAATTGCAGTTCCGTCCGCAATTTCGGCTTGATAGAACTGAACATAACTGGCTACCGAATCGGCAACTTTCGGATTAACCACTAGCTTTTGCATTTCAAGCTGGAAATTCTTCCCTTTCTCCGCCGCTTCGGCTTCCCACCAGATACTGAATGATCGATTGAAATGAGACATAACATTGGTCAATTCCTTGGCATCAGTTGATGGAAGCACTTTAGAAATGCGTCGACCGAAGTCGATGATCGACGTAGCATTTATGCCCGCCAATCGTGCTTTGGTTTCGTTATCATAGGGAAGCCGAACCGGAGCTATCGGAAACTTGATTGACTCAGCCATTGACTGATTGCTTAACTTCACGCGAATAGTTCTCCACTTGTTTAAGAGAGCTTTGTCTTCTGGTGTCAGAAGAAACTTCTCGTTCCAAAGGTTATGATATGCACTCGATCGACCACGATCAAACAGCGAGCTGACGACGTCCAATTGGTACGCCAGATTCGGAATCATCTCAAAGCGAACGTCAAGCGTGACCTTTGGTGAGTAAACGAGGAGTGAACAAACTGTAAAGAACGCCAACATGAAAGAGTTTTACTTCGAATTAAATTCCAAAGTTCCCTAGGGCGGGCTTCATCGACCACCAGCCGGAAGATTTTTGAGGAAGAAGTTCTCCATCATTTGGCGCAAGTGCAGCGTAGTCCCCGGACCTTCGTCAATGTTGTGAGTTCGATTCGGATAGGGCATGACCTGGAACTGTTTGCCATGCTCAACCAATTTATTGATTAAATGTTCGACACCCTGATAGTGGACATTGTCATCACCTGTGCCATGGACAAGAAGCAGTGATCCCTTCAGATTCTTCGCGTAGTTGATTGCTGAAGAGTCTGAATAGTTCTTGGGGCTGACGGCTGGCAAACCCATGTATCGCTCTTGGTAAATCGTGTCATACAACAGTTCGTCTGGTACCGAAGCAATGGCGATTCCAGCATGGTAAAAATCAGGATATCGGAAAAGCATTTGCAGTGTCATGGTTCCGCCACCGCTCCAACCCCAAATTCCGATACGACTAGAATCAACAAATGGCAATTCAGAGAGTTGCTTAAGACCGGCAACTTGGTCGTCGGACGACACTACGCCGAGCTTGCCATAGATTGCTTTTCGCCAATTTCGACCCTTTAAGGACGGAGTTCCTCGACTATCTATGCTGGCAATGATGTATCCGCGCTGAGCAAGCATTTGATGAAAAAGAAAAGTCTCACCTTCCCAAGCATCATTAACCGTGGTTCCCCATGGCTCGCCATACACATAGAAGATGACGGGGTATTTCTTCGTCGGGTCCATTCGAGGTGGGAAGATTAGGCTTGCGTCCATGGCAACACCGTTAGCCGCCTTAAGTTGGATGAACTTTGATTCGCCAAGATCTTCATTTTTCAATTTCGCCCGAAGCGAACCATTATCTCCAAGCGATCGAACTGTTTTGTGGCTTGGAAGGGTCACAAGCATTCGACTTCCGGGTGTAGCAAACTGTGAATAAGAAGCTAATGCAAAGGCACCGGTTGGTGAAATGTTATAAGTGCAGGTACCTGAAATCTCGGCTGGAGTAATCCTCCTTGGTCCCGAATTACCAATCCAACTACAACTGTAAAGATAACGCTGAATTGCCGAATGGGGAGACGCTATGAAGTAAACCGTCTTCGCCTTTTCATCAATTCCTTGGATACTTTCAATGTCGAAATCACCAGGAGTTACAAGACGCTCATCACCGCCTTTTCGTGAGACAGCATAAATGTGCCTCCATCCGTCTTTTTCACTGATCGCTAAGAATCGACTGCCGTTTTCGATCCAGCGAACACCAGTAGGTGCGGCGTCATTTGTCTCCATTTCTAGATAGGCTGCGTCTTTATCTTGAAACACGCTTCTACTCTTCCCGGTTTGAATATTTGCAATTCGGTAGTCGGCGTAATTTTGAAGTCGATTAAGCTTTTGGATGATCACCTCAGACGAGTTAGCCGCCCAATCCATTCTCGAAACATAGCCGGTCTCGCTTTTCGCCGAGACGTCCATCCAAGTTGTCTTGCCACCGACAGCGGGAACAACTCCGATTCGCGATGATGGGTTGAACCCTCCGGCGTAGGGGTACGGAAACTTATTTGTAGTCGGATATTGGCTGTCCGTATTGTTGATCATGGTAAAGAACGGCTCTTTGGTGCTGTCAAGTTGCCAGAAGGCAATAGACTTGCCATCAGGGCTCCACCGCCAGCCGTCCCTCAGACCAAGTTCTTCTTCGAAAACCCAATCAAATGTTCCATTGATGATTGTCTCGGTTCCATCCTTCGTTAATTTCGCAATCTTTCCGGATGCAACATTTTGAACGTACAAGTTGTGACTCTGAACAAATCCAACCTCTTTACCGTTTGGCGAAAGCTTCGCAAACATGAGGCTGGAAGTCGGAGCTGTTCCTCCGACTTTCACCAGTGATTTCTTGCCAAGGTCCAGAAGCCAATAGTCACCGCGAGTGTTTTCTCGCCATACTTTTTGTGAATTATTGAAGATGAGAACTTTGGATAAATCCGGAGATATCTCGTAAGATTCGATATCAATTGGAGCCTTTTCGCCCTTAGGTACTAGGTCTGCAGCCGAAACAAGAATTTGCTTTGCGTTGGACTCAACATCAACCGCAACAATGTCCAGGCCGCCTGGAATTTTTGTTGACCGAGCAAATGTTGCCATACGACGTCCGTCGGGAAGCCACTCGCCATTAAGTCCGCCGCCGCTCCCGCTAAATTCCCGTCCATAGACCCTTTCAACAGTTAACTGTCGAATTGGATTCAGCACAGCATCCTGGGACAGGCGTGTAAAGCCCGCAGAGAGGGCAAGGAGTGTTGAAAGCGCTAGCATCAAGGTAGATACGCGTAGGACAAGGGGTAGGATTCCAGCCGACCCAAATGCCTAGACAAAAAAGAGCCCCGGTGTTCAAGCGGGGCGGTGATTGTAGGAGAACTAATTCAAAAGAGAATTTCGTCCACTTATATAGAAGTGCTATTCGAAAAAATGTTTCGTCAATATCTCTTTTGGCCAATGGAGAGGAATCTCCAATATCGTTCTTATTCCAATGCTGATACGAGTCTCGACGCGATTCAACGGCTTTAAGTACGAATAATCCTGTATAACAATGATTAATGAATTTGATCCGTGTTTTCGCCCTCCCGCTTTTGATACTTGCAACTGCGTCATCCTATTCTCAGACTCCACCTCCGGCCCAAGATAAGGCACGAGCCGAGGCAATGGCCAAATTGGCACCAATCACAAAAGCAATGCGAGCCAAGCAGTATCAAGTTGCTGCCAACGAATGTGACAAACTCATGAAATCGGACCAAAAGCTAAGACCAGCCGCAAGTCAATACAAACTGATGGCAATGTCACTAGGAAATTTGAAAGGGCTGGACACATTTATTTTGAGCATAGGGAATGAGTCCTTTGCCAAAAGTGCAAATGCCCTCAATCAGATCATCTGGATTGTTGTTGAAAAAGATCTTAAGTTAACGCCCTCAGCTTACAAGTCGGCTGTAAAGCTCGGAGAAAAGATGATGGCCTTGGCACCGAAAGATGGCATGATGATGGACACTTATGCTCTTGCACTTTTTAGATCTGGAGACAAAGCAAAAGCCCTAGCTATGCAAAAGCAAGCCGTCCAACTGGCGGCATCTGACAAACGTGTAGATACAAAAACATTAGGTGAAATGAAGGGTCGAATCAAGCAATTCGGCGGCTAAGCGGAATCAATAAGAATTTCGGTTGAACTACAAAAAGTGGGAATTTCAAAGTTCGATTCCCTGTATAACTACGGGTATGAAGCTCTCGCGCCTTTTGGTAATTTCATCCCTCCTCACGATCGCATCCGCTGCCATCGCACAGACGCTTAATATTGGCGACAAGGCGCCAAAACTGAACGTCACAACTTGGGTTAAAGGTAAACCTCAAACCCTCGGCAATGGAAAACTGACCGTCGTAGAGTTTTGGGCGACTTGGTGTGGCCCATGCAAAGTTTCCATTCCCCATATCACGGAAATGGCTCACAAGTACAAGGGCAAGGTCAACTTTGTAGGTGTCAGCATCTCCGAATCAAAGCTCGAGGACTACAAAACAAAAGTTCCCGCATTCGTGAAAGAGTACGGCGACAAAATGGACTACAACGTAGCAACCGAGGGACCAAACAAGTTTATGTCGAAAAACTGGATGGACGCTGCTGGAGAAAACGGTATTCCAACTGCCTTTTTGATTGATCAAAAAGGAAACATTGCTTGGATTGGTCATCCAATGGGAGGTCTTGACAAGGCTATTGACTCAGTCTTATCTGGCAAAGCAGACCTAAAAGCGATGAGAGATGCCCGATCAAAGGAAAAAACTGGCGAACTGGAGCAGCAAAAAGCAATGCAAAAACTCCAGGCCAAAATGGGGCCAGCAATGAAAGCTCTTCAAGCCAAGAAATATCAACTAGCGGTCGATGAAATTGATAAGATTGTTGCCGAGGACGCATCAATGAAGCCAATGGTGAGCCAATACAAGCTATTGGCAATGGTTCAAGGCAACCTTAAAGGACTCGACAGCTATATCACCGAAATGGGAAATGAAGACGTTGCCAAAGATCCAATGATGCTGAATCAAATCATCTGGACAGTTGTCGAAATGGATCTTAAACTTTCCCCTGAAGTCTATGCTTCAGCCGTAAAGCTAAGTGAAAAGATGATGAGCATGGATCCAAAGAACGCGATGAACATGGACACCTATGCACTTTCCCTTTGGCGAGCCGGCGACAAAGCAAGGGCTCTGGACACTCAAAAAATGGCAGTTACTTTGGCTGGTGCTGACAAGAACATTCCGGCAGAGACCGTTCAGGAAATGAAAGACCGGTTGAAGCAGTTTGGTGGCTAGCTATCTTAATTACTTCTTGCTCTGCTCACTTTGGGCGGAGCGAGAAGGTTGAACATCGTCGATTTGACCACAGCCCCGAAATGCTCCAAGTATCATAGAAATGATTGCGATCGCAATCCAAATCCCATAAGGCCCCATCCTTCCAAGTCCAAAAATAGTCCTCTTCGCGGAATGAACAACAGCCCCAGGGCGAAATTCAATATTCTGTTTTGCGCAATCCGGACATCTGGGACCAGCAGGACCAATTTGAGCACACTTAGTGCAAATCGGCTTCAAACACCTTCCGCACTTTAGGTTCGTTTGCTCCTTCGGATGTCGGTAACAATACAAATCATCTTCGCTCGAAGGCCTAGTTTGATGTTTCTCGTATTCGACAAAATCGAGACCGCAGCGCCCACAAAATTGGACATCATCTTCGTTTTGTCGACCACATCTAGGACATGATTTCATTGATTCGTCTAGTATAACTCCGGTACCCTAAGACCTGTGAGCGATCTACTTCAAATCGGCAATTCTAGCGAACGGCCAATGCCGCCAAAAGCCGAAGACCTCAATCTCAGATTTAGCGCTCAAGCCGTCGTCGAACTTGAGGCGCTGAAAACTCACTATCCAAATTGGAAAGCATGTATCTTGCCTGCCTTATGGATTGCTCAAAGGGAGTACGAAGGTTATTTAAGCGAAGAGGCAATTTCCGAAGTTGCCCATAGATTGAAGCGAAGCGCGGCAGAAGTTCAAGGCGTTGCGACTTTCTATTCGATGTACAACACCCAGCACAAACCTGGTCGCCACAAAATTGAAGTTTGCACTTGCCTATCCTGTCACTTCAATGGTGCATTTCGAGTCCGAGATTATATTTCAAAAAAGCTTGGAATCGGCAATCTGGAAACTACCGATGACGGCATGTTTATGCTTGAAGAGGTCGAGTGCTTGAATGCCTGCGATCGAGCACCGTTGATCCAGGTCGGTGACCAATATTACGGCCCAGTGGACGAAGAGTCGATTGATGCTCTTATCGAGAAACTAAGAGTCACAGAAAAGAGTACAGTTGTGCAAATGGCTGACCAGATCGTTCAATGCCATCTTAAGGAAAACGAGCGACTAGGTCGTTCGACCTAGTCTTACTTGATAAAGTGAGACTCAAATCGAGTTAACATTCGGATTTCTTCAAATTATCTTCAAAAGGTCTAGCAATTTGTGCTGATATTTTTTATAATTGCAATAAGTACCCGCTTGGGGTGCTTATTGGAGTTATACATATGCATAAAAGAGCATTTACGCTTATTGAGCTGTTGGTGGTAATTGCCATCATCGCCATTCTCGCGGCAATCCTTTTCCCTGTGTTCGCACAGGCCAAAGTTGCAGCCAAGAAAACATCATCCCTTAGCAACGTTAAGCAGCAAGGAACTTGCACGGCAATTTACACTGCCGATAACGACGACACATTTCCATTAGCTTTTGGTTCCCAAGGAAACACTTACTACTGGAATTATTGGCACCAAGTCCCAGCTGACTGGGTCAATGGAACAACTGCTGCGACTGCTGACATTTACGGTCAATCATCGATCAATAGCACTCAACCATATCGAAAGAACTATGAAATGTTGCAGCTTGCTGGCGAAAGCCGAAGCTTTACGGTTTGGGCACCATCATCGGCAGCCCCAGGCAAAAAGCCATACATGGATGGACTTGCTTACAATGGTCTCTTGCATGGTTGGAGTGCAACCGGTGTAAACGCACCGTCACAGTTGCCACTTTACACCGAAATTGGTGGCGTACTCAATGCTAACGGGGCAGACACTGGACCACTTCCGGTAATTGCATGTAGCACAGGTGTAACTTGTCGATATGCACCAATGACGAGCGCTACTACTTGCGGTCCAGGAAACGCAGGTGGCTGGTCATATTACTTCTATCCAAACGCATCGCAATGGATTTATGGAAAAGCACAGACTTGGGTTATGGCCGATACGTCTGCAAAAGCAAGAAATGTTGGAATGAGCATCAACTCTACCAACAATGCTAGAACAGACTTTAAGACAGATCCTTATACGAGCTATCGAGCCAACGCAGTTGATAACTTCACTGCCTGGTATGACAACGGCTATTGCCATGCGATCTTGTTTAGACCTGACTTTGACTTCTCGACTTGGCCAACTGCTCCAGTCGCAGCACCTTAAAGAACGATGAGTAAACTTGGACTGATCCTAACCATCATTGGGCTGTTTCTAATTGGATGTTCTGGAGGAGGAAGCGAAACTGTTTCCGAAACGGACGCTAAAGGAACGGAAAATGCTTCGGCACCTCCACCCAATAGCGAAAAAGCGGGAACCGGCCAGGAAGCTGGTACCCGAGGTCAAGCTGGTTCAACCGCACCTGGTGCTGGAAGAACGGGCGGACCGCCTCCAGCAGTTCCTGGCGGCTAAGACTAGATCCACAAAAGGAACCTCTCATATGAGAGGTTCCTTTCTTTTTGCCTGGAGCTGATTCGTGGGTACAAAATGGTAGAATTAGGCTAAATGGCAGAGCATAAGCTTCTCCTAAAACACTCCGACGATCCGGCCTATAAGACTCTCAAGGGCTATCGAAAAACAGGTGGCTACAAAGGGCTCGAAAAGGCTCTGAAGATGGAGAAGCAGTCCATCATTGATGAAATCAAGATCTCTGGGTTACGGGGTCGTGGTGGAGCCGGTTTTCCAACTTGGATCAAATGGAATGGACTTACAAAGGACAAGAAAACAACCCATTACGTCATTTGTAACGCTGACGAAGGGGAGCCAGGCACGTTCAAAGACAAGCAACTGATGGAAACTTGTCCATTCTTGCTTATTGAGGGAATGACCATTGCCGCATTTGCTGCCCTGGGAGATATTGGATACATATACATCCGAGCCGAATTTCTGGACGCCGCCAAAGCATTGCGACATGCCATTGACGAAGCCTACGCTAATAATTTGCTCGGCAAAAATATTTTAGGATCAGATTTTTCATTTGATCTTCATATCCACCTCGGGGCTGGTTCCTATGAATGTGGTGAGGAATCGGCGCTCATGTCTAGTCTTATGGGTGAGCGAGGTATGCCGCGATTGAAATTTCCTCACGCTCCGTTGCCGACCGTTAGTGGAGTTTGGGATAGCCCAACTCTACTTAACAACGTCGAAACGTTTGCTTGCGCAGTTCCAATAATCGCTGATGGTGGTGAAGCTTATGCCAAGCTTGGAGCAGCAACCAAAAACAGTCGAGGAACCAAGATATTTTCCGTTAGTGGGCATGTTAACCGGCCCGGCAACTATGAAGTCGAGTTCGGTACTCCCCTCAAGGAGTTGCTAGATCTTGCGGGAGGAATTCGCGGAGGGAAGCTGAAAGCCAGTATTCCGGGCGGCTCATCGATGCCGGTAATAAAGCCAGAAGAAATCGATCGAGCAATTATTGGCTACGAAGAATTTCAGGAAGTTAACTCAATGGTTGGCTCCGGCGGATGCATGTTCTTTAATGAGCATACGGATATCGTGATGCTATGTTGGAGAACTGCACAATTTTATGCAAATGAGTCATGCGGCAAATGTACTCCTTGTCGAGAAGGCACAAAATGGATGATTCAAATTTTGGATAGGATCGTGGCAGGCAACGGCCAAAAAGGTGATCGAGAGCTACTGGTTGAAGTAGCTAGCCAAATTGAGGGACGTTCGTTCTGTGCGCTTGGTGAAGCGGCTGCTTGGCCAGTAAAAGGATTCATTCGACAATTTCCTGAAGAATTTGATTATTGGATCGAGCACGGAAAAAGCCCAATTAAGAGCCAAGAATCACTTGCAATGGTTCCCTAAATGGAGCGAATTCCAATTCAGATAAGATCTTGCGAAAATTTTGAATTGGAGCTTAAGAGGCTGAATTGCTATGTGTCTTTACGAACGACCCTGAGTTCCCTACCCGGCTCCGTTCATTGGCACATTAAGCATAAAGCTGACCGAATCGGTACTCTGGAATTCACCGCGATGCCTAACGGTGAGTCATGGCTAAGCGTCCATACTAACCGGCGCAAACCGTGGATTGAGGACGTTCTGGCACAAATAACGTAGACCAGTTTTACAGTCCATTCACCATGCTTACAGAATTCAACGAAGCGATTTCGAATATCCGAGAGAACTGGAAGCGAGCCCTATTAACTTCGAGTGGAGTTATGGCGGCGACAATCGCAACAATGCTTCTCGCTAGCATCGCAGTTGGGGTTAAAAAGGACTTTACAGACCAAGTCGAAGATCTTGGAGTTAACACTATCATTGTTATTCCTAGTAAGATCGGCACCGGGTTTCCAAACATGAACCTCGGGGGAGCCTCGTACCTAAAAGAAATTGATGCGATTGCGCTCCGAAAACTCCCCGGAGTGATGCGAGTTGGATGTTGGACTTTTGTTGGTGGAGGAGCCAGCTACGGAGAAAAGCAAGCTTCTAGCTTTCTCGTTGCCACAACCCCGGAATGGTTTGAAATCAAGCACTTTGACCTTGCTGCTGGTCGACTGATTGAATCTAGTGACGGCGCCAAGGATGTTTGCGTAATTGGATCTGTTGCCAAAGAAGACCTCTTTGGCAGTGCCGATGCGATTGGAAAGAAGATCAAAATAAATGGTCGATATTATGAAGTTGTCGGCGTTACCTATGACGTAGCCCAAGAATCGAGCATCATGTCATTCGGAAGCTTTCAGAACCTCATCTATATTCCTTATGCTGGGATTCACGCTCGGGAGAAAACCAGTCAAACCGATCGGATTTTGGTTCAACTAGATTCCAATAAGGAACCTGAAAACATGCTTGGTCAGTTAAGGAAGACCTTGGGTTCAAGACTAGACGTGGATCAATTTGACCTTCTTACCCAAAAGGACCTCCTCAAGGTAGTCTACAAGTTCACCGACATCCTTCAATGGCTCCTGATTGGTCTCACTGCCATCGCCCTGTTCATTGGTGGAATTGGGATCATGAACGTTATGCTGCTGAGTGTTGGAGAACGTACGTCCGAAATCGGAATTAGAAAAGCAACCGGAGCAAGCCGAGGTGCAATCTTTCGACTCTTCCTTGCCGAAAGCATCATGATCAGCCTTTTTGGAGTAATCGTCGGGCTAGCTTTTAGCGCTATAGCCTGCAAACTCATTGACAAATTTAGTCCCGTTCATCCGATTGTCACGATCTTAACTGTCGTTGGAACCACTCTCTCTGGCATCGCGACCGGTATTTTCTTTGGACTCTTGCCAGCGTCACGGGCATCAAAGCTCGATCCAGTTCGAGCCATTCAGAACTTGAACTAACAAAAAAATGGTTCTTGGGAATGTGTCCCAAGAACCATATTGCTTATTCTAAGGAGTTACTTAGTTTCCGCCGGTAGTTGACTTCGCCTTGTCAGTTGAAGTGCCCTTTGTATCCGTCTTAGCTTTTGACTTCGGCTTCGACTTTGAGTTGTCCTTTGGCTTGGCGGTTGAAGCTGGCTTTGTCGCTGTAGTCTTTGGCTTCTTCGTTGCCTTAACCGGAGTCGTTGGCGCAACTGGCTCAACTGGCTTCGTTGTGGTCGTTCTTGGCTTCTTGGTAGCTTTGACGGGAGTCGATGGCACAGCAGGCTCAGCTGGTTTTGTCGTCGTGGTCTTAAGCTTCTTGGTAGCCTTTACGGGGGTCGTTGGCGCAGCTGGCTCAACGGGCTTTGTCGTTGTCGTCTTTGGCTTTCTTGCTGCCTTTACCGGAGTAGTAGGCACAACCGGTTCGGCTGGCTTTGTCGTCCTTGGCTTTCTTGTTGCCTTAGCTGGCTCCGCTGGTTTTACGGGAATAGAAGCGGGAGCAGTGGTTGCCTTGCTACCGCGAAGAAAACCAACATTGACAGTTGTAGCCATCATGTTTTTGCCTTTCAATGTTCCTTCTGCTGTAACCTGCGATCCAGGAGTGATGTCAGAAATTGAAAAAAACTTCCCTTTCATCGTGATCTTAGCTTTGCTAGCATCAATATTGTAAGGACCGCCCTTTGCACCAAGCGTAAATGACTTTCCGCTTGGCTTGCCTGAGACGAAACCAGAGACCTTCTCTGCATTTGCCATTGCCGAAGCAACAACAAGTAAAATTAGTGGTAGAACTTTTCGTAGCATAATTGAAACTCCAACTTAACATAGACGCTCAAAGCAGTCCAAACGACTCGGAATTCTGCTTAAATAGTCTGTGGTTGAACGGGCACTCAAGCAGTATCGAATCTATTGCTATATCAACCTGGCTTGGTATGCCCTCTTAATATTACTATGTATTACCATGGTACTGGTGCTAAAAAATGGGTCGCCAAACCCGGAAGTACTTCCCGAAGATCAAGTCTCAGCGTTTCGATGGACTTTGATTGCCATGGCGGTCTACGGTTGGGTCTTCTTTGCGATAACCCTTTTCTTGATGAAACCAGTCCGCAACAACAAGTGGTGGCTCGGGGCTTTCATCAATATCTGCCTTGGCGTGACAACCTGTTGTCTTGCTCCATATTGTCTTCCGCTTGCGATCAATTGGAATTCAAAAGAAGTCAAGAACTACTTCGATCCCCAGTCATTTGACATTTAAGAATTTCGCTATCCACTGGTTTAAGTCCGACAATTCCTCATCACATATTGAGTGCCCCATCGCATATTCGTGGTACTCGTATCGTTCACCGAAGTGACTTAGCTGAGCATTCAGATTCCTTGCGTCGGAAATTGAAATCACCTCATCATGAACCCCGTGACCCTGAAAAACTGCCCCTTCGAAATTTGGCATAGGCGAGTCAATCCTCCTGCCGCTTAGAATGACAACGGCGTCAGCCAACTTCGGAAATTTGGTTAAAACCCCCAATGACATCATTCCGCCTTGGCTAAAGCCACCAAGAATAAGTTTTTCCTGTCTTGCTGTCAGCAGTAATTCGTGGGCTAGACTTCCCACCGACTCCCAATACTCGTCCTCGCTTATTCTGATACCGGTTGGAGTCCATTGAATATCAAACCAAGCATAGCCAGGTCCATAGCTCTGAGGTGCTCGAAGACAAATGACTTCAATTCGCGGATCAATGAGTTCGGCAATACCAGCCATGTCTTGTTCATCACTGCCGAGCCCATGCAAAAGAATCATCGTCGCTTCCCTTGATGACGATGAGCGGACTACTGAATGATAGTGAACTGGATTCAAATTTGCTCCAAAAGTAAATTCGTCACATTCGATTGGTGAATAATTGCCTGACCGGCATGAAAAATGCATTGAAACTTCTTAGGATGCAAATCACTCAGAACAAAGGATTGTCGACGAGAAGCACAGGGTTTACCCTAATCGAGCTCCTCGTAGTCATTGCAATAATCGCTATCTTGGCCTCGATTCTCTTTCCCGTATTCACCCAAGCAAAGGCTTCAGCAAAACAAAGCGTATGTCTTTCAAATATGAAGCAAATCGGTACCGGATTTGTCTTGTACATGGGAGACAATGATGACCGTTTGCCAGATCGTCGTGACCTGAAGATCTCAATGGGCTACCGTCCTTGGACAAGTTGGCCAGCATCTGACCCACGATCGGGTTGGGCCGAAGTAATCTTTAGCCCCTACATTAAGGGAACCGGAATCTGGGCGTGTCCATCGTCGGTCAAAACTCCAGTTGGAGAAGCCATTCAAGTCAAGCAGGCTGACTCTAATTATTGGATGTGGAGATTTGATCGAGCCGATGCAATCATATCTTTGGATCAATTCTGGGGCAAGACAACCGAACAAGCAGTTGCCGATTTGAATACAGCTAACAATACGGCAATCGGGCAGCCACTCAGCGATTCTGATACGGAGCTAGTAGTTGACCCCTATTTTCCGTCAAATGTAGCTACTGTTCCTTCCGAATTAAAGGGCCTAACTGCCCACCGAGGGGGCAAGAACCGTCTGTTTCTCGATTTTCACGCTAAGTGGGCTAAAGACCCCCGAACAAAACCCTGATCGGAACTAATGTAAGATTAAAAAGCTCGGAACTAGTGTCCGAGTTTTTTTGGCAAATGAAATCAAGACGGCATCAACACAGAAAACTTCACACTTGTTTGCTAAAATGGACTTGACCCGGGATTTTTAGAATGTCATCAATAAAGCGCATGGTTAGGAAATATCAATTTGGATTCACTTTGATCGAGCTTTTGGTTGTGATAGCTATCATTGCAATTCTTGCGGCAATCTTGTTTCCGGTGTTTGCTGCTGCCAAAGCCTCGGCAAAGAGAATCGCCTGTCTTTCTAACCAGAAGCAAATTGGAACCGGATTTGTGCTCTATACATCCGATTGGGACGACCGAATGCCAGATGCAAGAGACTTAAAGATTTCAATTGGCTATCGACCATGGGCTTCTTGGCCCCCTTCTGACCCAAGAGCTGGATGGGCCGAAATTGTGTTGGACCCATATCTAAAAAATAAGGATATTTGGTCTTGCCCTTCCATCAAAGATACTCCACTTGGAGACGCGGTTCAGGTCAAACAAAACAAGAGCCGCTACTGGATGTGGAGATTCGACCGAGTCTCTGAACCGGTCGGCATCGAAGAATTTTGGGGGAAGTCCCCCGAGCAAGCAGTCGACGATCTCATTACGGCAAACAATCCAATCAATGGAGTAATTACCGGCGTTGCCGATGTTGAACTGCTTGTAGACCCTTATTTTCCAAAAACAATTCCAACCGTCAGCGCCGATTTGAAAGGAAAAACTGCACATGTTGGGGGCAGAAACAGACTTTTCCTCGATTTTCATGCAAAATGGATTCGCGACATCCGCACCAATCCATGAGGTTATTCTTTGCCATTGCCCTTTCATCCATCGCTCGTAACTCGCTCTCCGAGTACACACCCAAGGTAAAGGAGCGACTTGATCGTCAAGGACTCCGTTGGACTAGTCCGGAAAAGTGGCATGTTACAGTTCTGTTTGTTGGCGATGAAGACCCAGAAACCGTGAAATTGTTGGCGGCTGAGGCACTAAAGGAGCAAAAGGAAGTTCGGCTCAAGCTTGAGAAAATCAATGGATTACCAGATAATAAGCGACCCGGCGTGCTTTGTCTCGGTGTAAGTGTCCTCAACGGTGACCTTAACGCCATCCATAGGGCCCTCTCCGATGCTTTTCCTCTGGATGATGAGGAATATTCCCCACAAGTAACATTAGCACGCATGAAACCGGCATCAACAAAACTTGGAAATAAGCTCCGGGACTTCATGCACTCAGGAGCAACGCCTGAAGATATCCAGTGGAATGCCGAATCGGTAACACTTTATAACACGTTGCTGGATGGCAGTTACGAAGTGATTGCTGATTTTCCACTCGGGCGATAGGCATCGCCAATAATATCGAGCCAATTAGAAAGGCCAGCTTGCGCAGCCTCAATCTTCATTGCTCGCTTCACGCCTTTATCCCTTGGAATAGGATCAAGGTCGGGAAGGATTCCCCAGTTAATATTCATAGGGGCGAATTCTCGTGGGGTGTCGTCCTGCAAGTGTGCCATCAAGGCCCCGTACGCTGTTGTTCTTGGCGGCTCGGGTAAAGTGGTGCCTGTAAGTTTGGCAATGCAATGAAGCCCAGCAAGAATTCCCATCGCCGCTGACTCAACGTATCCTTCGACTCCAGTGAGTTGACCTGCCACAAACAAGTTGGACACCGACCGCATCTCTAAATTTGACAGAAGAGCCTTTGGTGCTTCTAGGTAAGTGTTTCGGTGGATCACTCCATATCGAACAAACTCGGCGTTCTCTAAGCCCGGAACCATTCGAAAAATACGCCGTTGCTCGCCGAACTTGAGCCTTGTCTGGCAGGCAACCAACGAATACAGGGATTTTTCTTTATTTTCCGGTCGAAGTTGTAAGGCTGCCCATGGCCTTCTTCCAGTTTCAGGATTTGTCAGCCCCATTGGTTTGAAATTGCCAAAGGCCAACGATCTAGCACCCTTCTCTGCGATAGCCTCGATCGGAGTGCAACCGGCAAAATACTTGATCTGCTCTAGCAATTTCTCTTCTCCACCGCTAATTGCATACTCAGGATCAACGGTTACGTCGGATCGAACTCCCCCGGCCTCAAACGCATGAAATGGAGCCCGTTCCGCAGTGATCAGGGCAGATACGAATTCTTCATAGTTCTCTTTGTTGAATGGACAGTTTAAATAGTCATCCCCTTCGCCCTTGTCGTACCGACTTTGAGCAAAAACGATACCCATATTCAATGATGACGCTTCAACTGTAGGAGAAACGGCATCGTAGAAATAGAGATGTTCCCTTCCAGACTTTGCTGCGAGCCACTCCGATAGTTGAGGCGAAGTTAGGGGACCGGATGCCAAAATGACTTGATCACCGTTTGCGAGCCAAGCTTCAACCATTGATGGCGTCACTTCTTCCCGCTTTACAGAAATCAGAGGATGATTTTCCATCAATGAAGTCATTGCTTTGCCAAATTCATTGCGATCCACACACAATGCTTCTCCACCAGGAACTGCATGCTCGGATGCAGTTTTGAGAATAATCGAACCCAAGGCGGTCATTTCCGACTTTAACTGACCTGCAGGGCTCGTAGGTGAATTCGACTTTAGTGAGTTCGAACAAACCAATTCGGCAAAGTAATCAGTGGTATGAGCGGGGCTACTCTTAGTCGGCCTCATTTCATAAAGTTCGACTTCCACGGAGCGTGAGGCACAGGCCCAAGCGGCCTCGACGCCGGCAAACCCTGCTCCAACAATTCTAATCATGAGTTCGTCAAAAATGAAAAAAGCCTGAAGAGAAACTCTTCAGGCTTCCATATTTGTGAGAAAGATTACCTAAGTCGGCGCTGTCGAGGTCCAAATTGGATACTTGGAATATTGACCGAAGTCCCCCTTCCATTGCTATCCGTCCAGTAACAGACGTTTCCAAGGTTATTGTCCGTAATCAGCGGAACATACGAACCGGTTCCAATGACGAACGTATTCATGTATTTGCTGCCTGAGGGTCCTGAACTAGTTCCAACTGTAGCGACTTGACTTGCCGCTTCGTTATAGAACCCGAATGGTTCCCAGCTTGACGATGCGGGAGTTACTTCCGAGACAATACCACCGGGAACAGTTACATTGAACAAATGGGCATTAATCGAAGTCGGGTCGGGAGTGTGTCCAAACACAATGTTGGCACCATCCCGGCTCCAATTAGGATAATAGACATCCACCCCGAGACTGGTAAGCGGAGTTGCCGAAGAAATTCCAACAAGATAGTCAATCGTATAGACTTCAGATGTTGTTGGCAAAATCTTTGAATAAGCTACAAGATGAGCACCTACGACCGGACTGACCGACATGTCCCATGCATCGTCAAGGGCGACAATAGAACCGCCGCCTGCGGGTACTCGGTAGATCTTGTATCCCGTACCGGCGTCTGCCCGAATAATGACGTATAAGCCATCTGGCGTGAACTGAATGGAGTCAATATCGGCAAACACGGTCGTCGCGAGCAAAGTACTCGTTGCGACATCTAGGGAAGCATTCCCTTTATAGAGCTTAAAGGTAGTAGTAACCGGATTCTGACTCGCAAAGGCAAACTGGTTTGTCTTAGTGGGATTAGGGGCAACCGCTTTCACGCTTGCGGCCGTATAGGATGCTAACACTGTATTGTTGGTACCGTCAGCCTTGATTGACTTCAAAAAGTTAACTGGACCATCGCTGATCGTATACAAAATCGAATCATGTGGAAGCGGACCGCCGGTCGTAGCCGTGGTTGCAGTCGTAGCAGTAGTGGCCGTGGTCGCAGTTGTAGCAGTGGTCGCAGTCGTTGCTGTTGTTGCAGTTGTTGCAGTTGTTGCTGTCGTAGCAGTTGTAGCCGTGGTAGCTGTTGTTGCCGTAGTCGCAGTCGTTGCTGTGGTACTGGTAGCCGTAGTACCACCGCCTGCATCTCCTCCACCACAACCGATAATTACGGCTAAAAAGCTAACCCAAGCTATTGCGACAATTGATTTTCCGCCTAATTTCATGTTATTTACTCACACAGATGATGGTCTACTTTACTGCGTTTTGCCTCCAATTTGTTCAGTGTTACTGAAAATTTGACCATAAAGTTCTGGTCTTCTACTTTCGAAAACCGTGGTTTCGTGCTTTCCGGCGACAGTTACGTTGCGTTTGTTCCGGCTCAAAGCAAAATCAAGATCAAAAATAATGACTTCTTCTTCAGCTTGGGCACAAGCAAGAACTTGCCCCATCGGATTGATAATTTTACTCTTGCCGATAAACTTAAAGCCGTTTTCTGTGCCAACTCGGTTGCATGTCACGACAAAAACTTTATTTTCCGCCGCCCGAGCAATGGCGAGGACATCTGCGCTGATTTCGGCACCCAAGGGCCAGTTGGTCGGAATAATAATGGCGTCCGCACCCTTAAGGGCCAAAATTCTTGCTGCTTCGGGAAATCGAATATCGAAACAAATTAGAATTCCAATTTTCCCGAACTTGGTACCAAATACCGGAAGATCGGCACCTTTGAGAACGAAGCGATCATAGCCTAGCTCGGGCAAATGAGTCTTTCGATAAAACTCCGGAGATTCATTGGGCTGAAACATAGCGGCGGTGTTGAAATATCCCTCGATCGCCGATTCTGAAAATCCAAAAATCGCTACTGCTCCCGATTCATCAACAGCTGATTGGATTTGGAGCAAGTGGCCCGAATTTCTCGAAACACCAATTTCCGACAGATTTAACTCGGAGTCCACGCAGTAACCCGCGATGCAACATTCAGGAAACACGACAAAATCTGCCCCTTCCGCGCTTAATTGATGAATTGACTCAACGATTAGACCTACATTGTGGTCTCGATCGCCATATTTGACGTCCATCTGAACGCATGCAACTCTCGGCATAGCCCTGACTCAATACTAGACTGGATGAATGGCGACAATGAAGCAGAGAGAAAGATACAGAGTCTCAGTATCCTTTTTGAGTCGGATGAATTGGGTATCTACCTGCTCCAAAACTCCTCGATGTAATACAACCTGGGCGCCATTCTCAATGTGAACGACTACTTTTTTGCCGAGAATCTCGCTGATGATCATAGAATTCATGGAGGATACCACCCAGGCTTCTTGCTTAGTTCTAAACTAACGAAATCCCAACACTCTTCAAGTCGGTCGCGGCTTCGATTACTCGGGCTTTCATGCCAGCCTCAGCCTTCTTCATAAATGCCCTCGGGTCGTAAGTCTTCTTATCGCCCATCTCGCCGTCAATTCTAAGCATGCCATCATAGTTCTTCATAACATGATCAACAACCGGGCGAGAATAATGATATTGACAGTCAGTGTCGACGTTCATCTTAATCACACCATAGGAAACCGCGTCGTGGATTTCTGAAAGTAAGCTTCCACTGCCACCGTGGAAAACAAGATCGAGGATCTTGCCATATTTTGCCTTCATTGCATCGTTTCCGGCTTTGAGGATCAAAGGATCAAGCTTAACATTGCCTGGTTTATAGACTCCGTGAACGTTTCCAAAGGTTGCCGCCAATGTAAATCTACCGATACCTTGTAGGCAATCATACACATAGAGCATATCCGCGGGAGTCGTATAGAGCTTCTCGTGCCCGACGTGAGAATTGTCGATTCCATCCTCTTCGCCACCAACAACTCCGGCTTCTACTTCAAGAATGATTCCCAATGGTGCCATCATCGTCAACAATTCCTGAGAAATTGCCATGTTGTCTTTTAGGTTCAATTCAGACCCATCAAACATATGACCGTTAAACAAAGGCGGCAGTCCCTTCGCAATTCGATCTTTACTTTCCGCGATAAGGGGCTTAACAAACTTATCTACCTTTTCGGGAACACAGTGGTCCGTTGTCAAGGCTACATAGCAGGGCAAATCTCTTGCAACCCGGTGGGTGTACTCGGCCAAAGCAATTGCTCCCTCGGACATGCTTTTGATTGGTCCACTTGCAAACTCCGATCCGCCGGTACTGAATTGAATGATTCCGTCGGTCTTGGTTTCGGCAAAAGCAGCCAACGCAGCGTTCAGGGTCGTACTTGACGTGACGTTGATCGAGGCGAGAGCATAATCTCCTTTTTGAGCTGAATCGAGCATTCGAGCAAATGTTGCTGCATCTGGTACCGGCATAATATTAATGGTATCCCATGCGGCAAGTAGCAAAGTACGCCACACCATTGTTTGTCTTGCTTGGTCTCGTAATTTTTTCGGAAAACCAATCTCAATTTCTGTGGCCGGTTTTGCTTCAGATCATCTCAATTTCGATAATCTTCTTGTCCTGCAAGCCGATCCGTGAGAAATCAAGTGCTGCCGCTCTCCTGCTCTTTTGGCTCGCACCGTTGGCGCTTCTTTGGTTGTTAAGTGAGAGACGAGAAGGACGCGATATGAACCCTACTTCGATTGGCATCCAAGTCGCAATGGCAGGAATCGGAACCTCACTGATCCTTGTTAAGGAGAGCCTCAAAAAGTCAGATATTAAGCTCATTTTAGCCATTTTACTTACCTGGGCAGTCGCATATTTGAGCGGATCGAGTGGTGGTGCTGATCGAATGGGTTCTATGTTTGACTTCTTAGGGCTCACTGTAGAGCAATTGAACAATTTGGTTATTGTCATCCGAAAGACCATTCACGTTTCGTTTTATGGCAGCTTGGCTTGGCTCTTCGCAACCTACCTTTGGAATGACTATTCAAATCGAAAAATACTTTATTCCTATTCGATTGCATTTCCGCTCTCTATTGCCCTGGCTGACGAGTATCGCCAAAGCATGATGCCGAATCGCCAAGGAAGCTATTCTGACGTCATTCTGGACATGTCAGCAACTTTTTTCGTATTAGGAATGTTGCATTGGAACGAGCGCAGGCTAATTCGTAGTAACGATAAGATTGGCTAACGCGTCTGGAAAACATAAGGGGAAATCATGAAACTAGCATCACTTTGGATTCTGCCAGCAATCGCTCTGACTTCGGTTGGATCTCTAACCTACGCTACTAGCCGACCAAGTCACGATGATGGTGGAGTGAAAAAAGGCGATCATAAGGTTGCTTCAAGTGTCGTCAAATTTGATCATGACGCAGATATTGATGCGTACCTAACCTCTATAAGAAGCTTCATGTTAACGCCACCTCGAGATGGGAAGTTTGGTGCCAGTCGAGTACCCACTTTTCACGGCGAGCACATTGGAAAAATTCCCGGATACAAGGAAATTAATCAGCTGAAAGATGTGTTGATGGTCAACTCTTTTGTTGCTGGTGCAATGTCAGGAGAAATGTTAAAGAACTGGAAGGACTATAAGACCGCAAATCCTAACCAAAATATTGAAATTCCGGAGTACCGAATCACTCGAGTTCATACGGTTCAAGGTTCGGAACCACAATTGCAAATAACCGTTAGTCTGCAAAAGGAGATTTTGGCTGCAGTTTCGCAGGCGAAGAAGGTCATAAACGAAAAAGGATATGACACTTATTCAAATTCTATTACTGTCAACGGAGCCAAAGGTTGGATCATGGCCAAAGCCGTTCGGGCATCCGAAAAATCTTGTTACTCATGCCACAGTGACATTAAGGAAGGACAGCCAATCGGGCATGTGATCGCCACGCTGCTAAAAGCGAGCGCAACCAATTAAAGTCACTCAAGCTCTAACGAGCGTGAGGCATGCTACGTCGGGCAACGCGCAAAATCTCATACGGTTAAGCCGAGCAATCCCCTTCGAGATAAATACTTGGTGCCGCTTACCCTTCACGAGGTCCCGATTAAACTTCGATCCATAGCTGCTGACCTCAGATGTTAGGTCATAGATGCCAGGTAAAACCATTTGCCCGCCATGGGTGTGTCCACTGATTTGAAGGTCTACTCGGGTGCCTGGATCAATCTTGACTTGCTCGGCAACATCCGGATTGTGCGAAAGTAGTATGCGCGGAATGTCTTTTGCTACTCCCGCAAAGGCTCGATCTAACTTCACCTCATCCTCCCAGAGATCGCCGACTCCGCCAACTGCGAGAGAATCTGATCCAATTTCAATCATCAGGTGGTCATTATCGATCAGCCGAATCGGCGAATTTACGCTGAGTTCTTTTCGTACCAAGTCGGCCCCCGCGCCATGATCGTGATTTCCTAGGACGCCAACGACACCATGTTTTGCACTTAACGAACCAAATAAGCCTTCCAATGGCTGAAGTTCCCTGCTGTGAAATTGCGAACTATGAAAGAAGTCACCCGGAAGCACGATGAGATCTGGTTTTGTCTCCAAAAGCAAATGAATTGCCCTTGACACGAAGGTGTGATCAATCGCGTGCCCCCAGTGTATGTCACTTAAGACTCCAATTCGAAAACCCTCAAATGAAGGCGGCAAGTTCTGTATTCGCACATTCCGCCTAATTGTTTCAAGGCGGTTCGGCTCTAACAGTGCCTCGCCCAACAAAGCGCCAAATGCGCCTACCGATCCCAAAGTAATCAGTTGTCTTCGGGTCAATTTCTTCATTGTTGAAATCTCTCCGCTAAGCTGCCCGAATTAAAGTTAAGCACGTGACGTCTGGCGGTGCAAAGAATCGAACGCCATGAGGTCGCCCTACTCCCTTTGAAACATAAACTTGGTGTCGTCTTCCGTTCACAAGACCATGGTTAAACTTGCTACCAAACGCACTCACCCGATTTGTCGCGTCGTAAATTCCGGGAATGACGAATTGTCCCCCATGTGTATGACCACTGATTTGGAGGTCAACTCGGGTCTCTTCGTCTCCGGTTACGACTTCGGCAACGTCAGGATTATGGGAAAGCAAAATTCGCGGAGTTTTAGGATCAACGTTTCGAAACGTCTTTCGAAGATCGACTTCCCCTTCCCACAGATCGCCAACCCCACCAATAACGAGAAGTTCACCCTTTCTTTCCAAAGTCACATGACTGCTATCGATAAGTTGCACACGCGAGTGACCGTATACCTGGTCTTTCGCATAGGACTTCCCTATCCAGTGGTCATGATTACCCAATACACCGAGGACTCCATTGGGCGAGTCAAGTGATTCGATGACGCCGTCAAGGCGTGCTTTTTCGTGCGTTCGACGATCTTCTCCATGCAAAAAGTCTCCCGGAACGACCATCAGGTCTGGCTGAAAGGACATTGCTGCGTCGCAAACCATCTTCATATATGAAGAGTCAATGGCATGTCCCCAATGGATGTCGCTGACGATTCCAATCTTGAATCCTTCAAATGAAGCGGGCAGATCCTTGATCGGCACTGAGAGAGTTACTCGTTCAAGTCGATTCGGCTCGATTAGTGCTTCGCCAATAATGCCGCCAAGAACGGATAGCGTTCCGTACTTGAGAATTTGGCGACGAGTCAGCGGTTTCTTTAGCACGACAAATGTAACAAGACCTGGCTTCAAATAGTTGCCTAAACTGGTTGAGTTGCCTGGACGAAGGCATATAGATGCTAAAAACACGACAAAAAATTGGGGTGCTGGTCCCCCACGAACCGCACCCCTTTTCAATATACAAACCACCCCCGTGGTTCGATGATTGACTAACCCTCCTTTGCCCTAAGCTGCTTCATCTTCACGAACTTGAACATCGGTTGCCATTTCGGCACTTGTCATGTCCCAATTATCACAATCCAGTCGACGGCAGTAAATCATTCTTTGCTTACCGCCGCTAGCTGTCTCGACATCCGCGATCTGTGCGAATCTGCAGCTTAAGCACATTTCTGGTTCGAGAAGCCTTACGACTTTCATATGACGATTGGACATTTTGTTTTTCCCCCGATTGTTTGCACATCCCGTGCGCCCCTCCGGCTTAGCTGGTACTTTCCTCAGCCAGTATATTTTCAGCCTATTAGATTTACCGGTATTCCTGTATTCTTAACATCCATGAGATTAACAAACCGCGAGCGCCAGGAACGAATGCGCGAATTGGCCAGTGAATCGTGGTCAGAACTGGATTCAATGCCTGAGTCTCTGAGAGAGAGGGCGGACATTTTGCCGCGAATGCCAATCGAGATCATAACTTGCCCGCTTGGCAAAGCGATTAACCACGGCGGTCTGCTTCGAATTGCAGAAGCCTTCCGGTGTGAAATGGTTACGTTCTCCTTTGAAGAAGACAAGTTCAACGACTTTAGCGGGCACAAGGGTTCGATCCGATGGCAACCGTACCAGTGGCTATCACCTTCTGATGCACTGGATCGAGCCGAGGGACGCCAGAAAGTTGCCTTGACTCTTACTGAATCCGCAGTCAACTTCGAGGATTTTGAATTTCAATATCCGGTGAGCCTGGTTGTCGGATCAGAAAAGGATGGCGTTCCGCAAGATATAGTCTCCAAATGTGATGGTTGTGTGGCAATTCCCATGTTCGGACTCATGGGATCGCTTAATGTAGCAACAGCAACTGCGATCGTTATTCAGCATATCGCCAGTTGCTACGCAAAGTCACATGGCTACTTGCCACTAAGACCAGAATCAAAGAGACTAATCTCGATCGATAATTGAGGTCAGTTCGTCGCTTGGCTCCATCTTCATGTGGACAACTGCGTTCTTGAGTGTGCCCCTCAATTCATCGGAAAGCGGAGTTGGCGTAAACGCCGGTGAAGAAACGATCATCTG
>JAYVHY010000202.1:0-9317 GCA_043770615.1 Armatimonadota bacterium | reverse complement strand
GCATCGTCTTCTCAAGAATATCGGCAATCTCGCCGTACTTGGTGATTCCTGCTTCAATTCCAAGTTCTTTGGCGACCTTGGACATATAAAAAGCGCGGCTATCGCCGTTCTTATATTCGCGGTGCCCGAAGCCCATAATTTTTTTCTTGGTGGCAAGAGCATCATCTATCCATGCTTGCGCATTGCTTGGTTCGCCAATTTCCAAAATCATGTGCATGGCTTCTTCGTTCGCTCCGCCGTGCAACGGTCCACGAAGAGTTCCGATCCCGGAGACCACTCCCGAGTAGAGATCGCTCAGAGTAGCGACCGTCACGCGGTTGGCAAATGTGGACGCATTAAATCCGTGCTCAGCATAAAGGCAAAGCGAAGCGTCCATAACCTCAACGGTCTTTGGAATCGGATCTTTACCACTGAATAGCGCAAGGAAGTTCTCGGCAATTGTATGATTTGGATTTGGCTTTAGTGGCTCAAGACCATTTCGAATTCGGTGACAATTTCCGACAATGGTTGAGGCCTTCGCAACGATTCGAACGGCTTTTCGAACGTTTGCATCGTGATCCGTGCTTGGTTTTGTATAGTCAGGATCACTCGGTGCAAGAGCGGAGTATGCCGTCCGGACCAGATCCATTGGGTGTGACTTCTTTGGCATCGCCGAAAGGATGTCGTAAATGTAGGATGGCACTTCTCTTTCGGCGGCTAGAACTGATCTGAACTCAGCAAGTTCGCTCTGGCTCGGTAGCTTCTTGTAAAGCAGCAAGTAAGCACACTCTTCGTAGCTCCCTCGCTCGGCTAAATCGTGGACATCGTAACCACGGTACTGAAGACTGCTTCGGTCACTATCGATTTCAGAAATGCTGCTTATTCCGGCGATAACACCTTCTAAACCAGGACTGTAATTGGGGTATTTCTCGGCAATATTATCGCTCATTCCAATGACTCACTATATCGTTTTCCAGTCTACCCATTAGCTCTTGGGATAGCTGGAGGCTTCACATACTCACTTGACACTACTTTTCCATTCTTGACTCTAATGAGAATCTTTTTCGGACTTGTTTTCGTAGCAAAACCAGTGAGGGTGCCAATAAAATTCTTGAGACTTGCTTCTCCACCCGGGAGCTTCACATCGAATCCTGCCCCGTTCCCGCCTGCGAATCGTACATCTGTATTTTTCGAAAAAGTGGAGAGCATTTTGGTCAGCGGCACGCCATTTTCTTTCGGTCCATTTTTTTGATCAAGCACAACCCTTTTCCCGTTTCGATAGTTCAAAACGTGAATCATTCCAATCGATGGGCTATCCAAGGTGATGATCATTCCGGTGAAGGAGGTTCGCTTTTCCGCGCTCAATTCTCCGATTTTGGGCAAGCTTCGGTAGTCACGCATTGCTACGTAAGAACCTGGTCTCACCTTTCCAATAACAGCAATGCTTGCTCCCGCCGGAATATTGGTAGATTCAGAAATCTGCTGTCCGGTAGCAAGGAATATTGTGGCCAATACAAAAATCATTTTGAAAAGGCTCCCTTATTTCCGTGTGAACGAAGGCGAGACATAGACAAAGTCTGCCAATCCTCGAGATACCGACTGACTCTTGTCACCTTCAATACCAATCGCGGTAAGCGTATCCATCCCCGTTCTTCGCATGATTCGCCAGTTGATGCCCTGTTTGTAAAGTCCATGCCCCATTCCTGCAACAATCACGAAAACCGCATTCTTCGGCATATTTTCGGGTGATCCAAATCGGTTCGAGATGTATTTAAGTGCGGTGTCGGCCATTCCTTCGTCCCACAGACATTGGGCTGCATAAATATTGTCTCCTCGGGGACCCGTCATCGGGTGTCCACCCATCAGGCCGTTAAACACTTCTTTGTGGCTAGGGTTGTTGGTTAATACGGTCGGAATCTGAGCTTGCTGTTCTGGGGTCAAGGCGCTCAGCCCGCCCTTACCCACTGCACTCGCCCAGGCTCGGGGAACATTCAGCCCAACCATCGGGATTCGATTTGCTTTGATTACGTCGAAAATCGGTTTGTAAAGTGGAAAAGGGAATCCCCACTCTTTCTTCCAATTAGCATTAGCAATGAATTCGTCGTCAGTCTCTTTCCCGAGGGTCCAAGCGAATAGGTTTTCTTGGTTCGGTCGGGTGAACATCTCGAATCCGACAATCACATTTCGACCTCTCTTCGCCAAACCCTGAATTACATTTGCCTGCATTTGGTGATGAACCGGGTCGTCATGTGATTCGCCTAGGAATACAAACTGATAGTTGTCGGCTTGCTTAACGAAGGCATCAAGCGAGCTTTGCTTACCAGAGTTCAAGTCAAACCAGTTGTTGACCGCTACGGTCAAAGAATCAGTTCTTCGCACCTTGAGTTGAAGCGGATTGACTTCAACTTCGGCTGGCTTCTGGGTTTGGAGTATAGCCCGACCTAAGGCAAGGCTTGAAAGTATGATCATTTGCTATAGGATACTCCCAGAGCGTGGTCGAGACAAAAGATCCCAAACTTCCGATGTTTCTTCCCTTTTGCCGATATTCGGAGTATCTAGCAGTATGAAACGCACATTTTTGTGGGATTTTAAGGCAGTTGTCCCGATTATGGACTTCGATTTTCGCGTCACAGTTGTGTCTTTGCAAGCGGTTAGAGGGCATGTTTTGGAGAAGGCGGAGTGGCCAGAGTTTCTAAGCCCAGAAGATCGAGTCCTCGCCAATTTTCTCGATCTTCCTTTTACTCCATTTTTCCTTCCCGAAGGATCGGACTTTGCCCCATTTGAAAATAGATATACGTCCAAGATTACTGAGTTGACCGGTCACCCATCGATTAGCAAAGACTTTCACTCGGATGGGAAGACCTTGCGCGACTTTGCCGAGCATAGATTGGGAACCTCGATTGAAGGAGCCTTATTTTTATGCTTAGAAAATTTTCATCGAAACGGAAGCGCTTCCATTCCATCTTTGGAGTCGACCGGTGACCCAGTTGAGAAACTGCAATCAATCGTGAACCATGACGATGCACTAGGAATATCCAAGGCAATGGAAATCATCTTGAATCCCCTTCTGGAAACGGGCTCAAAAATAATCAAGATGAATCCATCAATTGAGCAAGAATTTCCTAATTTATTTGTGATGTCTGAACCAGGTGCACTTGGCAAAACTTTTGGTGATTTGGTATCCGAAGCTGTATTTGCGAATCCTACTGGTCGACTTCGAGCTACAGTTTAAGAATGTTGGCGACGGTGGCCATATCCTTGTCGCCCCGGCCACTCATATTTACAATGACCCGGGAGCCAGTTGGAAACAGTCCAGGAATTTTCAGGGCGGCAAACGCGTGAGCACTTTCAAGCGCAGGGATGAGCCCCTCCCGACTTGCGCACCACTTGAGCGCATCCAGAGCTTCATCGTCAGTGACCGAAACATACTCGGCTCGACCGAGGTCCTTCAGGTATGAATGCTCGGCGCCAACGCCAGGGTAATCAAGTCCGGCAGAAACCGAATGCGTCCCAATCACTTGACCATCGGCATCTTGCATCAGGTAGCTGTAACTTCCGTGAAGAACGCCCGGTGAACCGGCAGTTAGCGGTGCCGCGTGTTGACCGCTACTAAGTCCATGACCGCCAGCTTCTACTCCGACCATTCGAACTGAGTCGTCACCATAAAAGCCGACAAAGAAGCCAATGGCGTTACTTCCGCCGCCAACGCAAGCAACAATCGCGTCCGGGGTGCAGCCATAGCGCGAGACATACTGAGCGCGGGCTTCCTCACCGATGACTCGATGAAACTCGCGAACCATGTACGGATAAGGGTGAGGTCCCGCCGCAGTTCCGATGATGTAGTGTGTGGATTCGACGTTAGTTACCCAGTCACGCATCGCTTCATTGAGAGCGTCTTTGAGGGTCTTGGTTCCGCTGGAAACTGGATGAACCTTTGCTCCCAATAATTTCATTCGGAAGACGTTGAGTTCTTGGCGGACGATGTCTTCTTCTCCCATGTAAACTTCGCATTGCAGTCCAAGCAATGCACAGGCAGTAGCCGAGGCGACTCCGTGTTGACCGGCGCCCGTTTCAGCGATAATCCGTTTCTTACCCATGCGAACGGCCAACAGGGCTTGCCCGATCGCATTGTTAATCTTGTGTGCACCGGTGTGATTCAAGTCTTCGCGTTTGACGGTGACGTGCAAGCCAGTGTCCTCGCTCAGGTTTCGTGCTTCGGTGAGAGCTGAAGGGCGACCGACATATTCGGTCAATAACCGCATGTACTCGGCCTTGAATGATTCATCCGCCCAAGCTTTATCAAACTCCTTTTCGAGTTGCTCCAGGGCTGGCATAAGGGTCTCGGGGACGTATCGTCCGCCGAAAGCACCAAAGCGTCCGCGAGAATCTGGGCGTGAAATCATGGATATATGTTACTTGCTTAGTGGTGAATCTGTGTATGATACGGACATGCCACTTTTGCCAGCTCTGATCCATACTACGAAACTTTTGGACGATCGTGTGGAGTGCGCAAATTTTTTCGCGTTATGTCCTCGAGGAACGAAGTTCCCAGGACTTGTCTCATTGAAAGCCCGGCAAGGTTTTGCCATTTCGTACTAAAGCCATGCTAACTGCAATCTGCCTTACACTCGCCATGATTTCTGCAATACAACCCGTATCAACGATGAAGGTTGAACACTTGAGATGCGAATATCAATCAAATCCACTAGGAATTGATGTCCAGACACCTCGGCTTAGTTGGTGGCTCAAGTCGTCCGAACGTGGTGCCGCCCAAAAAGCCTATCAAATACTGGTTTCGTCATCTCAATCCAGCCTTCGGTCAGAGAAGGGTGACCTTTGGGATAGCGGGAGAGTTGATTCTGACCGATCGATTCAAGTTTCTTATTCAGGAAAGGCACTTTCGTCGCACCAGAAGTGCTTTTGGAAGGTCCGAGTTTGGGACCAAAATGGCGGTCAAACTAGCTGGAGCTCGGTAGGAACTTGGTCAATGGGGAAACTCTCGACTTCAGATTGGAAAGGGAAGTGGATTCAGCAAGTTGTCAAACAAACCTTGGTCGCAGTTGACCCATTTAATGACAATCCTGCCCCTCTGTTTCGTAAGTCATTTTCAATTAACAAGCCGGTTGCTAACGCGACTCTTTCGATATCCGGACTTGGTTATTTTGAGCCGCGTTTGAACGGATCGAAAGTTGGAGATCATGAGCTTGACCCCGGATGGACAGATTTTGCTAAGCGGGTTTCGTACCAAACGTTCGACGTGACTAAGCAGGTGAAGTCTGGAGAGAATGCTCTTGGCGTGATGCTCGGAAACGGATTCTACAATCCGCTCCCAATTAAGATGTGGGGGCACAAAAACATTCGAGAACATCTTGCCATAGGGGAACCAAGGCTAATTGCTCAACTCGACATCCAGTTTAAGGATGGGACCAAACAGATCGTAGTAAGCGACGAAACTTGGCGGGTTGGCGAAGGTCCGATCATTCGGAACAGCGTTTATCTGGGAGAAGTTTACGACGCTCGGAAAGAAGTGAATGGATGGGATTCTCCGGCATTTGATGATAGCGCTTGGGAGCATCCAGTGGCGGTAGAGAAGACTTTTGATCCCCAATTGGCAAGTCAAAGAACTCCGCCGATAAGAATAACTAAGACCCTCAAACCTATTCAAATCACTGAACCAAAACCCGGAGTTTATATCGTTGACTACGGTCAAAATTTTTCGGGCGTAACTCGCATGAAAGTCCGAGGGCAGGCCGGAACTCGGGTTCGTTTGCGTTCTGGAGAACTGCTTTACAAGAACGGAATGCTCAACGGAATGACTGCTGTCACCGGTCAAGCAAAGGGAGGCGGGAAAGACTACATCTATGCAGGAAAAGGTGAGCCAAGGACTGCATTTCAGCTCGATGAATATGTATGTAAGGGAGAGGGAACCGAAGTGTTTCAGCCACGATTCACCTTCCACGGCTTCCGCTACGTGGAAGTCACCGGCTTTCCCGGAAAGCCAATTCTGGCTGACTTCGAGGGACTTCGGATGAACTCGGATGTCGAACAAGTCGGATCGTTCGAGTGCTCGAATCCGATGTTCAACAAAATACAAACGATGGTGGAGTGGACGTTGCTAAGCAATCTTTTCAGTGTTCAGTCAGATTGCCCACACCGCGAAAAATTTGGTTACGGTGGTGACCAAGTTGCCGCCAGCGAAATGGCGATGTACACCTACGACATGGCTCGGTTCTACGCGAACACGATCGATCTCATGGCCGAAGCTCAGCGTCAAAACGGCGGATTTACCGAGACCGCTCCATACGTAGGCATCGCCGATGATGGTCTTGGCGGTGGCAGCGGACCGATCGCTTGGGGTGCTGCCTATCCGGTTCTCCTCAACGATCTTGAGCAATATTACGGCGAGTCAATTTGGAAGGGAAAGCAAAACCATCACCAGAAATTGTGGATGGATTTACTGCGGTCAAACTTACAGAAGGGACTGCTTTCTACTGGACTGAATGATCATGAGGCCCTCGTCGGACTATCTCCCGAGTTGGCCGGTACTGCCTTTTACTACCTGAACTTAGTGAAATCAGGCAAGAATTTGGCCGATAGAGACGAAGCAATCCGGGCGACCAAAACAAGGTTTAACGATCAATTCCTCAACCGGAAAACCGGAAAGTACGATACCGGGACTCAAGCATCTCAAGCACTTCCTTTGGCTATGGGCCTAGTTCCCGATGACATGAAGGCAAAAGCAATCGACGTTCTTATCAAGGATATTGAGGCGCATGACTTCCATTTGACGACGGGAATATTTGGGACAAAGTATGTTTTTCAGGTTCTGTCTGACGCTGGTCGCAACGATGTCGCTTACCGGATTGTGAATAACAAGACCTTCCCTGGCTGGGGGCATATGCTCGAAAATGGGGCGACCACGATTTGGGAACACTGGGAATATAGCGACAACACGTTCTCGCACAACCACCCAATGTTTGGTTCTGTTTCGGAATGGTTTTACAAGTCGTTGGCGGGGATTCAGCCGGACCCATCATCTCCCGGATTTAAGAAGTTCTTTGTAAAGCCGTCGGTGGTTGGCGATTTGACTTGGGTCAAAGCTCATCATGACTCGATGTACGGTCGAATCGAGTCTTCTTGGAAGCGAGAAGGGAATAAGTTGACGATGACGGTCATGGTTCCGCCGAATACTAAAGCAACCGTGTTCGTTCCGGGTACTGGAGTGAGGGAAGGCGGGAAGTCTGCGAAGGAATCACAAAGCGGCGCGATTGAAGTTGGATCGGGGACCTTTACGTTTGTTTCGGTGCTCTGAAAGCTTCGTTGTCATCCCTAGGAAACTTCGCTTCCTAGGGCGCATCGATCCTCGTTTAATAAGTCCCTTGAATGATCGATGAGAAGGAAGGGATGATTGATTTCGCTTTACTAACAAACCCGATGAAAGGAATCCGGACGGAAAGGATGAATTACTCTCGAAACTTGTAGCCCGACTAGAAAAGACTCTCGATCTCCGGCTCATCCTTCGCCGCTGGTAAAGGCAGCGAGTGCGGCTTCACGACCGCATTCAAAATCTCCGGCTCTTCAAGAGCCTTTTGTGTCTTTGCGCCAAGTTCTTTCAGTCGCTTCGACTTCGACAACACGTTTCGCTCAAGCGAGCCAATGCCGTCGTTAAACTTCTTGACCGCCGAACCGAGGGCTTTTCCAACCCCCGAGAAGTGCTCTGTAAACGTCGCAACTGAGTCATGAAGTTCGCCGCCAAGCTTCGCAATTTGGAGCGCGTTCTCAAATGCCTTCTGCTGCTGCATACCGTTAGCAATAGTTTTCAAGAGGGCAACCAGCGTCATCGGGTTAGCGAGGATGACTTTTCGAATAAAGGCTTCTTCAAGCAAATCGGGGTCTTCTTGAATCGCGACTTGATACAATGCTTCGTTAGGAACGAACATGACCACGAAGTCCGCGGTATCGGCATACATTCCTTGATACTGCTTGGTTGATAGCTGGGTGATGTGCTTGCGAACCTGTAGTGCATGCTCCTTTAACTTCAGCTGCTTTTCAATTGGGTCTTCGGCTTCCAACGATGCCAAGTAAGCTGAAAGTGGTACTTTGCTATCGACCACAATCACGCGATTGTTCGTTAAACGAACAATCATGTCGGGTCGGAACTTACCGTCCTCCGTTGTCGTGTGAACCTGCATGTCGAAGTCGGTGCCTTCAACCAGTCCAGCGTGCTCAGCCGCCCGGCGAAGCGTCAACTCACCCCATGAGCCGCGCATTTCTGGACGATTGAGCGCATTGCCTAGCTTGGTGGTTGAAGCGAGCAGGCTACGAACTTGTGAGGAAAGCTCGGCGTACGACGAGGTTCGCTTTTCTTCGATATCCTTGGTGTGCTCGCGGAGCTGGTTGAGTGTTTCTCGCATCGGAGCCAAGACTTCATCAATTTCCTTTTGACCAACCTTTCGTTCACTGGCAAACTTCTCATTGGCAATCTCAAGAAAAGAGTTTTGCGCCTGAGCCAGAGCCTGTTTTGATAGGTTGGCAAACGAATTTTCCAGGAGTTCTTTTTCTTCTAAGAACCGTTGTCGATCTCGAACGAGCGATGCTTCCCGCTCGACAATTTCGCGTGAAGATGCTTCGAGCTCTGTTTCAAGTTGAGACCGTCGTTCACGCTCCGCATTTAGATTCACTACCGCTTCGTCAGCTCGGGAACTTTGGACAGACAAGCTCTCTCGAAGTTGCTTTAACTCGCCTTCAAGGGGGAGGAGGTCATTCAACTTGTCTTGGCGAACTTTCAACTCTTGCTCTTGCGTCTGAACTCTATCTCGCATTGGCGTTTCCCACGCCTGCAAACGAGAGCGAAGCACCAAATAAGCGGCAACCGCGCCAACGGCTAAACCGAGCACTAAACAAAGCAAAGAAATGGTAGACATAAGGTAATTAGTAGGTAGGATGCTACCCGATAGAAACGAACTCAAAAACAGGAATTTCCGAGATTTTCTGTTTCAGTCTTGTGTGGAATTTACAGTAGCTAGCAAGTGACCCTCGAGCCGATCTATTCCGGCACTGAGGTTCCATTTATCGACCAACTCCTCCCTTTTCGAAAGCACAACTTGTGATGCCTTGTTGGGATCCTTGAGTATCTCCGAAATCTGATTCGCGATTGCGGCTGGAGTTGGGTCAGCTAGCCATCCCAGACCATCCACCATGGATTCTCGAAGTCCACCTTCCTTTACCGTAACCACCGGGGTTCCACATGCGGCAGCTTCGAGCGGAACGTATCCAAATGGCTCTAACCGTGGCGTATATGCCACACAACCAGCTCGCCTCATCAACTCCAAAAGTTC
>JAYVHY010000201.1:0-4082 GCA_043770615.1 Armatimonadota bacterium | reverse complement strand
ACGAACATTTCGCCCGCTCGTCTTAATAAGTTTTTGATACTCATGATTTATTCTTTGTATGTTGGAGTTGAGACAAGTTGCTCAAACGGAGTTACCGCCTCAAGAGCTTCAGTTAAGGAGTTCGTCGTCGTAACGACCTCGTCAATGTCCGCAAGAACTTGCTCCGGCGATCTGGCTCGAATTTCGTCGTTAATGAGACCGAATGTGTCGGTCATTAACTGCATCTGATGTCGAAGGTTGTTAAGAATTTGAACGATTCGCTCGACAAACTCCTGACGTTTCGTCAAGATTTCGACTCGCTTGTCGAGAATGGACTTCGTCGCGAAGACCTGTTCACCGTCTGACCGAGTCTTTAGTTCATCAATTTCACGCCCATATTGGCTAAACAAAACTTCGGCAATTGTATTGTTCCATTCTTCTGATGGAGGGGGGCCTTGGGACGGTACCACTACGTCAGAGTTTCGAGGTGGTTTGATTCTCGAAGACGCTCGATTAACAAGGCTATCGAGGGTTCGACGTTCTTCTTGGTTAAGGTTATCGTAGGCTTCGTCGATCAGGCTATTGAGGTACTTAATGAATTGGGATTCCTTCAATGCGAACTGAAGGTATTTTTCCATTAAGAAATCGAGTTTTCGAAGGGCTTCACGAAACCAGGTCTCCTCGGACCTTGATTGCTGGCCAATTTGATCTCTGGCGGACTGCAGCCTGGCAAACTGTTCCTTAACTAAGCTATGGATTTGGGGGAAGACTTGGTTTCGAAGTTTGTCTAATCGAGCTTGAACCTCAGCGTCGAACTTTGCTTTTAGCCGAACTTCATACCATTTGGAATCGGGCACGAACAGCATGTACACGGCCTCAGCGGCTATCCCTAATATCAAGGGTATAGGGTTCAATAGCGCCAACGAAGCGGCGGCTAAGCCAGCTAAACTGAGCACGTTGAAATTTTCGGAGAACGCTGATTTATAGCGGTGCCGAGTGCTACGGTAATTGCCTTGGGATGGATCGATACTCACGTACTGATTGAATTATTCCCTTAAAGTGACTTAAAAAGCTGTCTTACCTCGTTGACAGTTGCCACAAACCCAGGCATTTCTCGTATATTTTCTCGCCAAGCCAGCCCTCGGGCAGCCAAATCGATCGTATGTTGGATCCTCGCGCCAGGAATTGGATCGCCATTTGCATCTCGGTCTCGACCCAAAAGCCATAGGCTATCGCAGACTGAGACGGCAGAATCGATGTCGTGAGTAACCACGATAAAAGTCTTCAGTTCGTCGGTCTGAGCCATCTCGCAAATAAATTCACACATTTCACTCAGGGCGATTGGGTCGAGGCCCGAAAACGGCTCATCCATCAGCAAAAAGTGATCGCTACACATAAACTGTTGGGCGATCGCGGCACGCTGACGTTGACCACCTGAGAGCTGGACTGGATATTTATTTTCATGACCAGTTAGCCCAAACCTTTTTAGTAGGTCTTGTCCCCTTGTCTCGGATTCAGTTGCGTCTAAACCAGCTTGACGACCCGCGACCACGAGGTTCGACATGATCGTCCGATGCTTAAATAACGGGTAGTTTTGAGCGACGACTCCCACCATTCCGGCTCGAACTGGCACCATATGCTCGGTTACATATACCGTGCCGGTATCCGGCATGTTCAGTCCTGATAAGATGCGAAACAACTGAGTCTTTCCCATGCCTGATGGCCCAAGTAACCCTATCACTTGGCCTTGCTTGACATCGCTACGGACAATATTCTTGATCGTAGCATTGACATCTTTTAGAATAGGATTTCCGCCAAGCGTTAGAGAGACATTATCAATCTTCAAGATCTGCTGTTTTAGTTCGTACTCGTAACTCATTTTCGCTCCAAGGTAAGAGCCGCATATGGGCAAACTATCTTGCGAATCACTCCGATTAGGTAATCCTGACAAAGACCAATGATGAGAATAATGATTTGGATCGCGAAAATTGCTTCGATATTGAAGTGCTTTTGCTCACTGAGTAGTAATGCGCCGACTCCTCCTTCGGACCGCATAATTCCCTCAACCATGGTTAGCATCATCCAACCGATGGCGGCATTTTGTCGCATGACCTCGAAGGCTTGATCGAATGTCCCACGAATAACGACTTCCCACACGACTTTCCATTCGGGCATTCTTAGCGTTCTGGCATGGTCAAAGTCCGCTTTTGGTATCTCAGCAACTACAGAGGCCATCGACGTCAGGAAGAAGACAGACATTCCAAAAACGAGCATGGTGAATTTGAGGCTAGCGCCTCCACCAAGCAAGAGGGTGAAAACAAACGAAAACCCAACTAGGCTCAAGAATCGCCCTTTCGAAAAGGCTTGGATCAGCGGTCGAAAGAACGGGATGACGGTTAGATAGGAGAGTCCCAGGCAGATAATCGCTGACACGCTCAAGGCTCGGACATTTAGGTCGATACTCTTGACTAATTCTGGACCTAAGCCCATGTTTAACCAAAGGTTTTGAAGTTCCCGAAAGACGTCTATCGGTCTTGGAATTGCCTTGATTGATGAAGTGGACCAGATGATTAGGAAACTGACGGCCCAGAATCCTACAATGATTATAAATGAACCACGCGAGACTGCCCGATTTGGCAGAAAAATGTCCTTTAATGACGGCTTCGCATGGTTTGGTGCTGGAGCAATCGTTGCTCCAGCATCTTCTTTTGATTTCATGGTGTTTAGCCAGCCGACATGATTTTGATGACCACTCGGCGGTTTGCTGCTTTGCCGGCCTCAGAGTTGTTTGGCATCACCGGTTGAGTTTGACCGTGAGCTGTAACCGAAATTCGGCCCGATGGGAACTGCCTTGGATAATGGCTTTCTAGCCAGTTCTTCACCGCAAAGGCGCGTGATTCCGATAGCTTCATATTTGCGTCGGCGTTGCCAACGTTATCGGTGTGTCCGTGGATTTCGACCAACGTGTTTTGAGCAATTACCAGGCTTTCGCTTAACTTCTTAAGTTCCGATTCTGCGGACCCAGCAAATGTGGCTCGTCCGGTTGCGAACTTAATATCATAGTTCTTTCGGCTAACTTGTGGGCCTGAGGCGCCCCCGGCTTTTTTGATTGGTGGGGGAGTTGATCCGCCACTTTGAGCAACTACCGCAGGATCCACGTTCGATTGTTTTGCAACATTCAACAAGTAGGTCGTATCGACGATCGTGTCATAGGCTGGGTACGACTTGATCAGATCGGGATATTGCTGAACAACAATGTTTCCGAAAGTCTCGTAAACGGCTTTGAATACGTTCGCCGAACCAGGAACCTTGCCGAAAACGAGAAGGTTGTCGGCCAAGTTATTGACGGATGATCCACCAAGCTCAACTTCGACTCCTGTGGCGTCTTTTTCTTTCGTACCTTTGTAGTATCGAACCCAATAGTCTGCGTCAGCATTCTTTTCTTGGTAGACCTCTTGGCTCACTTGACCAGCCTTCTTCAATGCTTCAGATGAGGATCGAACCGCGTCGGCACCATCGCATATTGAAGCAATCATATTCTCGACTTTGCCCGAGTTTTGCCGACACCATTTGTCGATCATGATGACAACACATGGCATCTGAGCGGAATACTCTTTTGTTGATACCAAGCTGACGATGCCGCCTTTTTTGGCAGCAACGGAAACGTCACCTGGGGTCCAAGTTACAACGCCGTCGACTTTAATTTTTCGCTTTTCTCCGGTCTTCTTTCCGTTTTTAACGACATCTCGCTCTTCTGAATAACCAGTGATGTATTTTTCTGCTGCATCAATGTAATCGTTGGCGGCAACCCAGTTCAATGCATCAGGATCGTACGTCTTTTCGTCTGGGTTATTCTTAAGACCATTGTCTCCGAGCCATTTCATGGCGATGTTCCAGTCACCATCTCGAAGGTAACCGGCAACGACTCCACCTTTTGAAGCAACGGGATTCTGTCGCCAAGCATCTGGCCCCATAAACTTATCTTCTCCACGGGAGAATCCGCAGGTAGCGACAATTTTTGCTTTGTACCCGTCACCAATTTTTGAAAGGGTTGAGTTTAGTCCTTCGAGGAAGGATGCAGCGCCGTCGCCCATGATACATAC
>JAYVHY010000200.1:0-4101 GCA_043770615.1 Armatimonadota bacterium | reverse complement strand
TGTTTGGCAAGAAGGATGACGTTCATGTGCAGATTTTTGCGGGTGGGCACGACTATAACCAACTGATGCGCGAGGCATCGATTGGCTTCTTTGATAAGTATGTGAAGGGCGTTGGGGACGGATCGCCGGTTAAGCAGCCAGTGCTGGAGGCGATTAACCCAGAGGATCGGCAGTTGTTGGTTTTGGATCCTCCGCTCAAGGAGCGGACGATGCGGAATGTTTCTCGTGAGTATTTGGCGAATGCTCCGAAGGAGGTTTCTTTGGCTGAGGTCTTTAGGGTTAACGGCGGGATTCCGGCGAAGGATGACCTGAAGTATAAGGAAGTCGGCAACGGTTCGACACGCTCGATTACTTTTGAATCTGAACCGGGGCTTGTTACCCCTGGCCTACTCAAGACGGGCCGAGACGGCGGAAATACCCTTACGATTTATGTAAGCGATGATGGCAAGGGCGCAGAATTTAGCCGACACAAAACGGATGCGCCGTACGATATTTCGCTCTTTCTCGATGTCCTAGGTACCGGAGAACTGAGTCAGTTTGACCTTCGCTTCCCGGTTTATGCGGGACGCTCGGTTGCTTTTACGGCAGGAATTCAGATTGCTCGGGCCGCGGAAATGATGTCGAAGTACTCGAAGCGTATCGAGGTCGTTGGGCGAGGACCAATGGCTTCGCAGGCCGTGATGTATGCTGCGCTGATCAATCCTTCTATCAGTAAGACGACGGGAATTGACTGCTTGAGGAATTGGGAGGATGTTTTCAAGGATGGAGTTCCCGATATCGCGGTTCAGCCGCGGGCTCATTTGCTTGGGTCGTTGGAGAACCTGCGGAAGAAGGTCAAGAACGGGCATTGGGAGATTTTGAAGTAGGGTTTGTCGAGATTTGGATTGAGACGAACTTTCAGCTCGTGAAAAACGGGGATCGACCTACCCAGGGCTTCGCCCATGGGCTCATTTGAATAACCCTGTTGGGGTTGAAAGACCGGATACATTGGGGTCATCGTATCGAATCAGTTACGTTGCCATATAGTCAGTCATTTGCACTCCCTCCGTCAACCTTATCGTGAGTGATCAAAGACTATGAATTGCTTGTCAAGGTTGACTCCTCCCTAAACGGAGGAGCGTTAGCTATTTGCCCTGTTCGGAGTCGCTTGGTTGCTGTTATGTTTGGATTAGAGGAGGTTATGCCTTATTCCTCGCCACAGAGGCAGCGTTATGAAATCGCGGTGAGCCAGGCTCGGAGGTTGTAATACGAGGTCACTCGAGAGATTTTGCCGCTGGTGACTTCGAAAATCGCCGCTGCAGGGATGGAGTACCGTTGGCCGGTTGCTTCGGGGAGACCGTCATCGGTCCCGATGTACTCGCCGTCGACAATGAATTCGGTCGTGCCATGGTTTCCATAGGTCATGAAGACCATGTCCCGAATTTGTTCGCGGTAGCAAGCATCCATGTGAGTTTTAAAGGCTCGAAATGCTTCGATGCCGACTTCTCGACCACCTTCGTTGATGTCATGCGCAACATCAGTGGAAAGCGTTGCAAGCATGCCTTCGATATCATGATGGTTAAAGGCATCGAAATAGGCGCGCATAAGGGCTTCGGTTTCGTTCATTGGGTTGGTTAGTAAACCCCAAACCTTGACTAAGAGATGTCGCCCATGCGAACATGAACCAAATGTCAGGATTCCCACTTCTTACCGGTCCGATGAGCTCGCTTGCAACTCCGCAAAACGGACGCAGCATGCGCGCAACCTCCACCTTCCGAGAGGGTGCCGATGGGCTTTACGATCCAACCGCCCCGCCCAAGAGTGACCTCGAAGAGAAGAGCAACCGCGATAACTTCCGGGTCGCCCCCGGAGCGACACATGTCCTGATGGATGTTGAAGGTCCGGGATTCGTAACTCATTTGTGGATCACGTTTCTTGGTCCCGAGCCGCACCCATGGGCGAAAGACGGCTCCGCAAATCACAAAGAGCTCTTGCTAAGAATCTTTTACGACGGAAGCGAGCGTCCAGGAGTCGAGGCACCCTTTGGCGACTTCTTTGCAGGTTGCTTTGGAAAGCGAAGCACGGTTGTCAGCATTCCGGTTGTAGTTGAGGGTGGCGACTCATACAACTGCTTCTGGCATATGCCGTTTCATAAATCATGTCGAATTGAGATTGTGAATGAAAGCGAGAAGCCGCTGAACCTTTTCTATTACAACATTGACTGGATCAAGAAGGACTCGCTGCCCGCCGAGACTCCGTACTTCTATGCTCAATACAACCAGTCTTATCCGTTGGAATCTGGGGAGCCATACACCATCCTTGAAACTAAAGGCAAAGGGCATTATGTAGGGACGGTGTTCTCAGTTCGCACTCGCAGCCCTTACTGGTTTGGAGAGGGTGACGAGATGATTTCAATTGATGACGACACGGCTCCGTCGGTCTGGGGAACCGGAACCGAGGATTACTTCCTGTGCGCATGGGGCCTTGAGAAAACATTGACGCCGTTCTTCGGCGTGCCGTACTTTGATCAGTGGGGAATCGTCGGGGGACATACCAGTGCTTATCGGTGGCACATCAATGACCCGTTCGTCTTTAACTCGTCGTTTAAGTTTGAGTTTGAAACGTTCGGTTGGATGTCACCGGACGAGAATCCCGAGTATCGTGCCCATAGCTGGAATCCGAGAGAAGACGACTTTGCGAGTGTCGCATTCTGGTATCAGACGGGAGTTCCGACGTTTACTGCCCGGACTCCGAGTGCGAAGGAAAGGAAACTACCGAATATTGAAAGGTTGGTCATAGTTGCTTCCGCGCTCAACCTGGGACAAAAGGACAACCTCGATGAGAAGGAGTTACCGAGGTTGGAGTACGACGGACGAAAAGGAGACTCGCCGACCGAGATGGAAGTCCAGCGATTTCCGGAGTACTTCGAACATCATTTGCTTTACGTTCCGGCGGGCAACGATGGTCGGAATTCGCTCGAGATTCCGTTTGAGGTGACCACCAAAGAGCCCTTGAGGTTGCTGATTAATGTGGGAATGGGACCCGACCTGGGCATATTCAAGGTCGAACTAGATGGTGTCGAGATGGGTGAGAAGATGGACTTCTACTCGCCAACAGTGGAATCTCGCGAGTTCCACTTCCTGGATTTCTGGCCCGATCCAGGAACCTATACGCTTAGGCTCCATTGCGTCGGCAAGAACCACTTATCCAGCGGGAACAACCTTCTCATCGAATCAGTACGTCTGAGAGAACGGCGGCCAAGGGTTAAGGAAATGGCCCACGATAAGGAGAAGAATTGGCGAATAGAGCCTTTGTACTATGCGGGGACGTAGGTTGCTCGTACGTGTCTTAGTAGTCTGAGCATTGAACTTTCGTCTAGTGTTCAACCCTTCCGTCGCATCGGTCAAAACTATTTCGGACATATGGAGTGACCGACGCGACACCTTCCCATTCATGGGAAGGATCTTGGTTTCCGAAAATCCAAAAGTTGCCCGGTGAGACTACGCTTTGATCGTAGTTCAGGGCATCGGATCATTAACTCGGAAAGGATCCTTCCCATGAAGAAACTGTCGCATGGGTAAAACCGGGCAAGATTTCTTTAGCATCGGGAAACGATTTTCGCCTTGGATTCATTCCGTACTCCTGACCGGGGAGCGAAAATCGGTATTCCCGGTGCAGCCATTCCGAGCTATTCGCATCCGTGCGACAGTTTCTGAATGGGAAGGTGGATCGCTCGCCAAACTTCCTAATTGAATTCGTCCCATTGGCGAGTTAGACGGAAGGGTTGAATTCGATTAGGTGAAGTGACTCTCAGACAAAACAATTAGATAGAAAATGGCCGTGGAACCAGAAGTTCGTGACTGCTTTCCACCGTTAACCCAAAAGCAAATCAGTCGGGCAAGGCGACTTCGACAAGACATGTCACTTACCGAGGTGTTGCTTTGGCAACACCTGCGACCCAAGAATAACAAAGTTTTTTTTGGATTCTTCGTACTACGCCCGTTCGTTCGTGACATGGAACTTGGCAAATCGTACTTTGGGACTAATCGACTAATATTTGTATCTCTGGTTCATGAAGATCATGCGAAAATGATCCATGCCAAAGAAAGTCTTGATCGCGCC
>JAYVHY010000199.1:0-4105 GCA_043770615.1 Armatimonadota bacterium | reverse complement strand
ACGTTGCATATCCTCATTTGGCGGACAATCCGGTTCATCGATTGGCTCCGTTTTTGACTGAGCTGCTCGCCATACATTGGGATGCCGGAGACAAAAATTTCCCGCCTACAAACCTTCAGATTTCCAACATTCACGCCGGAACTGGAGCAGTGAACGTAACGCCCGGAACTGTTACCCTTGACTTTAATCTTCGATACAACGTCCTTCATTCTGCGGATGTTATCCAAAATCGAATTGCAAAGATGGCGGAAGCTTTCGGCCTTAAATGTGCCTTTGAATGGAACCCTTCGGCTAATCCGTTTGTCACGCGAAACGCTCCGTTGATTAATGCAATTGCTGGGGCGATCATGAAGGAGACACGGACCAATCCTAAACAAGGAACCGGAGGCGGAACATCCGACGCTCGGTTCTTTGCGGCTCACGGTATTCCGGTCGTTGAATTTGGTCCGTTGAACACCACGATTCACGCGGCGAACGAATGCGTTGGGATTGACGAACTCGAAAAGTGCGTTCGAATTTATCGAACCGCCTTAGAAAAGCTAACTGTGTAGAACAATTTGGCTCAAACTCCGTTATCCGCTTGTATGAGTGGGAAGGGAAGGATTGTCTTTGTCAGCATGGCGGCAATTGGTGCCTCGTCAAGCTTTGGCACAATGATTTTGTCGAATATGGCTCGACCGCAGGTAGGATTAGTTGCTCAATGTAACGTGGCGGTATGGGACCCGGTCTCTAAAATGGAGCATCTGGTCCAATCGTCGGCATTCATGTCGCAGGCAAAGCGGTTTGAGTTCTTGGTGCCGACTCACACCTTGCCAAGAGTTAAAGAAGTTGGCGATGCCCCTATCAACCTTGTTTCGGCATTGATCACGCCACCTCGTCCGCCTCGACCTGTCGTCAAACCAAATCCAGAAGATGAACTGGATCCAACCTACGGAGTCTTGATTCGACCCAAAGTTGAGGTGAAGCAAATTGCCTTTGTCGGCAATCTAAAAGCGACCACGATTCGGGCAAGCGACGTGATTGCGCTCACGGATTGGATGACAAAAAACGGATACAGGGCCAGCCAATCTCAAAATGAGTGGCTGGAGAAGTATGTGCAAAAACGCTGGTTCATCACGGCATTTCAAGTCAATTCGGAAAGCGACGCCATCAAAACAAGTTCAGTGAGGCTCTCGTTTAAGACTGAAGCACCGTACGTTCCATACACGAGCCCTAAGAACAATTGGGTTGATGGAATCAAACAGGAAGTCTTTTTGGTGACTCCCAATGCCATGCAGGGAACCACGAACGGCAAAGCACTGTGGACGGGCAAGCTAACTGGACATTCGTTTCTCACGAAGGCGGCTACAGCAGATTTTGCGAAGAACTTGGGATTGTCGAGCAAAGATTTTCCGGCGCAGTCGTGGGTGAATCGCTACCTTGACCAAAGCGCGGTTGACACGACAACCGATGACCTTTACTTCTTTCCGGTGCCGAAAGGAATCAAAAAGCGATAAGTTCGTCATTATCCGTAAGAAACGGAAGATTACAGCGACGCAAGTTGTGCCTTAACTAAGGAAGTCTTCAGAGATGCCTGATGGCTTTCTTGCCTCTTTACAGCGACATGGGACTTCGATTGGTTGTGGAGCAGCAACTACGGAAAGTAATGCTTCATATGCGGAGGATGCTTTGGTGGCGTGGACTTGGTATCAGTTGTCGAAATGAAAGTCTCAACTTTGAGGTGATACTGTCTCATACTGTGCCCAATGGAGATTCATTTGTTTGCATTGAACCTGGAATCGCCCCATGCTTGTTGGCAACGGCGCATTTTCGGTCTTGCAATATGCGAAACCCTTTTCGCTTACGTCTTCAATTTTGTCGAAATTTAGGAAGTACCATGTATTGCCAGACTCACCATCATAGTAGACAATGCTATTGTCGGAGATGTTAAACATGGTGAATGGGAGCATTTCTGAGCCTCGTATATGTGAGGGCGGAGGCAGTTTGTTGATCCACTTCGCGACATCAGGTAGGCGAGCGATGACACTAAGCTCGGAGTGGTCGTTTCTTTTTTCGTGCACGTGACGATCGACTATCTTCATGTAGATTATCGCCCCGCCAATTATGATTGCCATCCCGGTAAGCCTGAACCAAGTGTTTCTTCGACCAAATGCGAACATCTGAATTGTTATACTGTTCGAGCGGTATTAGGTTGCAAGTTTCGATCGGGAAAGAGAGCCTCTCTTTCAAGTTGTGTCATTGATTTGTTGCCGACTAGATTAGACGTTGGCTGTAGCGCAGTGTCAGAAGAGAGAAGCCCTGAAGTTGTACGGTTTCGCCTCCTTACCAGGGCTTACTTTGTAACTGGTCATTCGTTTCTCACCAAGGCGGCTACGGCAGATTTTGCCAAGAGTTTAGGATTGTCGAGCAAAGATATTCCGGCGCAGTCGTGGGTGAATCGTTACCTGGACCAAAGTGCGGTTGACACGACCGGCGATGATCTTTACTTCTTTCCGGTGCCAAAAGGAACTAAGGAAAGCACGAAACGAAAGTGATCCCTGGTCGTCCGACTACCAATGAGTCGACTACCATTGCTTGGCGCATTTTGTGCTTTCACTATGGCTTTTGTTCCTCGGGCGAATTCATGTTGTGGGTTCTCGAGTAGTCCTAACTCGGTAATTGGGTTTAAGGGACAGGCAAACATCGTCATTTGGGACCCCAATACCCAAATTGAGCACTTTGTTCGAACTGCATCCTTTAGCGCGAATTCGGATGAATTTGAGTTTGTTGCGCCAACTCCTTCGATGCCAACAATCTCAAGTGCTGATCGAAGCTGCTTTGATTTACTTCATAAGCTAAGTAATTCGGAAACACCATCGAGCGGTTTTGGTGGTGGAGGGGGTTACGGAGGCGGTGGAGGGGGCGGGGTTTCAGTTCACCAATCTCTTGACGTTGGAAGTATGAGAGCAACAACGCTCACTGCCGTAGATGCCGATTCCCTCAAAAAGTGGTTGGAAGAAAATGAATACAAAGTTTCGCCAACTCAAACAGTTTGGTTTGACCACTATATCAAGAAAGGCTGGTTTTTGACCGCGTTCAAGTTCAACGCGAAGAAAAAGGACATCCAAACCGAGGCTATTCGAATGACCTTTAAAACGAGTGAACCTTACAATCCTTACTATGTTCCCAAGGACAATTGGTCGAAAAATTCTCGATTGGAGCTATTTTTGATTACGCCTGTCCCGATGAAAGGTTTTGTTGGTAAGTCGACGCCTTGGCGCCCGATACCTTCTGCGCCAAAACAAATGATAGAAAGCGACGTGCAGGACCTTTCTTCAAGCCTCAAGTTAACTCGAAGTGAATTGCCTACTATTTGCTATTTTTCCCGTTATCTTGATCCTGACTTTGCGAAAGGCGTCAATGAAGATTTGTTCTTTCGCCGGACAGCAATCGGAACTTTTTAGGAGGACCATTTCGTCCCTAACCGTATGAATCGGACGATTGCGGTTTTCGCTACCGGGCTACTCTATGCCTTTGCACCGGCATGTGACGCATTTTCGGCAAAGGGTCAACCGGTTACGTTTGGGGATCAAAGCAATATCATTGTATGGAATCCGGATACCAAGACAGAGCATTTCATTCGGAACGCCTTCTTTAACACCAAAGCCAAGGACTTTGGATTTATCGCGGCAACTCCCACGGTGCCGGAACTAAAGGAATCTTCAGCGAAGGCTTATGGTTATCTTGCGTCTTTCAAGCCACATGAGACTTCTTTTGGCTGTGGTGCACAAGCAGAAGCTAATTCCGCGGATGCTGTTGCGGCTGGCTCAATCGATATACTTCAAGAAGTCAACGTTGGCAAGTATCAGGCGACCACCGTTCGATCAGATGATGCGAATGCGATGGCGTCGTACCTGAAATCAAACGGGTATTCGATAACCGATGGTTCGAAAGAATGGATTTCCTTTTACACCAACAAAAAGTGGGTCTTCACCGCGTTCAAGGTTCGTCAAGGAAAGGAAGGGCGGTCTGAAACTGGGGTCATTCGAATGAGCTTCAAGACCGACGAGCCGTTTAACCCCTATTACGTTCCGGCAGAAAAATCGAGCGATACCGGAACCCTGAG
>JAYVHY010000198.1:0-9388 GCA_043770615.1 Armatimonadota bacterium | reverse complement strand
TCGATCAATTGATGAACTCACGAGTTTTATTAAACAATCGATGCCACCAGGACCCAAAAAGTGCCCTCCGGCTGAAGCTCAACCCGTGGCAAAGTTTCTCTACGACAACTTCTATTCGATAATTGCTCAGGAGCGAAATCGACCAGCCCGAGTGCAGCTTTCACGCCTAACGGTCAGGCAACTGAGAAACGCACTTGCTGATCTAGTTGGAAGTTATCATCCCGCTATTCCAGCCGAAGCACAAAATGGTTTGCGAGCCGAGTATTTTCGAAGCCGAAACTACGATTCAAAGGAAAAGGTAATCGAGCGGACCGACGCAATCATTGATTTTGACTTCGGAACATTGGCACCGACTGCGGGAAAGTATGATCCTCACTTCTTTTCGATTCTATGGCAGGGGAGCATTTTTGCACCTGACACTGGGGAATACGAATTCGTGATTAAGAGTAATCATGCCACGAGGTTCTTCCTGAACAACGAGCAGTTACCTTTTATTGATGGACTGATCCGATCTGGAAACCAATCCGAATTCAAAGGGACAATTTTTCTTCTTGGTGGAAGGTCCTATCCGGTTCGGTTGGATTTTGTGAAGGCTAACCAGGGAGTTGACGATACCGCGAAGCAAAAAGACAAACCATCTGGCCCAGCGTCTATTTCGCTTCAGTGGCGAAGGCCGAAACTAGCGCTTGAGCCAGTACCCACTCGATTCTTGTATAACAAGCCAGTCCAACGCACATTTGTCGTTCAAACCCCGTTTCCTCCTGACGATCGCAGTATGGGATACGAAAGGGGAAATTCAGTGTCCAAAGCCTGGGAAGAATCGACAAGATTTGCAGCTGCAGAAGCAGCAAATTTTATCACCAACAATTTGCCTGCGGTTTCTGGGATATCAGAGAAAGACGGTCAGCGTTCCGAAAAGTTAGTTAGTTATTGTCGACAGTTCCTGCAACGTGCCTTTCGAAGTCCGTTGACGCCAAGTGTAGAGCAAGCGTACATTAAGAAACAATTTGACAATGCACCAAACTTGGAATCTGCGGTAAAGCGAGTTGTCCTTCTTGCTTTGATGTCACCAAGATTTCTATATCGTGAAATCGGGTCCAACAAGAAGGATGCCTTTTTCGCCGCCTCACAACTATCTTTTGGATTGTGGGATTCGATTCCGGACCCTGATTTGTACCGTGCAGCTGAGTCTGGATCACTCGAAACAAAAGAACAAATTCTGTCCCAAGCCGAACAAATGGTTGCTAGCCCCCGAGCTTGGACGAAGCTTCAGTCATTTCTCATGTCTTGGCTAAAAGTTGATGAAGTTCCTGATATCGTCAAGAGCTCAAAGCTCTATCCTGACTTCGACGCGAAGGCGGCATCGGACTTGAGAACTTCATTCGAGCTCTTTCTTGAAAACACGGCTTGGAGCCCGAATTCTGACTTTCGCGAATTAATGCTCAAACCTACGATCTACTTAAATGGCAACTTAGCAAAGTTCTATGGAGTCTCTCTGCCAGCAAACGCGCCGTTTCAAGCGGTTTCACTTGAGCCAGACAAGCGTGGGGGAATCATCACTCAACCATATATTCTCTCTAAGTATGCCTATCTGGAAACGAGTTCGCCAATTCACCGAGGAGTAATCATTGTTCGGAGCCTGCTAGGAAGAACGCTTCAACCTCCGCCAGCGGCCTTTGTGCCGACTCCTGCTTCACTTCATCCGGAATGGACTACTCGGGAGAGGATTACTGCCCAAACGAAACCTGATGCCTGCAAAAGCTGTCACGAAATCATCAATCCAATAGGGTTCACTCTAGAAGGTTTTGATGCAATTGGCCGACTGAGAAGTTCTGAAAATGGGAAGTCAATTGATACGTCAGGAAGTTATCTTGCTCGAACCGGAAAACTCGCGAAATTCAACAGTGCAACCGATCTTAGCAAGTACCTCGTCGAGAGCGACGAAGCCCAGTCTGCCTTTGCCGAAAAGCTATTTCAGAATTTGATAAAACAGCCGGTTCTTGCCTACGGCCCCCAAATGTTGCCTCGATTAACGCAATCTTTTGCGAATAACCGTTATAGTATTCGTAAGTTGATGGCTCAGATAGTTGTTTCGGCAGCAACCGAGCCTTCGCCAATAAAGCCATGAACAACGGAAGAAGTCGCCGAGAGTTTCTAAGGGACCTTGGTCTTAGTGCCGCAGCATTGCCGTTCGTGAGCAATCTCCCAAGTGTTCTGACTTCCCAAAAACCACTGAGAAAACAAAGATTAGTCATTTTGTTTAGCCCGGATGGCATCGTTCCGAGTACCTTTTGGCCAGACTCCATTGGTCCCTATTTTGATCTGAAAGGAAGCTTGAAACCACTGGAGCCGTTTAAAAAGCAAACGCTGATATTGAACGGAGTTTGCGACCGAATTCGTGGCGACGGAGATGGGCATATGCGTGGAATCGGTTGTCTACTCACGGGAACAGAATTATTTCCCGGAAACGTTCAGGGTGGCTCGGATACACCCGCCGGGTGGTCGAGCGGAATTTCAATTGATCAGGAAATAAAGAACTACCTACAGAAAAATCCAGCTACCCGAACAAGATTCGGATCGCTAGAGTTCGGAGTCATGGTTCCGGATCACGCTGATACTTGGACGCGAATGAGCTACGCCGGACCAAATCAACCAGTAGCCCCGATCGATGATCCCTACCAGATGTTTAATAAGCTTTACGGGCAACTCAAAGATCAGGAATCCTTGAAGAGTGTTTTGGACGATCTAAAGGATGATCTAAATCGATTGAGAACCCAAATCAGCAGTGAAGATCGAAAAATTCTAGATGAGCATACTGCCCTTGTTCGAGATATGGAGAAAGATATTTTGAACGCGAGAACAACGACTTTAGGTCACGCTGTTCCTGTGATTGAACCTGGAGTAAGGCGTGAGAATGACAATATTCCAAAAATCAGTAAGCTTCAAATTGACCTAATGGTGAGTAGCTTCGTGGCTGATTCCGCCCGAGTCGCGACGCTTCAGTACACCAATTCAGTAGGGCAAGCCCGGTTTACTTGGTTAGGAATTAAGGAGGGTCAACATGATCTTTCCCATGAACCAGATTCGAACAAGGAAGCGCAAGAGAAACTGACCAGAATCAATGAGTGGTATTGTCAGCAGCTCGCATACTTAGCCCAGCGGCTAAAGGAGACAAAAGAACCGGACGGTTCGGGATCATTGCTCGACAACACATTGATTGTCTGGACCAACGAATTGGGGCAGGGGAATTCCCACACCCTCGACAATATTCCATTTGTAATGGTAGGAGGCGGACTAGGGTTTGATATGGGTCGATCGCTCAAGTATCCAAACGTGAATCACAACCGGTTGCTCATGTCGCTAGCCAACGGATTTGGGCATCGAATTACAAAGTTTGGGAATGCAAATTACTGTGGGGAAGGTCTATTGCCCGGCCTTACTCTGTAGTTACGAGAGAATTCGCTCTAGACCATCGAAGAATTCCTCTACCGTAGTGGAGTGCTTGACATCGTCAAAGTGGTGGAAATCACCGAAGTTATTGGCAATCTTCATCCATTGCTTCAATCGCATGAGCTTTCGGTGAGGAATTTTTGCGTCCTGAGGCTCGAGATACTTGATGAATTCTTTGAGAAGGGGAATCCAATCGGTGATCGCGTCTGGATCGCTTTTCAATCCTAGCTCCAAAGCAACTTGGTGCGGCAAATGTGGATTCGATAAAGCACTGCGTCCGATCATGTAATGGATGCATCCAGTCTCTGCTTGACATTGCCGAAAGTCCTCGATCGACCAAATGTCGCCATTGGCTACAATGGGTATTCCAAGTGCTTTTCTGACTTGCCCAATCGGTTGCCAATAGACGGGCGGAGTGTAGCCTTGAACTCTTGTACGGGCATGGATCGTGAGCCAACTAGCTCCCCCTTCGGCGGCCATCGCCGCGTTTTCATGGATAGCGTCGATGCTATCCCAGCCGAGTCGAAGCTTTGCTGAAACGGGAATATGATCTGGTACAGCTTCTCGTACTGCGCGGACGATATCGCGAATTCTGCACGGCTCTCGGAGTAAGGAGGCGCCCCCGTCATGCCGATTAACAGTTGGCGCGGGGCATCCAAAATTGATATCAATGGCTTTGGCACCGGCTCGACATGCCGTATGAGCTGATTTTGCCATGCGTTCCGGGTTTCCACCCAAAATCTGCACTTGAACGGGAAGTCCAGACGGAGTTAAACCTGAGTGGTTTAGTTCGGGTACATCCCGTCGGAACACCTTCATTGGAATCGGTTCCTGACTGACTCGGAGAAACTCTGATACGGCATAGGTAAATGCGCCGTGTGCTCCCTGAAACGCCCGCATAGGAGCGTCCGTAATACCGTCCATTGGAGCGAGTACCAGTGCAGGTATCGCAGGCTGGATAAATCCTTCATAGGCAACTTTGGTTGAAACTGCGGCTTGCGACATGAACGATCTCCAACTAGTAGTGTGACACTTTGAGTGTGATTCGATCACGTCTTGGATAAACGCCATAAGTTGATGGGATAGCCGACAAGTGACTATCGGTCAGAAATTTGATGCGCAATTTCGTGACGGTCGTGTTGGATTTCTGACACACAGAATCTGCATTTATCAAGGCGAGTTAGAAATGCGAGTCAAGGGAGGCGAAGATTTGCCGAAGTTTCAGACCATCAAGCTATGTTTAGCAACCTATTGACCTGCAGAATCAAGCTCTTTGATCTTCGCTTTAAGTCTTTGCATCGTAGCTTCGGGTGCCACATTTTCCCTTTGATCACGGACGACTGACAACATTGTTTTGACCCGTTTGAGAAAGCTTCCACAGGGGTAACAATGTGATGCGTGAAAAAGAGCAAAGTACTTGCGAATTCCCGTTATAGAACCGTCGGCAACTTGTTGCAAAAGTGCTTCCATGTGTTGGCAGGGAGGGCCTTCTTTGTGGAGATTTTGTTTCATCTTGTTCGTTCCTTTATCCATACAGCGCGACCAACTTGTGGCGCAAAATCCTTCGTCCTCGGAAAACGCGGGATCGGATCGTACCAATCGGGACACCGAGTGCCTCAGCGGCTGATTCATAAGTCAGCTCTTCCATGTCGCATAGCGTGACTGCGACTCGATACTCTTCTGGGAGTTCATCAAGTGCTTCAACTACTTGCTTAAACTCCATTTGCACGTCGATCGCTTTCCAAAAGTTCTCGTCGGCGGGTTCGGAAACGCCTTCTAAGTCAGTCTCCCCCCGGGTTTTGCGCTTTCGCAACATGCCGAGCCATTCGTTATTGAGGATTCTAATAAGCCAACTTCGGGCGTGTCGTCCGTCAAATTCATCCCAATGTTTGTAAGCATTGAATAGAGTCTGGCTAACAATATCTTCCGCGTCCGTATCGTTGCCGGTCATTCGACGAGCAACCCGATAAAGAACTTCGAGTTCTCGTTCGAGAACAACTGCGGCTGACTCCTTTGTTGCGGCGTGAAATGACATCAAAATGATTGCCGAGACCAGAATCGTGATTGCAATAAATGTCATTGAGTGAGTTCTACCTGAAGTGGAAAAAAGTCACGCCTATCATGGCGTGACTTGTGCGAATTGATTTTCTTTAGTTAACCTTCATTGACTTGCTGAAACTGGCTTCTCCAAGAATTACTTCCGCGAATGAACACCAGACTTGAACCTTCTTCACCGACTTGATGTAGCTTGGTAGTGTGATGTCTCGGTTGGTTTTGTCACCCGCAATCGTGATTCGCTGAAGTAGAAATGTATTGCCATTTCCGTCAACGACTTGCCAGTGAGGTGAAGGTGAGCCAGGAGTTTTGAAGTCCATGCTAAACCCGAGGTGAAACTTGCCGTCCTTCTTGTAAAGGTTGGCGGTCCCGCCATTTACTTCGATTCCTTTAAACATGTTGGTCATGCCCATGTCCATCATCATCATTTTCATGTCTGACTTCATGGATTCCTTTGATCCTTGGGCTGGAGTGTGGTTTGGCGAAGCAACTGCGAAAGAAGCTACGGTAGCGAGAACGACGAGAGTTGTGAGTGTTTTATTCATGGTTTTTTGTTTCCTGTTTTACTTTTGAAAATCGTGGCGCAACATGATCTTTGAGAGAGCAATGGTTACGCGAAAGGAATTAGGCGAGAGGTATGGAAGGCGCCTTCTCTTGGGCAGACCTCAGCAGAATGACTCCACTGGTCTTGCCTGTCTTGCTGTCAATAATTGCGATGGATCGGTAGAGCCAAGCATCTATTTCCTTCGAGATTGAGACTCGGCTTTTGCCAGTAGATGCCTTTCCTAGCGAAATGAACTGAGCACTTCCCGGGAAGTCACCAATCGTAATTATCTCTTTCTTGACAAGTCGGAGTTCGAATGACTGAGCAGACTTGAAATTGAGCTCAACAAACCGCTTGCCTGCATCTTCGATGATAGCGGCACGACCAACGAATCGCTTGTCGCCCATTGCTTTTCCAGATGTGACTTCAATCGGTGCACCATAGGCGGCTAATTGAGCAACGGGTCGTTCAAAGTTAAACTTCGGCACGGAGTAGGCAGTTTCAGTTGTAAGGCTTGCGCCGCCAAATGCAACCGCGAATCGAGCGCACCAAATTGAGACCGCCTTGTATTTGTTGAGATCGGTGTTGGCGGGGATTTCATAGTTCTGGTCGCCAATGTTGCCTTTTAGCACTCCAAGGTCAAGGAAGCCATACTTCTTGACTGCTTCTTGTGATGAGTCGCTTCCGTTGACGAGATACAAATGGACATCCGGTCCATTGGAAGTTTTGAAGTTGGAAAGCTGAATGTAATTCTTGTCGTTGACTTTGACGATCTTAGCAGAGCCGGTCGTTTCGTGAGCCTGGCTGGAGAACATTCCGCTGGCAAGAGTCATGGTCGTTGCTCCCGCTACCGCTGGTAGTTTCTCATTAACTGTTTGGTTTACGAAGAGGAGCTCCGGTCGGAAGAGTGCCCATCCAATGACGGCTACTGGGATGGCGCTGATGGCGATTACTTTCTTTATGTTTCGCATGATAGCGGAAGTCATGAGACGCAAAACAGTTCCCAACTTTCATAAAAATTCCAGCTATAGGTTCAAAAACGCGGAATAGGGGTCATTTTTCGGCCCCTATTCCTTACCCGACCCCACATGTAAATTGGACTTCACAACTAAAAGTCTGGATCGTCGATTGCTTTATCGTCCACATCGATTCCTTTGCTCTTCAAGGCAGCCTTCACAAGTCGGATCTTCTTACCAAGCCATGCTTGATATAGTTTGTCACCGACGTAGTCCCAGCCTTTCCTATAACGAACGTCCCTCAGGGTATCCAGCAAAACTCTGACTGAAACATGCTCTAAGCTACCAACCGTATCAAACAAATTCATGTCTAGTGGCTTGTCGGGATCGCTCGGTACGTGGACAGGTGGCGGACAGGGATAAATTAGTCCACGGATAAGTAATTGACCGCTAACGGAAAATGTTCCGGTTGTCAAAGCCGAGATAGATGTCTTTGTTCTGTATTCACCTGATTTGCTTACATCCGACTGTCGAATGTCCTTGACCACACAATTCCCACCCTGCAATGTAACTGTTTGAGGTGACTCATTGTTTAATGAAGTCCTTATCGGAAATTGATCGGAGCTCAAGCCTTGCAGTCCGGTAACAAGCGTCTCAACGATCACCTTTTCACCCTGTAGCAATTGAGTTTTGTCCGCAAACAACTTGAAGCCGATAACATTTATCGTGCCGGTTGTTGAAACATCACCCTCGGAAATAGTCACGGTCTGCGGACCAGACAAGCTTGGAGATGGGAAGACAATCACCTGATTTGGTGTCTCAGTCAATACACTAGCAGGTTGTCCACCAATCGTACATTTCGTCGTGGATAGGTCTCCATCAAAACTTCCAGTGATGATTAGCGGTGCCTTTCTGGTACATGTTGACGCCCAACGGGTGATACCTCCAGGAGAAACCGATGTCGCAGGCAGAATCGAAACTGGGGTCTCGATGCCTTCGATGGCGATGTTTGACGGCAGGTTGGGCACGGTTAAAGTAAACGATTGTTTGTTTGCAAAAACTTTTGAACCCAAAACGCCAATTGACAATTCTTGCAGGGCAGATGAGTTCCTTTTTCGAATAGGGTCGGTGTCGCCCTTCGGTTCAATCACCACTGTACCGCTAATGCGATCACCAGCCTCGATCAGAGCGGGAGTTATAACCGAGACGGTACCGTTGAGGGTTGCCATTCGAGTGGTTCTCATCCCGAGCAGGAATTCGGATGTAATGGTGCCACTGCTTGTTGTTGTTTGTGCATTCGAAAGCGAAATAGTTAGACCCGATGCGGCGACTAGAATTCCGAACTTGGATGCTTGATTCATGTTAAACATAATTTTTTTCTCCAAAGCGGATTGCTTTAGCGGTTGTGACCAGATCCGATTGCCAGAGTTCCATCGGTGGACACTTGGTCCTGGGTCAAATGATCTACGGCGGGTTCAAAATACGTACTAACTCTTCAATACAGCTAATGTTGCTTTCCGTGCCAATCTAGTCAAAAGTAGTTCGAGAACAGCGGCAGGGAGCGAACCTGAATCCTGGTTAGCATGTTATTTTGCTTTTACTGAATTCCCACATACCCACAACAAATTATTCTTCCACTCGATGAACTGTCGCCCAGATCTCCCTCTTTGCGTCCAGGTCTCGGAACTGTTTGCGGCCTGGCACAATGTCGAGACATAGCGTGGCGATTTCGTACGCCCGCAATGGGACTGTAACTCGGACGGCTTCGATACCGAACGGTTTCAATTTGTCTGTTTCGGTTGTTAGGTGCGAGTTGTCGTCCGGACGGACGGCTAGTTCCTGAACGATCTCGCCCATCAAGTTCGTTTTGAAAGCCTTAGCAATCGGACCGGGCAATGTTACTTCGACTTCTCCGCCGATTCCGTCGTATTCGACGAGGCGGAGAACATACGGGTGCCCCATCCCCTCGCCTGCGTAGGTTGGTAGACCGCGTTTGCAGAACGATTCTTGTTCCCGGTAGAAGGCCGTTGCGAGGACGTTGGGCGAATGGACTGTGACGGCCGAGAAGTTCGTCGGCAAGAATTCAGTTACGGTGGTTGATGGAGATCGCAGTTGTTTCGAATCAAGCGGCCAATTTTTCCGTACTAGAGCTTGCGCTGAATGTCCTAACAGCAACGCTCCCTTTTTAACGCATTCTGCGTTCGAAAGTCCTTTGTGAAAGTGGAGTCCGAAAGATGTTCGCGCAAAGTGGTCACGGATTTCTCCATCCCAGGGGTCAATTGAATGAATAATCGTTTTCAGCCCAGACTCAGTTACGAACCACTGTTGGTTACCTGAATGGGTGATTAATGCTCCAGTTCCATTTGATTGGACAACATTTACG
>JAYVHY010000197.1:0-22386 GCA_043770615.1 Armatimonadota bacterium | reverse complement strand
ACTTGGCATTCTTTGCCCTTGGGCAGATCACCAATCGACCTTATGGAGTGCTTGGGGGTAACCCGCTGCTAAACCTCTATTGTTCGGCATCGGACCATCCGTCGGTTCAGAAATCTGCCATCGCTGACTGGGGCAACGCGAAGAGTGAGGACTTGAAAGTCCTCCTTCGAAATGATGTCTTGCATCCCGATTCGTACGCACTTCTTACTTTTGGATTCTGCCGATTCCGTACTTACTATCCAAGCGAGGCCGCTGAGCTTGCGGTAGATTGCCTCAGAACCGCCTACGGTAAATGGCCAAAGGGTGAGCCAAACCCTTCGCCTCGGTCGTTTATCATCGAACTTCAAACGGTTCCTTCTCGCGATTTAGATCAGGATTGCCAGCGGATATTGATGAAAACTGATAAGGAAAATCGGTACCTCGACGAATATGATTTGACAAAATACGAGGTCCTCCTCTACTTACGAAATCGGCAAGATTATATGCCGATTTGCCTCAACTTTGCCACGGACATGGTGAAGAAGAAGACCGACAAGTATGGCTACTTCAAGCGATTCTTGGAGAACTACGGAAAGAAGAAGCAGTGATCCTGATTTTTCTGATCTCGATTTCGATTAAGCTAGCAGAACAATGGTGGTCGATCGTAAAGCAGTCAATACACGACGCATTGTTCTCCTTTTTTTATTGTTCTTTGTGTATGGCTTCATTTTCTTCGCATCGAGCCTGTTCTTTTTCATCAAGGACCAGTCCTATCGGCAAATTACTCATGTGCTAATCTCGGACGGAAATATTCTTTACGCTGGCAATCGAAACTCCGACTCCTGCTACGAATTCCGCTATTACAACAAGCCGCTGTATATCGACGACGAGTATGCCGTTGCCGGCATCGAAGGAAACAAACTGTCGATTTGGGTTGGTTCAAAGGAGATTGTCCGCAATGGCTCTGGACTTTCAAACTGGTTATGGGCACCGGAGCGCAAATGCTTGCTCTTCCTTCAGAGTGCCGATCAGAATTCAGCGACAAAAAAGCACATTTGGAAGTGGAGCCCGGCGGAAGGATTTACCTGCCTAACCAAACGACCCCAAGATTTTTATCACTTAAGGCTCTCAACCGACGGTAGGTATGTAAGTTCTCTCATCTACGATGACTCGCCAGAGACTGAAAACTCTGTCTTCACTTGCTTGATTGCGGATGGAAGTTTTCAAAGGCACAATTACGGCAAATCAAATTTCGGTTCAACCTATCTGGGTGCCAACGAATATTTAATGGAAGTTGACGATCCATTTCGGGAATCCAGCATTGGGGCGTCCCCATTACAAGTGTATCGCTGGTCAACGGATTCCGAGCACTCTGAGCCTTTGGTAATTGGCGGTAAAGCGGTCCGCAGTGCCGAAGCTATTGGGGGATCAGTTTGGGTTCTGTTTCAGGAGCCTGACTACCAATGGTATCCATGGATGGTCAGACGAGGAAAGGACAAGGTAACCATCGCAAAACTTTCGAAGGACCTCAAGACTATTGTTGAAACGTATCCATTGGTCATGGACCGTTAGATCAAAACTGATGAAGGTACTGGATCCAACTCGGAGCAAGATTCGGGAATAGGTAGAGAACAATCCAAGCGGTCAGAACCAATAACCAAAATCCGGCGGCAAGTAGCGGATAGCGGAGGTAGCACTTTGTTTCCTTCTTCCCTTTTAAGTAACTGATGATGAAGAATGACGCCGACAGCAGAGCGGCTAATGGCAGCGCAAACCGACCGGCAAACAGGGAAAACGTGGCAATCTTGCAATAGGCGAACGCAAGGCGTCCGAGCTTGCTTTCGGCTGGTGCTGGGGTCGTGTCTTCGGGTTTCATGATTTTTGCTCGGCGTTCACAAAGAGCATAGTGCATGCCAAGATAAGTGAAAAGAATGCGAGACACGCGCAACCAATTGATATGACAAAGGATTCGGTAAAAAAGACTAAATAGGCGACTCGGAAAAGTACTCCGGAAGCAAGAAATGTAAACATAATTAGTCCAATGTGATACGGCGGACCAAAAGTGACCTTTGGTGCCAATCCACAATACGGACAGGAGTAGGCTTCATTTATCACCAGCTTCCCGCACTTCAGGCATTTTCGATACCCGTCAGGTACAACTAGCGTTTCAGTTTGACCATCGGACTTCATTTTTGATACTCAATGTAAGCGTAGCTTGAATTGATCAATTGAAACTGCCTCCTGCCGCAATAAGGCATCCTCCCCAAGATGCGACGAGAAGGACAAGGAGAATGAATCGGTTGATTAGACATGGTTACTGATGCCGGGTGTAGCTACGATAGATTAGGAGGGCAAAGCCCGCTACGATGGAAGTTATTGTTACGACGAGAGATGCCATAGCCAAGTGCCAATCTGATAATGCGCATCCTCCGCACGCCCCAAGCGGAATAAAGCAAAACAGGGACCAATACCAAAGCCATTGGAACGGCTTTGCATTCTTTACATCGTCATCAAAGGTTATGTTATTTTTGTTGTAACCACACTTCGGACACCAATTGTTGTTGGTTAGGGTGACGTTTTCGCAACTTGGACAAGGTTCTCCAGCTCTTGCTTGCGGAATTTCGGACATTGGCGGTTTGCTTGTTCTGTTTAACGGGAAAGTGCTTCCTTGGGTTCCAGGTTCTACTGCCGACCTTTGATGCCGTTGTACAACAACAGACCTAGACCTATTACAAACGACAGACATTGAATTCCAAATGTTACAACCATAAACATTGGTCCAAAATCTCCTTTGCCCGTGGAGACCGCACTGCTATTTGCGTAAGCTAGGCAACCGCCACACGAAGCAATTGGGATGAGAATAAACATACAGAGGAACCAGATCCAGGAGAACGGGTATTTGCCGCGGGAGTTGTTACTGAAGTTCGCATGTGGGATGCCAAAGCCACAACTCGGACACCAGTTGGAACTGATGGGCATAGGCTTTCCGCAATGAGGGCATGGTTTCCCTTCGAGTTGGGGAGGAATTGACATTGGATGGCTCTCAACTGCAGTTTAGTCCGTTTCTCGTTCAATTATTTCCATCGTCAATATGATCCGCAATGAAGAGGACAATGAAGGCAACTCCCGAAATACAACCGAGGATGAACATAGGTAGCCCACCAACAGGTCCGGGCGCACAGCTACTACAAATCGCGAGAGGAGCAAAAAGGAAGCAAAACGCAATCAACCATGGGTTGACCTTGGGCTTACGGTAATCCTTTTCGGCAGAATCTGATGCGCCGCAGCTAGGGCACCGCAAAACGCCTGGCTTGAGGCGAGTCTTACAATTTTCGCACGGGAGGACTCTAGACATTTACTCGTCCCTGCCTCGACTTATTTCTCGTCGATATTGGTCGTTTACGACAATTCCAAGGGCAAAGAAAATCAAAATAGCACTAGGCAAAGCATAGAGCGAATCGCCGAACTCCATGAACCCCCACCATCCGGCTATGCACATGACCAAGGCAATGAGATATGGCACATAGCCTTTTCTATGTTTCATTTTTTGATTGTCATCCTTTGATTCACCGCTGGTCTTGCTCCGTAAGTCGTTGGCACCTTTGTCGTGAGTCACTTTCTCTTCCTCAACGCCTCGTAAGTATTGGCAAATAGGATGATCATGCCGAAGGCTATCGATGTGATTCCTACACCCGCTAGAAGTGGAAGTGTGATCATCAATGTTGAGTCAAACATTGAGCAACTGCCACAGACCGCGAGCGGAACGATAATAAGAAGAATTGGGATGAGTGCCCAAGGAAAAGGAGGCGGATATCGTTTCGGGATTTTCTCGATTGCCCGTTGGATACGAAATCCACACTTCGAACAGTATGGAGAACTAGGTTCTTTGGGTTTGAGGCAATGGGGGCAAACAGTTTCATACTTCCCTTCCAACTCACTATTCATGGTCGCCTCCACGTCGCCTTTACTAGGTTAACGAGTGCCATCAGCAATCCTATCCCCATTGAGCCACAAATGATGAAGAAAGGGACGTTCAGTGCGTCCGGTCCTTTGACGGTAAATCCTAAAGAGCAAGCACCAATGGTTCCAAGGGGAATGACAAGCATAAAAGCTAAAATCAACCAGTACGGGAATGGCTCGGGACCCTTGATTTCATCGGGAATGTACAGATTTCGTCTCCTGAATCCGCATTCTTTACAGTACGACGCTCGCTCAGACAACGGCTTCTTGCAGTTCGGGCATGTTTGTCCATCGTTCACTTTTGCCTCTTGATCGCTAACATCACCAAATTGGTAAGGATCATTACAACTCCGATCGCAATTGAAAAGAAGTCAATATTGAGGGGAATACTGAGCCACTTTAGATCGCCATAATTTCTTCCATCTGCAGTCAGCCAACCTAGGCATGTGCCGAGTGTTGCAAGGGGAACCAGAAATATCATAACGGCAATGAGCTTCCAGTCGAACAACACTCGTCGAGGCTCTCCATCTTTGGTGCCATAGCCACACTTGGCGCAATATCTAGCTCCGCCAGATAGCGACGTTTGGCAGTTCGGGCACTTGGTTGTTTCGAACATTAGATTCCTTTGTTCGCTCCTAATTTTCGAGTAAAATTTTCGGTTTGGTTTTAGATTATCACTTTGTTCACGCTGTGCCAAGTTGCCAATTGTCCAGACGCTCCGATTTCATTTTAAAGGTCGTGTTGCTCTACGAGTGGAGTGCCAGCTCCGCCGAACTCGGCGATACTTAATAAACGAGCAATTGCTTTAGAAGAGCAAGAACTTAATTCGTCCGTGAAGACGATTTTGAACAGCGATCCGCCATCAAAAAAATAGTGCTCGTAGTGGGCGACGAGAACCCACTCAAGGTTCTCATACGGACTAATCAGACTTAATGGACCTATCCATCCACCAGATGTAAGTTGTAATAGCTCATCCAATGAAATTATTCGGAAGGAGCCGTTTGCAAATACATAATAGAATTTTGCTGCTGGATCGGACTTTTTGACCAATTCATCCAACGGATCAAGGTCAATTGGCCGACCAAGATAGTGTAAGCGCTCAAAAAGAACGGTGCCAGGATAGCCTTTAAAGCAATACAGATTTTCGTCAAAACGGCTTTGCACAACGTCATCAGAACGATTCCTTACTTCGTTCTTTGAACGCATTTGTATGTCGTCCGATAGGGCGATACAGCAGATTGCCATCATCTGCTGTATCGCCACCATGTCTCGGTTCCAAATTACTTCACTCAATTTTGATCCCGATCATAAGTAAGCTGCATCTTCTGCGTCAAGCCACCTGCGCCTACCAAAGTTACTGAGTCCATCATTTGCGTCGCTTGTCCAAGGTGTTATGTAATTATCCCCGACATACATAACACAAAGTGCAAGAATCGGAATAATCGCCAAAACGACGCCAACACCACCGAGGCCAGCATCCTCTAGGATCGAATCAAGGATAACATCGCGAGCGATTTCAGCCAACGGCTGAGCTTTATTGCGCCAATCTTGCCAGTCATCTGAACGAGAGCCATCAAGCCGCCGATCCCAAGTGATCCGCATATGATGAAGAATGGGAAATTCAGTGCGTCAGGTCCCTTGACGGTAAATCCTAAGGAGCAAGCACCAACTGCTCCAAATGGAACCACTAGCACCGCGATAACGATCATGTAGAGAGGGAATGGTCCCAAACGGAGTGCCTTGTTTGAAATCAATAAGTATCGCATTTGGTGTCCGCAAGCCATGCAATACCTCGCTTTGGGGGACAGCGGCGCTCTACAGTTTGGACAAGTGACCGACGACGGCGAGGAAGATCCGACTTGAGGGTTTTCGTCGCTCACTTTTGCCTCCAAACCGATACGACGATGTTGACGAGGATCATGAGGATTCCTAATCCAAAGGACGAAAATTCAATAATCGCGTACGTGTTAAACGAGCCCTTGGTTGGACCGTCGTACGCATTACCAAAAGCAATGCAACCACCGCAAACGGTCAAAGGAACCAAAAATGTTATGAAAGCAACGAGTTTCCAGTCAAATGGTATTCGGATCGGCTTGCCATCTTTGGTGCCATAGCCACACTTGGCACAGTATCTGGCTCCGCCGGATAGCGACGTTTGGCAGTTCGGGCACTGGGTTGTTTCAACCATTGGCTTCCTTCTGTGGACTTGGTTTCGTACCCAGGTACCAAGCTAGCAGGAAGATAAAGAGGCAAGCAACCTGAGCGGTATTGATGCCACCAGACCGTCCGGCCGATTCCCGAAAGAACTCGATTAAGAACCGGCTGCTAGACCAGAGGAGTAGATAGAGCGGAAAGAGTTTGGGTTTGTCCCTCTTCCACCAAACTATGGCGAAGATGATGGCAGCGCTGGCGGCGAGATAGAACTGGGTGGGGTGACGCATGGCGTCGTGGCTATGTACTGCCCAAGGAAGAGTACAAGCCTTACCAAAGCAACAGCCATTGAACCAACATCCGATGCGACCGAAAAACTCTCCGGCGGGCAATGCAACCGCCCATAGTGGTCCGGTTGAGGTTCGGATTCCCATTCTTCGTTTGGTGATTTCTACGGCAATCCATCCGCCGATGACTCCGCCAAGAATCGTTCGTCCTCCGTTCGATGGATCGAACATTGATGCATAACTTCCACCTTCCGCGAGCCGTTCAGCCAGGCGAGCGAGGAGAACACCGGCGATGGCTCCGATGAGGACGATCCGCGCCATTCCGTCGGTCGCCAACTTTCTTCTCTTTGCCTCGTACCAATAGAGGAACCCGCCAACTGCGTAGCCCAGGGCATTGAAGAGGGAGCCGATGACGACGGAGTTCATACCATTTTCAGAGTGGACTTTCGGGTTGGAAAGTCTTCGGCATCTTCGAAGAGCCATCGCCAACAAAATGAATACCGGCGAGGGTCTTCTTCGAAAGTGCCAACGTGAACACAGCACTGTCGAATGCGAGCTTCGTGAAAAGTGTGCGAATCCATGAACATTTTCACCGTCACTCGGAAGGTCTTCATTGCCATGTTTTCCAGCAATCGTTCTTCCCCTCCGAACGCTTTCCAGATTCCACCCATGAGGTCGGTTAGTCCCGGAACGCAGTCGCACATTTTGAACAAATCGCCGGCGACTTGAAGTGAGGACGCCCGCTGCTGCTCGCTGAGAATTCGTTGGAGTGTCCCGTCTTTGATCATTGCCTTCAGCGACTCATGGACGTTCTCAAAGGAAATTGAGTTAGACGCTAAATGGATCCATTTCTTGAGTTCATCGCGACCAATCAGCGAAACCAGTGAGTTCCATTTGCCCTTGTCATCCTGGACGAAGTAGGCAATGTCACAGCAATCTTTGTGCGAACACGGAAGGGGAATGAAGTCGTCCGGCTTTCCGGTTCTTCGGATCACTCCGGTTGGGGTTATCCGGTCAAGTGGGTCGATTCCGCTGTTTCTTCCGGAGCCAAAGACTGGTTGCAGAGCCAATCCGGAGCAGTAGGGAGTTTTTAGACCCAGTTGCAGGAGGTCTTCGATTTCATCGTCATTAACGCCTTTCTTGAGGGTCGCAACGAGGGTGATGAAGATTTTGTTGTCGTTGAGGACTTTGAGGCTGTCAAGCTTTTCTTGGGCGAGCGGGGCTGCCCTTAGATGCTCATAGGTCGAATCTCGAAGCCCGTCGAACTGGAGATAGACCTCAACCTTGCTTCGATGGTGGTTTAAGAATTTCTGAAATTTCTTGTCCTTCAGGATTCTTCGCCCGTTGGTATTGAGCAGAATTCTGGTTACCGGACGTTTAACTAACTCCTCTATCAACTCTTCAAGGTCACGACGCAGGGTTGGCTCCCCTCCACTGAGCATCACCACACTGATACGTCCGCCTTCCCGTTCGATCATTGTGTCTACGGTGTGCAGCAGTTCGGGCAAAGATGGCTTCTCGCTTTGAGGTGCCGGAGTGCCAGGTTCCAGAGCGGTTGCGTAGCAGGTCGGGCACTTGTAGTTGCAGAGCTCAGTGAGATTAAGAAGGAGAATGCACGAGTGCTGCCCATGACTAGCTGGAAGTCCTTCGCGATATCCATCGGGAAAACCTGCGAAGTTGTCTGCCCGGTCAGGGGTCATGGTTAGGGTTGGAGTTTGCCAACCAGATCGGGAGCGCCAGATTTCGGCATCTTCTTCGTATAGGCTCTCGGTTGCGCCATGCTCTTTGCAGTATCGGCGCATCCAAATTGAGCCAGAATGACTGACCAGCATGGCATCGACAAAGACATTTGGATCGTCTGAGCGAACGCCACCTTTGGCGATGCATTGGGGACAAACACTACGGGTGTATTCTTCGATCGTGTATGGTCGTGCTGCGATGGCTGCCTTCATGCGGTTACTTTGACTAACTTACTTTATTTAGCCAGAAGTTCCGTTAATGTTTAGCCGCTTTTCGGAGTTTCTATCGTCTGCTCTTCCCGAAACTTCCTTCGGGCTTCTGAGTCCTTTTGCGCGATCTTTCCTGCGTAAATGGCTCCTCCAATTAAAGCAGCAATGAAAATAAACCCAAGTGCTCCGGTGAATAGCATCCCCAAGAATTTGTTCTCAAAAATCGTGTCATATCCTCGAACCATTGTTGGAGTGTACTATGATGCGAAGCATTGAAACAGATTCGTTCAAAGACCGGCATTCGCAAAGTGTTTAAGGAGTACAAAGACCTCCGAAATGACATTAAACTCGTCATCCTTTTACAGGATTGGAACGACCCTTATAACGTCGGGGGAATGTTTCGGGTAGCGGATGCGGTTGGAGCATCCGAACTTATCCTAACCGGAACTACACCTCAAGTTGGAGAATCGCCCCAATTAGCGGTGACATCAATGGGAGCCCATCGCCGAGTACACCACAGCTATGTTCCACGACCACTTGACGCATGTGCACAAATGAAAGCGGAAGGCTATTCGCTGATTGCAGTCGAAGTCGCCGAGGGTGCCGAACACTACATGACATTTGACTATCCGGAAAAGTGCTGCTTGGTGCTCGGCAGCGAAGGCGCGGGAGTTTATGGCAGCGTGATGAAGCAGTGCGACGGAGCCGTGTTTGTTCCAATGGCAGGCAAAGGTCGATCTCTCAACGTGCACGTTGCCGCGGCAATCGTCGCGTTTGAGGTCATGCTGCGGCTAGATCAAACCGATCAAGGCCCTACTGAACAACCTGAAACCGAATAACTGCCGGGCTCTTTTTCGTGGACATTATCACGTTTCGTTGGACAACCATTTTCGTTCCCGTGAGAATCGGTTCGGTAGTACCAAGGTTTCTTGCCGTCCCGGGAAACGTGCTTTGCATGATCATCAAACTAAATCGGTGCCCCTTTTTGAACAGGTTTGCACCGTCCCAAAGCAGAAGTTTGGCTCGGTAGGTCTTGCCTGGAGTTAAGAAACGTTGCTTGTCTAATCCTTGCATGTACGAAGCTTTCAACTTGCCCGTTCGGAAGACGGCAAAGTGTCCTTTAACGGGATCTTGATCAAGTCCAATCGCGTAGAAATCGGTGTCGCGCGCGGAAGATTTAAAGTCGAATTCGACGGTGACCGGTCCGGTTATGAGTCGATCACGATCAAATGGCTCGGTTCTTAACACGATGACTTCCTTGGGAATATCTTTGTCCTTTGCAAACAAGTCCTCTCCGGAATCGCCGACTGCGACTGAATCGACTCCAACTTTTGATTTGCTCGGATCGTATGTTGATTGAGCTGAGGAGTCTTTTTTAGGCGAAAGGACCAATTTCGCCTCTGACTTCGGTCCACTGTTTACGGCACCAAACTCAAAGTAGCGGGTTTCGGGTTTCGATCCTTTTGGTGGCCAATCTTCAGACTGCCGCCACTTGTTTTCACCCATGGCAAAGTAGCGAACTTTAGGAACATTTTCAAGTCCTACCGACTTCCCTTTTAGCCAGGTATCAAACCATCGCAGATATTGTGACTCGAGTTCAACTACTGCATCTTTGCCGAAGTCAACATTGCCCATTTTGGTGGTGGTGTTAAAGAAGTGAGTCCAGGGCCCGTACATCAACCACTGCTTGTCATTGCCTCCGGCTCGGACAAATTGCCAGTTTCGTTGGGTTCCTATTTCGTCTCCGTCGAACCAGCCGCTGATATGAAAAGCGGGAATTTTGACGGTCTTCATCAAGGCATCAAAGTCCCATCCTGGCCATTTTGTGGAGGTATCACGCTCTAAGAATTTCGTCCAAATCTTGCTATTGAAACCGAGGAGTTTGTCGTCGGCTTTATCTAGTGGCAAAGTCAACAAACCCTTCATATTGGTGATTTCGTTAAGCGCGGTGAGCATGTTTTGCCCCTTAGGATTGTCAACGATTCGGAGCCACCAAAGGTCTGACAAAAGACACAGAACCCCATTTTCGTAAGGGATATTCCACATTGCGCTTGATGGAGGCGAGACTTGAGGAATGATGCATTTGAGTGCAGGATGATGTTCAACCGCAGCCGCCCATTGGACGAAGCCTCCGTAGCTTGCTCCGATCATGCCGATGTTTCCATCGCACCAGCTTTGTTTGCTAATCCAATCGATTGTGTCATAGCCATCCTTCCGCTCAGTAACCATCGGATCGAATTGCCCTTTGCTATCTCCGGTTCCACGGACGTCTTGAACGACATAGGCATATCCTCGCTTTGCATAGGGTTCCCCACCGCCTGCGGTCATCAATCTTCCATAGGGAGTCCTCTCTAAGATCGTTGGATACTTGCCGGGAGTAGTTGGCCTTATCAGGGTCGCTTTCGTCATGGTTCCGTCGCGAAGGGGAACATCAATTTGAACCGTCTCGGTTTCGTTCTTTGGTTGACTCAGTTCCGGATACTTTGCCAATGGGTCTTCAAACGCTGCCTCGTAGCCTCGTCGGACCACACGGAATTTTTGGCTCGGAATATCGATCCCAATGAATTTTCCGTCTTCAGTAAATGCCCCTTTCAATACGACGGATGCCAAGGTCAGCTCAACATAACGAGTTGCGATAGACGTTCCGTCTGCATAGACAAGCTTGCTTTCGAGCGGTTTAGCCCCAATATTGAAGACGACGCCACCTTCGACCAAGAAAGTAGGAAGATCAAACTTGGTTTTCTGATCCCACTTTAACTTTCCAAATGTTGCGGCAAAGACTTGGGGGTGAAAAGTCGCAAAGAATGGGAATTCCATCTTGACTGTGCGTTCAATTGGCACTCCATTTTCGGCGACTGAAACCTTTGCCTTACCGTCTTGAACTTCAACTTTGCCGTACTTGACAATCTTGTTGCCTTGCTTCATGGTCTCAAGAAACGATAGACGAACGGGCACATTGTTCGCTTGAGAAATGGTGAGCGCGGAGTCAATATCGAACCCTTGTAGAGTTACATGAGAAGTCGATACAATTGACTGGTCGGCTTTTTGCTCATAGTGATTCGTTCCGGCTTTTGATCCGCCGAAATAGATGTCTGAATCAATGCTCGTAGCCTGAAAGACCTTGGCAATGAGGAGGACGGAAGCAAGAATCATATGAACGCATTTTACGCCCTACGATGAATAAAGGATTCACTAATGTGTCATGTTCCGCGCTTAGTGAACATGCTTTCCGGCTTCTTCGGCCGCCTGTCGAAGTGAGGCATCCTGACCAAACAGTTTGAGCCCATCGGCAGCATTTGATTTCATTGAGTCAAACTGCTTCAATTCGCGATAACAAATCGAGAGGCGGCGGTAGTTTTCTTCAAGCGCGGCAAACTCATTTTTCGAAAGCTTCTCAAGGTTTTCGAGTCCGATTTTCTTCGCCCTTTCAAGAAACGGCAGAGCCAGTTCGTACTTTTTTGACGGACTGCTTGCGTCGACCTTGGCTCGCAAATGGCAGTATGCGATTTGTCCTAAGATATCAATGCTTTGAGGATTTTGATCGAGTCCTCGCTGAAGGAAACTTACGGCAAGTTCAGAGCTGTTTGGCTTGTTCTCCCATAAAATGATTTGGCCTGCACTTGTCCATCCATCAATAAATTGGGGGTCGAGCCAGGTCATCAATCGAAACAATGGTAAGGACTGAGTAGGAGATTGATGATGGTGATCTTCCATCGGCTTGTAGCTGGCAACTTCCCGTTCAGCATCTCCAAATATGCCTCGAAAATCTTCTTTCGCCGACGGAAGAACCGTAACAATTGGCTCGTCTCCATCCAGCTTTTCAGCCTCTTCATGAGATTCGTGAGCCACAGTACGACCTTGTTGCTCCTCTTCCTTAGTCATGGGACGCATCTCAACTCCGCCGTGAATATAGAGGTCCGATCTCAAATAGAGAAAAGACGAAATACTGGTTCGAAATTGCCCGAGCAAGGACGCCGCCGCATGGGAGTCCTGCGCTTCCAGTCCAACTATCCGTACCGGAGGATTGACAATTGAATTTACTGAAGAAGTCTGAGAGCCAAACACAACAGCTCCTATCATCGATCCGGCGACGATCCACTGTTTCATTAGACTGCCTGCTTCCTGAATTTTAGCCACCCAAGTCCGAGCATGGCAAACGAGTACGTCATTCCGTAAGCAACTAGAAAACCAACGACCCATATCGGCACAGGGGACCAATCGGGATAGACCGCTCGACTACCCATATCGAACAGGTGAACTTGAGGCAAAAGGCCATTGATGAATGCGTAGATCATCTTGCCTACAGGTCCAACACTTGTCGCGCTCATTGTCAAACCTCGAACAATCATCGGAGTTCCAAAAGCAAAAATGAACGCCAAAGTTGCCGATGCGCTCGGTGTCAAGTAAACGCTTAAGGTCATGGAAACCGCGCAAATTACGACCAATCCAAGCATCTTAACAAAGATGTATTGGAGCATGATCGGAGTGAATTGAACGTGAAAAACCATCAATGCAAGTGCGGTCAAACCACACAGTAACAAAAATGATATCCAGGTAACCAGGACAGCGCCCATGAGCTTGCCCAGCAATAAGTCGAATCGCGTTATTGGACGGGCTAAAAGGGGGTACAGCGTACGATTCTTTATTTCGTCCGGGATCAGTCGACACGTAGTCAGAATCGCAATGATAGTTGAAAACAATCCGAGGACGGTGACAGCAAGGTCTTTGGCAAAAATCTCTAAGCCATCAAATCCAAAGAATCCAAGTGTGCTAGATCCGATGATGATTAAGAATCCAAGGATTGCAACCACCCATAAATCTTTTCGCCGAAGAGACTCTAGAACAACAGAACGGGCAAGTGGTTTCCAAGCGGTGAATTTCATGCTGCTGCCTCCACCGTTTCAACAAAATAGTTTTCAAGCGAACCTTCGCGGGCAACGAAATCAATGATTTTCCCGCCGCCAGTTTGGACCCGTTCGATTGCAGCTAGCATGTCTAGTTTTGTATCAAAATTCGCCATAAACTTATCGTTATCAATCTGATTGATGTTCTCAGATAGACCGATCATTGAAGTTGGGCTATCGTAAACCAGCGCAAATGTTTGGAGTTCATTCTTCAAATTGGACATGATTTTTTCTTCGACAAATTCGCCTTTATTGATCAATATGATTCGATCGCAAAGCATGTCAACTTCGGCTAACTCGTGGCTGCTGAAGAACAGGGTCGCTCCTTGCTTTTGTCGGTCCTTCAAAAGGTTTCTAAGCTCCTTCCGTCCGACTGGATCGAGTCCGCTTGTTACTTCATCCAAAATTAGCAGTTTAGGCTTGCCGAGCAATGACTGGGCAATTCCCACTCTTTGCAACATTCCTTTGCTCATGCTTCGGTTGAGCTTCTTTGCTGCGCTTGCAATCCCGAGCATGTCAAGGAGTTCATAAATCTCCTTCTTGAGCCAAGGTCCTTTGAGTCCCTGAAGTTCTCCGTACATGGTGAGAGTTTCGAGGGGAGTCAAAAACGGATAGTACATCGCGACTTCGGGCAGATATCCGATTTGTCGTCGTGATTCGGGGGTTCCCGCCGCTTGGCCAAAAATTTGTGCAGTGCCTTGTTTGGCGGAAACAAATCCCATGAGGACTTTAAGGGTCGATGATTTGCCAGCTCCGTTTGGTCCCAAAAAGCCAACAATTTCGCCCTCCTGAACCTGAAACGATAGGTCCTTGACCGCGTCAACGGCTTCTCCCTTTTTAGATTTGTACTGTACAAACAGGTTTTCTACTGTAATTGCCGGATGCATTCCAATATCTAAGTCGGCACTTTAGGTTTTATCTTTAGCCTTAGCTAGGCAGTAAGCGAGCTGATTTGCTTACTTTTGAACGGAACGAAGTCGCCTGGCGGCGGGGGTCGCTTAATTGATCAGGGGAGAGAGGCGAGTGGCGAAGTGAGACAAGAAATAGAGATAATGCACTAAAGCTCTGATCGAGCGACCGTGGAAGGGATTATCTAATATTCCTACCCAGCCCTCCGGAGCTTTTTTTGCGCTATAGCGCGCTTAAAATCTCCTGCGAGCTGGGCTGACATACTATCGACCCGTTGGGCCTCCGGGAGGATTTTACGAACCCATTCTAATTCCCTTTGTGAAACGATTGGACTTTGGTAAAGTGACTCTCTCCAAGACGCCGTTGAAACTGCATAACCGGGGAAGAAGGTGCTCGAAACGACCTCCTTTTTGGGTACCCTTTCAGTGCTCCATGAAGCTCCACGAGTATCAATCAAAAGACCTACTTGCCAAATATGGCGTGCCAGTGCCCGAGGGCGAGATAACCACAACCGCGGAAGGAGCCCGAGAGATTGCTGAGAAGCTTGGTGGGAACGTCGTTGTCAAAGCTCAAGTCCTGATGGGGGGGCGAGGCAAAGCTGGCGGAGTAAAGCTCTTCACGAACGCGGACGACGCGGCAACATTTGCAAAAGATTTGATCGGCAAGCGTTTGATCAGCATTCAAAACCCAGCTGGAATGATTGTCGATAAGATCCTGGTTGGACGAACCATCGACATTGCCCAGGAATACTATTTGTCCGTCTTGCTCGACCGAAACCTCCAAAAAAATATCGTCATGATTTCAAAGGAAGGCGGGATGGAAATCGAACACGTTGCCGAAACGAATCCTGACGCAATTGTCCGACTTACGATTGACCCTGCATGGGGAGTCTCTGACTTCGAAGTTCGAGCCGCGGTCAAGCAAGCTAACATTCCGAAGGAAGCCGCCGGGCAAATGGTTCAAATGATCAAGAAGTTGATCAAGGCATACATCGAAGAAGATGCCGACATGATTGAAATCAATCCGGTTGCGCTAACGCCCGACGGAAAACTAATCGCCGCCGATGCAAAGGTTTCGATCGATGAAAACGCCCTTTTCCGACATCCAGAGTACGATGAAACATCGTCCGATGCAGCCGATGACCCAATCGAAGCCGAAGCAATCCGGCGCGGGATCGCTTATGTTAATCTGGGTGGCGAAATTGGAATCATGGCCAATGGTGCGGGATTGACCATGCAATCGCTTGACGAAGTCAACGCAGCAGGCGGCAAACCGGCAAACTTTCTCGACGTTGGAGGAGGAGCGAAAGCTGAACGAGTCAAGAGTTGTGTCGAACTTATTTTGATGGATGACAATGTTAAGGGGCTCTTGATCAATATTTTTGGTGGAATTACCCGGGTTGACGAAGTTGCTAAGGGAGTTCTCGAAGCGTTTTCTCAGATGGATGTAAAAATTCCGGTTGTTGCCCGAATCGAAGGAACTGCGGTTGAAGAGGGTCGAAAGATCCTTGAAGGTTCGCAGATCATTGCGGCAGCAACTGTGGAAGAAGCCGCCAAGAAAATCGTTGAATTGGCATACGCTTAGTTAAGTGATGACTTCTACTACCGCCTTGAGTGACGTTGCGATCTCAACTCGGGCACGAGCAATGAGGAATCTTGCCGACCGCAAGTTTCCTCACATGTGCTCAACTCCCGAACTACTGGCGATCATGCAAGAGATTATTCTTGCGGTCCAAAAGGTAGATCCGAGCACGGAAGTTTATAAGAGCATGACTCGGCGTGAGCGAGAAAACCTGGTGGCGAAGCGTCTCATATCTACCAACTATCATTGGACTCAACCGGGAAGAGCGGTAACGATTTCTAAAGATGAGTCCCTCAGCCTCATGATTAATGAAGAGGACCATCTGAGAGTTCAAGCATTGGGAACTGGGTTTTGCTCGGACAAAATGTCCCGACAGCTATCGAGTTTCCTCGCGGAAATCTCAGAGTCCTTGTCATTTGCGTTCAAAAAAGAATTCGGATATTTGGCCAGTAGCCTGTTTAATACCGGTCGCGGTACCCGACACTCTGTGATGCTCCACCTCGTAGCCCTAGGTTATGACAATAAACTACCGGAAATTCTTCAAGCCCTGGTTGACGACGGGATCACTATCAGAGGGCTGTATGGCGAAGGCTCACGCCCAATTGGTGCCTACGCTCAGGTCTCGACTACGAGTGCTTCATTGGCGAAATTTGTCGGCACTTGTGAATACCTCATCGAACGAGAACGAAAAGCAAGACGAGAGTTGGGTGATACGGTGCTGGAAGAAAAAGCCAAGCAAGCCCTTCTGTTCCTTAACGCATCTCCCAAAATTTCCTTGCTTGACTCATTCCGTGTGATCGGTTCTCTTCGGTGGGCAGCTACCGTTGGGCTTGACGGTTATCCGGGAGATGTTCACCTTCTTGATCGGGCGCTGGCGACGATCAATCTCATGTCAATTGAGACGGAAGACCATGCTGATGGCAAACGTGCCGATGGCTTGCGAAAACTGCTTCTCGGCTAGGTTTTGAACCCAGCAATTTCGAGCACCAAAAAGGTAATATATTTGAACTCAAAGGAGTCCAATTTGGACTCCTGAAACGTCTGGAATTAACCCGTGGCAGAAGACATACCGCACATTTCCATTATCGAAGTTGAAGAGGAGCTAGGACGTAGTTATGTTAACTACGCGATGTCCGTCATCATCTCTCGAGCATTGCCTGACGTCCGAGACGGATTAAAGCCCGTTCAGCGACGAATTCTTTACGCAATGCGAGGTCTGAACCTCACGCCAAGTAACCCGCATACGAAGTGCGCCAAGGTTACCGGTGAGACGACGGCAAACTATCACCCACACGGCAACGAAGTTGTCTATCCGACGATGGTTCGTATGGCTCAAAGCTGGGCTCTACGCTACCCGCTGATCGACGGACAAGGAAACTTCGGTTCGATTGACGGAGACAGCGCAGCCGCTATGCGATATACGGAGTGCCGATTGACGCCGATCGCGATGGAATTGCTTGAAGATCTAGATCGCGAAACGGTCGACTTCATGCCGAACTACCTTCAGGCCGATCTTGAGCCGAAGGTGCTTCCCGGCAAATTCCCTAATTTAATTTGTAACGGATCGCAAGGTATTGCGGTTGGAATGGCAACGAACCTTCCGCCCCACAACCTCACCGAGGTTTGTAACGCAGCCCTCCACCTCATTGCCCATCCGGATGCTTCGCTGGATGACATCATGGTCCACCTTCCTGGCCCTGACTTCCCGACTTACGGAATCATCATGGGTACCAAGGGTATTCGACAGGCTTACGAGACTGGTCGAGGATCGATCATCATGCAAGCGAAGACGATGATTGAGCCCGGTGAAGCTGGCAAGTCAGTCATTGTTGTCACCGAAGTTCCTTATCAAACCAACAAGAAGACGTTGATCGAGAACATTGCCAAGATTGCTAAGGAGCGGAAGTTCGACGGCATCTTGAACGTTCAGGACTATTCGGACAAACGTGGAATGCGAATCGAAATCGAAGTTCGACGCGACGTTAACCCGAACAAGGCACTCAACTATCTTCTCAAGCATACAAACCTCCGAACGTCATTCGGCGCGCTTATGCTTTCCCTCGTTGATGGCGCTCCGCGAACGGCTCCGATCATCTTGATGCTCGAACAGTACGTCAAGCACCGAAAGGAAGTCATTCTTCGAAGAACCAAGTACGAACTGTACCGGGCTCTTGAAGAAGTTCACCTCTCTGAAGGTTTCCAGATAGCTCGACGATTCCTCGATGAGATCATTGCTTTGATCCGACGATCGCAAGATGCAGGTGTTGCCCGAGCCGAATTGGTTCGAGAATTCGAGCTATCGGCCCTCCAGGCAAATGCCATCCTCGCGATGCCATTACGCCAACTGACGCAACTTGCGCAGTTAGAACTTGAGCAGACCTATAAGGAAGCTTTGAGAAAGACCCAAGACTTGCTCGATATTCTCAATAGCGAAGTCCGGATGACTAAGGTTCTCACCGACGAAATCGCCACAATGCGAGATAAGCACGGTGACGAGCGACGAACCAGAATCCAAGCTCGAGAAGTTGGCGAATTCACTGAGGAAGACCTCATTCCTGACGAAGAAGCAATCATCAGCATTTCTCGAGACGGTTACATCAAGCGCGTGAGCATTGATGCCTACCGACAGCAGAAGCGCGGTGGAAAGGGCGTAAACAACACCCTGAAAGCGGACGATGAGCCGGCTCACCTTTTCCAAGTCAGCACTCACCACACAATCTTGTTCTTTACCGATCGGGGTCGAGTCTATAAGCTTAAGGGCTATGAAATTCCTGAAACTGGTCGATATGCAAAGGGCATGCCGGTCATCAACTACATCAATATCCTTGGTGGCGAGCGCGTAACTGCAACTGTCAGCGTGAAGGATATGGCTAGTGAAGGATTCTTGACCTTGATTACTCGAGGTACCGGGGCAAAGGACAGCGCAGAAATTAAGCGAACTCCGCTTTCTTCCTTCGCCAATATCCGAAACAACGGAATCATTGCCTTCGACATCGAAGAAGGTGATGAACTTGGATGGGCGCTGAAGACTCGTGGCGATGATGATGTGATCTTGGTTACTCGTGAAGGTCAGTCGATTCGATTCCACGAAACTCAGGCAACTGCCAGAAGCCGAGCCGCTGGTGGCGTCCGCGCTGTCCAGTTCAAGGCGGGCAACCCTGATGATCAGGTTGTGACTGCGGCGGTCGTTGACGAGACTATGTCCTTGCTCGTTGTATCCGAAAACGGATATGGCAAACGAACCAAGCTTGAAGAGTATCGTGTCCAGAGTCGAGGCGGATCAGGCATCCTCACCATGAATTGCACTGAAAAGACTGGTTTGGTTGTTGGCGCAGAAGTTGTTGAAGATGACGATAAGTTGCTCCTTATGTCCGTGAAGGGCAAGGGCATTCGAATGCGAATCAAGGAAATCCGGGCAACCGGACGAGTTGCCCAAGGCGTTCGATTGGTTAACCTTAGCGGCGGCGATCAAGTCGCATCCATTGCTCGAATCGTGAAAGGCACCGATGACGGGGACGTCGAGGGCGAAGAAGGCGGGGCGGAAGTCGAAGAGACAACAGAAGCAACAGAAGAGTAGACTGGTCTTCCGTTAACAGGTGGCAGTCATCAACGCAAGTTGATGACTGCTTTTTTCAATTAGGCTCCGACCAAAACCCCTTTCTCAACTTTCCCGTCTGTTGCCTGGTAACCCTTGTACCCCGAGTTCATTTCGAACAGGTTTTGCAATCCATGCTTGCGGAGGACGGTGTAGGCGATGGGTGACCGGTTACCCCCAGCGCAATGGATCACAAGCGGTTTGTCTTTGGGGACTTCGCTTAGACGACCTTCGAGATAGCCAAACGGAATCCAGGTTACGCCAGGAATATGGCCCGCTTCGTATTCACTTCGCCCTCGAACATCGAGGATGTTTACTTCCCCAATCGCACTTCGTCCCATCGCATCTTCAACCGAAATAAGATTGATAGGCTCGACTTGGTCGGCGGGAATGTCGTCAAATTGAACCCAGCCAGTTACTCGATCCAATCCAATTGCTTCCATTGAACGAGTTGCGACAATCACATCTTCCTCCGTGTTGGCAATGATGACGATATCCCGATCATAGGGAGCATGCCAACCGGTCCAGGTCGCGAAGCTTCGGCATAGTCGACAAGAGGCAACTCCGATCGAGCCGGGATAGAATCCATTTCGAAGCGCGGTTGCAGGTCGAATATCAATAAGAAATGAGGTTGAGTTCCTAAGGATCGTGGCGGACAACTTCGACGGAGTCTTCAGTGATCCCAATATAGCCGGTCCCATTTTGTTCATTCGCTTCATTTCTTTGAAGTAGAACGGCGGCTCGGGTTGCCCGCTCAGCACTCCATCAACAAACTCTTGCTCGGTTTTACAACGAAGTGCCCAATTGACGGACTTTTGATAGCCCAGAACACTAAACGGCACACCGCCGAGGGCTTTGCCGCACGCAGATCCAGCTCCGTGGGCGGGCATGATCAAAAGATGATCTGGCATTGCCGAGACAAATCTTTGCAAGCTTTGGTAAAGGACACGCGCACCTTTCTCCATCGTGTCTTTGAAACCAGCAACTCGATCTAGTAAGTCTGGCCGACCAACATCGCCGACAAAGATAAAGTCTCCCGTAAAAGCTCCAAGCGGTTCAGTTGACTCGGCACCGTCGGTTACGACAAACGAAATGTGCTCAGGCGTATGACCCGGCGTGTGCCAAATGTCTAACTTTATGTTGCCTAGCATGATCACATCGCCATGTTTGACCAACTTAATGTTTGGATTGTTGACGTACTGATATTTCCATTCGGCGTCGCCTTCATCGGAAAGATAGAGAGTGGCACCGGCGGTTTGGGCGAGTTCCCTACTCCCGGATAGGAAGTCAGCGTGGATGTGAGTTTCAGTCACGGCAACAATGCGCATTGCTTCGTCCGTAGCCGCTTGGATGTATTGCTGGATGTTTCGGCTCGGGTCAATGACAATCGCTTCGCCAGAAACGTAGCATCCAACCAAGTAGCTGGCATGAGCGAGTTGCTCGTCATAAAACCGTTTTAGAAACACTTTATTCTCCGTTGAACCACAAGAATATGGTACTCCCAAGTTCAAAATAGTGTGCCGTAGCCTGGTAAGAAATTGCCTGGAATAGTCAATTTTTCTCGAAACCATGAGGGAGCCTGAATTTTTTAGTCCCGAACCTAGTTTCCGAACGTCTTCTAACGGGATCGAATGAAGAGACTGTTTTTTGTTTTGTTGGTGTTCTTGGCCGGAATAAGCCCTTCGATTGCTCAAGTTACGGAAAAAGAAGAGGCGATACAGATTCCGGAGATGCAGCCCAAGAAATGGGCGATTTGCATTGGCGTCAGTAACTACGCCTCGCTGGGCAAGCTCAATTTCGGAGCGAAGGATTGTATTTCATTCGCCAACACATTGAAGTCTGAATTGGGATTCCCAAGTGATTCGGTATCAATTCTTGCGGATCAAGTGGGTTATGAAACTCCGAATGCGGTCAATGTTCGTAAGGCTCTAGACTCCTTTCTCTCTCAATCTGCCCTGGATTCCGGCGATCTCTTCATTGTTTACTTTTCGGGACATGGCATCGGACTTCCGACCGGGGACTATTGGATGCCAAACGATGCGTCTGCCGCCGAAGCGAGCCAAAAAGGAATATCCGTCACAGAAATCCTGGAGAGACTCACTAAAAAGAAACTTCGTAATGTCGTGGTCATTTCCGATGCCTGTCGAGCCGGCGAAAAGAACCCTTTTGGACGAAATCTAATCGAACTAGGAAAGAAAACGAACATCGGAATTCTGCTTGGTTGCTCTCCTGGCATGAAGTCTTACGAGGCACCAAGCCTTGGACACGGAACTTTCACCTATTTCCTCAACCGGGCAATCCAAAAGAAGTCAGCGGTTGATCCTGCCCTTGGCGCGATGCTTCTCTCCAAGCTGGGAGTCGGCGTTGCAAATAGCGTCGAGGAGTACACCCGCCATGACTACGGCGATAATGCTCAAAAGCCTTCGATATTTGCGGAGAAAGAGCAAGAAGTTGTTCTGGCCACTTTTCCACCCAAAAAAGAAGAACTCTCCTTGATGCTAAAGGCTTACAAGGAAGAGTATGGGATTGGTTCGTTTAGCCCCCAGCAGTACAAGGATGCGATGGCAATGCAGGCATCATATTTGAACAAAATTGGTCGCGAGGCGGACGTCCTGGCTGTTTTGCGCGTTCTTCAAAGCTTTGGAGCGCTTGCCTCACGCCCGCTCTACGATTATGTTTTGGCGTGCCAACACCTTGGCTTCAGTTATGAACTCAATTCAGTTCTTCAAAAAAATAACCTTGATGATCCCAATTCACTTTACGATGACTTGGCAATCATACACGGTCGAGTTGCTGCAGTTGGAGAAACGAGATTTCTAAAGGCGATATGGAATCTCTATCACTCAAGTTCACGAGACACCCTCCTTCCAACATTTGATGCTCTACTTCAAAGATTGTCCGATGGGAGAGCCGAGCAACAAAAGTTGGTGACGCTACTCAAGCTAGATTATCCGAAAGACCAGCTTATTCAGGCTTATGCAAATCTCTTGAAATTGAGCTTGGATCCAAACAAACCGGAAATTGAGTTCCTGCAAAAATCGGTTGAAACTCTCGATAAAGATAAGAGCTTT
>JAYVHY010000196.1:0-4118 GCA_043770615.1 Armatimonadota bacterium | reverse complement strand
GGCATTCAAACTAACCTCGTGAGCCTACTCGCTCACTGTTATATTGACCAGGTTTCCATGTTCTCTTTAGGGCAAACCTAGCATTTTTGTCAGGTTTTTTGCAGATAAAGCTAAAGTCGTCCCTTCAAGATCGTGATCAAGGGTGACTTTCGAGGGCAATAATTTCCTTTCTCACAAACCACAAAGGAAAAAAACCAACCACCCCAAACGAGCAATCGATCAGTCTCCAGCCAAAAGGGATCCCCCGGATTGGACCGGCGATCAAAGCCAGAAATGGAACCGCGACGCAGGCGATCATGCCCCACTCGATGATCCACTTGTTCCGAACTGGATCCTTAAGGGGGCCGATGAACGCGGTGGCAATCACCAAATGACCAAAGGCGAGCCAGTCGGTACCGTAAGCAATGAAAGGATATTTGGCATCAGTTTCGGTAAGTCCCTGCTGTACAGTTCTTAGCCAAGTTGCCAAACCTCCAGAACCCTGTCCGAACTTCTCAACCAAAATCCCCAGTTCCCATGTCAGAGGAAAGGCAGTGATTCCTGACAACGCAAGACCAACGATGAAGCCAACAATGAGGATCCGTATTCGCTTGATTCGCGCTACCGGTGTCATGGTGGAAACCGCCTAGTTCAACCAAGTCGGAGGCATGTGAAACTCGTGATCACCTTCGAGAATTTGAATGAAGTTGACTTGCCCCGAGTGGTACGCCATGTTTCGGTAGGCACCCATCATCAGCATTTTGCCCTTTACTTGACCTCGCCAGCTGGTGAATTCGGTCTCAAATACTTCGTCTGAAGCATTCCGAACCGTATCTGCTAACACTTGACTACTGGCAACGATTTCATCCTGAGCCGCATTGAGGTCAGAAATTTCAACCGCAGGAGGACGCTTGGACTCCTGGCCGTTCAGCAATGCGGCAAAGTAACGATTTGCCATTGCGCACTCGCCAACCAACTCAAAGATGGATCGCGCTGGCTCGGCACCCTTGGTTTCTAACTTGGTACCTAATAAGTCAGGATCGGTAGTTGAAAGGAAATGAACCATTGATTGGCCCATCTTCTCGATGTGGTCAGCCATAAACGCTTGGGCGGTCATGGCAATAGTCTATCGTTTTTCGTAGCCGACCGATATCTTTGGGTTAAATCAGAACGCATAGGCGCGGGACGAGTAGATAATGTGCATAACTTGTTTTAGGTCCGGGGCCAAAATAGTGCCAGTTTCGACACCAAACCTTACTTACTTCACCGCGCTGGCCAACATTTCCAACAGCCCAACTGTATCGTCAAACGAGATGCACGCATCAGTTACGCTCTGTCCATACACCATGTTCTCGGAGATGCTTTGCCTCCCTTCGACCAAGTGGCTCTCGATCATCACTCCCATGATCCCGTGATCAGGAGACGCCATCTGAGCGCAAATGTCCTCAACCACCAATCGCTGATTCCGATGATCTTTGTTGCTGTTCCCGTGGCTGCAATCGATCATGACCTTCGGTGCTAAACCATTCTTCTTCAGCAATGCAACGGCTTTTTGAACGTGAACTGCCGAATAGTTCGCGCCAGTTTGGGTTCCGCCTCGCAAAATGATGTGGCAATCCTCGTTACCCCTGGTCTTAAACAACGACGAAACTCCCTGTTTGGTAATCGAAGGAAACCAGTGCGACTGCTCCGCAGCGATGACCGCCTCAACCGCGCGTTGGACGTTCCCTTCGGTGGTGTTCTTAAACCCAACTGGCATCGACAGCCCGCTGGCGAGCTCCCTATGCACCTGACTCTCGGTGGTTCTAGCCCCGATCGCAACCCAACTCGTGACATCCGCGACATGTTGAGGAATCTGCAAGTCAAGAAATTCTGATGCAGTTGGCAAACCCATCTCGTTAATCTCAAGCAAAAGCTTTCTTGCCCCACGCAAGCCTTTGTTAATGTTGTAGCTCTCGTTGAGGTCGGGGTCGTTGATGAACCCTTTCCAACCCACGCTGGTGCGTGGCTTCTCGAAATAAGCCCGCATCACCATTACTAACTTATCCTCAAGTCGTGATGCAACCGGAGAGAGCTTAGCCGCATATTCCAACGAACTTGCCGGATCGTGAACCGAGCACGGCCCAACAACGACTACTAAACGTGGGTCACGCCCGTGCAAAACATCGGCAATTGCGTGGCGAGCTTTATCCACGACTTCGGACGCCTGATCAGATAATGGATGCTCTTCAAGCAAAATCGCCGGCGGAATCATTGGCCGGGCATCGGTAATTCGTAGGTCGTCCGTTAAGCGCATAAGGGTTTCGCGCGGACGCCGTTGTTCGCTCTATGAGATTATAGCTCAGGGGGTAGGTCCAGAGCCCTGAAGAGCATAGCCGGGGAAGCCTTTCAGGAACCTTATGGAAGAGACGAATTCCGACGATTCTACTCTCAAGGTTCAAAAAGCGGGGATGTTGAAAAAAGTACGCAAAGGTTTCGGGGCCGACCGGGAGACTCTTTTGCTCGCAATTAGGTGCGCCGAATTTTGTGGAATAGCAATATTATACTAGACACTCGTCTAGTTGTTTGTATATACTACGTCACATGGAGAAAGAAGGAGCGATTTTTTAAGAGCCCCGAAGGGGTGAGATCCCTCAGCCCAGTCTGACCAGAGGAACGGAGTTCCCAGGGAGGGCTGGGTTAGGGTCTGACTCTTTTGCGGCCTGAAGGGCAGCGCTTCGTTCTACAAATCAACTATGCCTCAATCACTATCTCGCATCATCGTTCACCTCATTTTTAGCACCAAGGGTCGCGTTCCCTGGATTATCGAACCCATTGAAGCGGAACTATATGGATATCTTGTGAACGCCCTGAAGGCCGACGGGAATGTCCCAATCAAGATCGGCGGTTTTGATGATCATGTCCATATGCTATTTGGATTGTCACGGACGGTAACGATTGCAAAAACCGTCGAGAAAATAAAGTCTTCTTCTTCCAGGTGGATGAAATCCAAGCAGGTCGATTTTGCTTGGCAACTAGGATATGCGGCCTTTAGCGTTGATCATTTAGAGACGGATGGAGTCGTCGCGTATATCGCAAATCAGCGAAATCACCATGAAGTTGTCGATTTCAAAGACGAATTTCGTCAATTGATGGAAGAGCATGGGATACCGATTGATGAGAGGTATGTCTGGGATTAGGGAACGAATCGCTGCCCTACGGGCCGCATGGTTTACACCCCTTCTACCCAGCCCTCCTCGCAAGGCTCGTCAGACTGGGCTGAGGAATCTCACCCCTTCGGGGCTAGACTCGTCGGTAGTTTAGAAGGCAATACTTCCGAAGAGTTCCCACAAGTGAGGAGTAATCGGTAGTCCAGTGGGCTGATCTGTACTGCCCCTTCGGAGGTATTGAGGTCGGAAAACCATAACGCAACCTTAATTGAACCCATTCTCAAACGGCGATTGAACCCGGACGGATAACCTGTGGAAAAGGATGCGCATAAAATGGGACAAATCGTGGTAAAAATACATCTGTACATCTAGGGGTTGTGGTGACATAATCATACAACCCCTATATGTAGTGGTAAAACGACCAATAATATGCACTGCCCCTTCTGCGGAAATGACGACTTAAAGGTACTGGATTCACGTCCAGGAACCGATGGTGAGTCTATTCGACGCCGAAGAGAGTGTGTTAAATGTGTCAAACGATTTACTACTTGGGAGCGGTTCGAGCGTGCTCGACTGTTCGTCATCAAACGAGACGGCAGCCGGTGCGACTTCAACCGAGAAAAAGTCTTCGACTCCATGCGCCTCGCCTGCGGAAAGCGACCGGTATCGGTCGAAACCATGGCCCAGGCTGCGAGCCGCATCGAAGACGAACTCTATCAAAGATTCGACGACGAGGTCAGCACCAAGCAGATCGGCAGAAGTGTCATGCGCGAACTTGCTACGATCGACACCGTCGCCTACGTCCGTTTTGCATCGGTTTATCAAGAATTTGAAACCGTTGCAGACTTCGCCGAGATGGTAGAACGCGTCCAAACCGAGGAAGCGCTCACGCCATTCAAGCACCTACAAAAAGAACTTATATCATAAACAGGGGAACTCAGGAAGAGACATGAAAATTCGACGATACTTTACACAATCAGGGAAGAGCCC
>JAYVHY010000195.1:0-4124 GCA_043770615.1 Armatimonadota bacterium | reverse complement strand
ATTGTTAGGTTCAATTGTCCGTTGCTGCTGAGGTAGCGAGCTACAAGCTTTTCTTCAGTTCGACACAATGGCCCAGCTATATCCTGCCGTCCATGAGCATTCCGCGTTTCAAAGCTTCAAGGTCATTTGGATTCTTTGAAGTCGCTTTTGCTTGTTCGATGAGGACTCTTTGGAAGATATGGACCAAACAAGGTGCGTCAGTTTCACGAGTCTTACGTTTAAATTATAGCATATAATGTAGACACACGTCTACACTATGTGAATCACTAAATGTGGGTAAGCGCTCGCCTTATCGGGCGAGACACCCAGGCTCTCCAGAGCTACCTAGCTTCCCTGCTTCTTTGCCTCGCGCTTCACCAACAGTTTCATCACCGGAGCGGCGACAATTGACGTGATCAGCGACATGCCAACCAAAAGCGAGTAGATATCTTTGCCGATGACCTTGAATTGGAAACCGAGACCAGCGATGATGATTCCAACTTCGCCACGAGGAACCATGCCGACGCCAACCATCATCCGATCTTCCTTTGCACCCAACCAAGCGCCAACGAATTTGCCAAGGATAGCCAACACCGAGATTAGTAACAGGCTTCCGATGGCAGGAAGATTCTTAAACGCCATGATATCGACGCTGAGCCCGGCGGAGATGAAGAAGAATGGGACGATGAACTCGTTGAGGTCAATGACCTTTTCGTGAATCCAATCACGATAGTCGGTCTCGGCAAGCACCATTCCTACCAGGAATGCGCCGATGATGGCGGCGAGACCCAACATGTTGGAGAGAACCGCGACGCCGATGCAAAGAGCAATGGAGAGTGACCATGGGGACAGGGGGCTAAGAGGCTTATTGAGCATTTGCCCGCGAGTCTTTGCCAAGCGTCGACCAACAGTCGCCATGATGAAGATAAAGCCAAGAGATTGAACAATGACCAGACCAATTGCCAGGGGATTGACCCCTTTCCCAGTCGAAAGCGATGAAACAACCGAAAGAACGAGCATCGCAAGAACATCGTCGATGACCGCCGCGCCAAGGATCACTTGGCTGTACTTTTTGTCGATGACCCCTAGCTCTTGCAGGACTTTGGCAGTGATACCCGCACTGGTAGCGATAAAGGCAGTAGCGACAAAGATTGACTCGGCGTTTGGTAAGCCCGACAAGTGCGCCCAGCCGAAACCCACAATGAACGGAACGATGACGCCAAGCACCGCAACGATGAGGGCCTCTTTTCCGACCTTACCAATCTTGGCAAACGGAGTTTCTAGCCCGACGCTGAACAGCAAAAATGCTGCGCCAAGCTCTCCAAGTTCAATGATAATGGGGGTCGATTCGGGGGCGATCCAATTGAGCACTGACTTGCCAATGATGATTCCGCCGAAGATTTGTCCAACGACGGATGGCATTTTGAGGCGCATGGCAATTTCGCCACCAATCACAGCAGCAATAAAGGCGACAAAGATTGCCGTGAGTGCTGATGTGTGTTCCATTGGTTTAGTTTATTGTGAGGTTTCTTCGGGTAATCCCTTCGTTTTGTGACCCATAGGGATTTCGATGTCGCCAACTTAATTTACTCACTTCGTTCGATCGACTCTCTGGGAACTTCGTTCCTCTAATTCTCCAAACGGTTTAGATTTGTTCTGTGGATTTGGCTCATTGGCTTCTCTAGCCCTCGCGCTCAGATGCCCTTGTGGCATCTGCTTCGCAGGGACCTCAGAGAAGCATCTCGCGACGCGAGGGGTCTGGCACTCAACAAGTGCTGATGTGTGTTCCATTCGTATGCCTTATAGTACGTTTTGACGCGCCATTTGGATTCAGGTACGACTTCTTAACATAGATAAGGTTGGATTAACGATTGGTTAACTGACGGTTAAGTCCTGGGACCAAAATCCACACTACTTTAGTCGGATGGAGTTCTAGATTCCTTCCCGGTGATCACCCCATGAAAAAGGCATTTACCCTCATCGAACTCCTAGTAGTTATCGCGATTATCGCCATTTTGGCAGCTATCCTCTTCCCGGTTTTTGCTCAGGCAAAAGAAGCGGCAAAGAAGACCGCAGCCCTTTCTAACGTTAAGCAAATTGGCACGTCAATGGCTATTTACCTAGCTGACAATGATGATGTCTATCCGATGGCTTACTTCTACAACAACGACAATAGCGCAGTCGGCGGATACACACACTGGTCAGGAATGATCATGCCTTATGTGAAGAACTTGCAAATCTTTGTCTCTCCAACCGATTTGGTGGGTGGTCTTGCTCCAACAAACTACGTTGGCAACAATGGTGGATATGGCGCACCAGGTGGACAAGGCTCACAGAACCCGGTCCAAGACAACCAAGCCCCACGACTCAGCTATACGGCGAATGCGGCGATCATGCCACGCAAGCGACGAACGATTGACCCTTCCACTGTTGTAAGTGCAACTGCGGTTGACTCGACAGCAGGAACCATTCTTCTCGCTCCTTTGACTGATGTTGTTCAGTGCATTGGCGACTCATCTGGTGCTTCAGGCACAGCATTCAAGTCACACCGTTCGACCAACGCGTTCATGAATACGCTGACTGCAGCTGGACGATACGTTGGTGAAGTTGCAACAAGTGGCGGTGGAGACGTTGGAGCGGCAAGCTACTACGCAATCACCGAAGATTTGGCACGTGGTGCTTTGGTCGGTTGTAAGGCAACTGCCTTGGGAACTCCGCACACGTTCTCGCACTTGGCTTACACTCAGCCTAGCCGGTTCAACAAGAACAGCAATGACCTCATCGCTGGAAACTCGAACTATGCATTTGCGGATACCCACGCAAAGAATGCAAAGCTGAGCTCCACACTTAATCCTAAGGGCTTTATGTGGGGAACACGAAACTATGGTGGCGGCGGCGGAACGATTGTCGACTCTGCTGGCAACCCAGTTACGAACTAACTAAGGTTCGATAAATCTCGAGCCAGTCCAATTTGGGCTGGCTCATTTTATTTATACAGTTCTCCATCAAGGTATTTGAGACCGGAGTCACAAACAACGGTGACAATTCGTTTTCCTCGACCTAGTTCCTTTGCTCTTTGCAGAGCGACATAGACATTTGCGCCTGAGGATGTGCCACCAAAAATACCTTCTTGTGTGGCGAGAAGTCTGGCGGTATTGACAGCGTCTTCGTCGGTTACCGGGATAAATCCGTCGGCAAGATCGATCCGGCAACCGCCGGGAATGATTCCGGAGCCCATGCCCTCTAATCGGTGCCCACCGGTCTTCCCTTTTCCGGCGAGCGGCTGGGAATTCATAGGCTCGATGGCATAGCACTTGGTTTGAGGCATATGTTCCTTGAAGTACTCGGTGTTGCCTGAGAAACAACCGCCCGTGCCAACACCAGCGACAAACTCATCTATTCTGCCATTTAGAGCCTCTAAGATTTCTTGTGCCATTGCGTGATAGGCTCGTCGATTGTCTGGGTTGTTGAACTGGTCAGTGTAGAAATATCCGGGTTTAGTTCATTGACGCGAGCAAAACATCGATCAAAGAGTTCTGGAGTGATTTGTCGATTAACGCTAGGCAGAATGTCAAGGATTGCGCCAAATGCTGGCATCGTGTTGAGCTTGCTCTCAGCGAAAGCGTCAGACGAGACGAAGTGGGCTTTGTAGCCTCGAGTGGCACAAACCATGGCGAGGGAGCTTCCCGTGCTTCCGCCAGTGTAATCCATGACCGTACCACCCGGTTTAAGCATTCCGGTCGCCTCGGCACCGAGGATCATGCTGAGTGCCATGCGATCCTTCATGCTTCCGGTTGGGTTGGCACCCTCCCACTTGACCCATACCTCGGCGTCATCTGATCCGGGGAGAACTTTCAACTGAATAAGCGGAGTGTTACCGATGGCAGTCATATTGGTTGAGCCTACCATTTAGCATTTGCTACTTCCAGTTCCAGCCATCGTCGCCCATCAGGGTCTGAATGTAATTGAGTTGACCACTGTGGTACCAAAGGTGCAGCGTTGCAAATCGGATCCGTTCGAATCTGGTCGTTTCGCCTTCGCCGGTAGTGAATGGAGTCGTATATTCCTCTTCTGAAAACCCTTCGGCGGTTTTGATGATTTGTTCGGAGGACTTCTGGAAAGCCTCGATGACCAGTTCTTTGGTA
>JAYVHY010000194.1:0-4130 GCA_043770615.1 Armatimonadota bacterium | reverse complement strand
AGCCTATTTCGTCTGGCGTGCATTGAGTAACGAAACCAAATCGACCGAAGTGGACTCCGAGAATTGGGGTTCCAATTTCGGAACAAATATGGGCGGCGCGAATGATCGTTCCATCACCGCCAAACGCGATGACCAAGTTGGATTGGGCAATCTCGGCAGTTGACGCGGACTCTATGCCAAGAGTTTGGGCAATGGACTCTTCGCCAACAACGGTTGCCTGACCATGCTCAAAAAGCCATCGAGCCGCCCATTGGGCGGCTTCGATGGCATCTGCGCGATGCAAATTTACAACGAGAGCTACTCGCAATTATCCAGCTGAACGCATTCGTTTGAGATTTCTCTGAACGTCGGCATTATTTCCATCCATACTCATAGCGGTTTCGAGGAGTGAAATCGCTTCTGTGCGCTTGTTCATCTTCTCAAGTACTATGGCAAGATTATTGTACGCTGGTACGAATGACTTATCTGCCTTTATTGCACTTCTTAGTGAAGCTTCGGCAGCTGCGTAGCTGTTATTTTTCAAATGGCATCGACCGATTCCGTCCAAAGCTGCGGCACTACCGGGCTTCGCTTTGTTGATCGCGGTATACATTCCAAGTGCGGATTTAGCATCGCCAGAATCGTAAAGCGCGTCGGCCAACAACAGTCGTACTTCGTGGTCACTTGCGTCCTTTTGTAGAATTTCTGACCAAATTGGCATGGCAGTCTTGAAGTCGCCACAACGAGAAGCCGCGGCGGCTAAGTTGCGCTTGTTTTTCAAAGACGGGTCCATGTCAACCAGCTTCTGAAACATATCTCGAGCATCGGTAAAGTTTCGCTTTTCGAATAACACAACTCCGAGGTTATTCAGAGTATCAGTATCCTTTCCGTTGATCGAGTTTGCTGATCGAAATGCGCCTTCGGCACCATCAAGGTCGCCTGACTTCTTCTTCATCACCCCGACGTTGAAAAAGTACTTATAGTCACCGTCAAAAGCATCTCGATACTTGTCATAAAGTTCGGTCATATCTTTTGATCGACCGGTTTTTCCGTAGCAATCACCGAGGGCAAGAATGAGTTTTGAGTCTCGATTCTTGTTGTTCATGGCTCGCTCAAAGTAAGCAATTGCCATCGCATAGTCTTTTGCCTTGTAAGCACTTGCTCCCGCATTTCGAGCGTAAGTTGGATCCTTTGGCATCAAATCCGAAGCTTTCTTAAAGTTTGCCATCGAAGCCGGGCCTTTTCCTTGCCACTCTTGGGCTACCGCAAGATTGTTAACTACCTGAGCCGAGTCTCGCTGAAGTTTGAGCGCCATCATAAAGCTTTCTTCGGCTGCCGCATACTTTTGGTCTTCAAGTTGAATGTTGCCAATGTTGTAATAAGCTTGGAATCGTCCACCATCAAGGGCTATGAGTTCCTTATAGGTTGCCATTGCTCTTGAGCTCTGACCGGCCATCAAGTAGGCATTTCCTAAATTGTTGAGGACTTCAAGATCTTTTGGCTTGAGGGCTCTTGCCTGCTCTAGAAACGGAATGGCTTTCTTGGCTTCTTTGTTTCGAAGGTGGAGGAATCCAATCCATGAATTCACATCGGAGTCCTTCGCATTTTGACCATAAAGGGTCATAAAGTCCGACAAGGCGCCAATCGAGTTACCGGACTTGTATTTTCCGGCGGCATCAGCAACCCGTTGCTTAAATGCATTGTCATCAGTTCCCTGAGCAAATGCGGTAGTCACCGCGATTGCCAGCAGAGCTGCTACGTAAAATCGCATCGCTATTTTCATCTCAAATCCTTTGTATTCATATTCTATGCCATTCAACTCAATCCAAGCTACTTTAGCAAGGCGGCAAAAGTGCCCTCATAGGCGCCACGAAGTATTTCCTCGCTCCAAATATGATCCTTTCCGTTGATCTTTAGTTCCAATTGGCCGTTTTCGGTAGCCAAACCAAGCCTTTGTACCTGAATTCCAAACGGACCAGCTAACTCTCGTACTAATTCGGGGTCTGTCGCACTAACGACTACATCACCGGGGATTTCCGCAAAAGCATATTCTCCAAGATCAGTCGAGACACTTAAGCCACAAGAGGAAGCCAGAAACATTTCCGCTAAGCAAACCGCAATTCCGCCGTCGCTTACATCGTGGGCACCAGAAATGATTCCTTGTTTTGCTAGGTTGTACAGTAAAGAACAAAGGTTCTTTTCAGCACTGAGGTTCGGGGCTTCGGGATATCCGTCCTCAATGCCGTGGATGACCTGTAGATACGAACTTGCTCCAAGACCCCGATGGCTGGAAATTTCAATACCAGCAGAGAGCTTGATGAGGGTTTGACCCGGTGACACGGACATTCCGATCGCGTCACTGGCCGAGTCAAGAATGCCAAGCATGCCGATCATCGGAGTTGGCGGAATTTCGCCCAAATCACTTTCGTTATAGAAACTAACGTTTCCACTGATCACTGGAGTTTCGAGAACTTCGCTTGCTTCAGCAATTCCTTCAACGGCTTCAGCAAACTGCCAATAGACATGTGGTTGTTGAGGATTGCCAAAATTGAGACCATCGGTTACGGCCGTGGGCTTTGCCCCAGTGCATGCAACATTTCTTGCCGCTTCAACAACTGCTAATTGACCGCCTCTTCGTGGATGCTGCCTAGTCCATCGCGAATTGCCATCGATCTTTACCGAGAAAGCTCGGTCTAAACCGGCAGGGGCAATGGTTGCTGCGTCAGCCGCACCGGCCCGGTTAACCGTCTGGGTTTGAACTTGCTGATCGTATTGCTCAAACACATATCGCTTGGAAGTTATGTCAGGACTGGACAATAGCTTGAGAAGATCGGTTTGCGGATCGGTTGTCGGCAACTTGATTGGATCAAATCCACTTGCCTTTATAAAGTACTCGGGTACGGTTTGCGCACTGTGATAGACCGGGCAATGATCAGTAAGGAGCTTCGGATCAACATTAGCAATAACTTCGCCTTGGCGGGTCACGGTAACTAACCCATTGTCGGTAACCGATCCAATGACCACCGCGTGGATTCCCCACTTCTTGAAAACGTTGATCACTTCGTGGGCTCGCTCAGGCAACGTAATCGCCAACATTCGCTCCTGACTCTCGCTTAGCATCATTTCGTAACCAGTCATGTCGCTCTCTCGAATGGGAACGAGGTCGAGGTTTACCGACATCCCAACCGAACCCTGAGATGCCATTTCGATCGTGGAACAAGTAAGCCCGGCGGCTCCCATGTCTTGAATTGCGACAACGGCTCCGGTTTGCAGGGCTTCGAGGGTCGCTTCAATCAATTGCTTCTCGGCAAACGGGTCGCCAATTTGCACGTTTGGTCGTTTAGCATCGCTATCCTCACCAAAGGACTCGGAGGCGAAGGTCGCTCCGTGGATTCCATCCCTACCGGTTGAGGATCCTAGATATATAACGGAATTGCCAATTCCGCTTGCCGCCGCGGTTGTGACTTCATCTAATTTGAGAATCCCAACGCACATCGCGTTAACCAGAGGATTTCCTGAGTAGTTCGGATGAAAGTTGACTTCACCGCCGACGGTAGGCACTCCGACACAGTTGCCGTAGCCGGCAATGCCTTCAACGACGTGTTCAAAAATGTACCGGTTCTTCTTGACAACTTCATCGGGCGCGGAGCCATCTTCAAGCGGACCAAATCTCAGTGAGTTAAGCAATGCAATAGGGCGAGCTCCCATGGTGAGGATGTCACGAATGATTCCGCCAACCCCGGTTGCTGCACCTTGATATGGTTCGACATACGATGGGTGATTGTGGGATTCAACCTTCATCGTTATCCCGTAGCCATCGCCAAATGCCACTACTCCTGCATTTTCTAGTCCACTTCCTTCAATCGCTTCCTTGTATTTTTTGAACCTAGAAAGGACTGGACGGCTGTACTTGTACCCACAGTGCTCGGACCACATCACTGCAAACATGCCAAGCTCGGTATAGCTAGGAGTTCGCCCTAGGAGTTCGGTTATGAGTTGGTATTCGCTATCGTTGAGACCCATTGAGGTGTAGACTTCAGGTGTGAAAGCGAGCATTGGTATCAGTATATCTTTCGGACTGGTCCTCATTCTCGGTGGATGTAGTAAGGATCGGAGTCTTTTTGGTACATGGAAAGGAGACCGTGACTGGA
>JAYVHY010000193.1:0-4171 GCA_043770615.1 Armatimonadota bacterium | reverse complement strand
GAAGCCGGAGAAATCCAATTCATTGCTGGACTTAACTGTCAAGAGTGGAAGATAGCGTGCAAAGGCACATGGCGCCAAATTCCGGGCCTAAGCGGTGGCGGTCAGCTCAACGACACCGGCTCCCACTTTGTAGACATTATTCTCCACACGACCGGATTAAAAGCCGAGACAGTTTCCGCGATTGGCGACAACCGAGGCACTGAAGTTGACATCGACTCGGCCCTTGCTATCCGATTTAGCAACGGCGCGGTCGGCACAATTTCCATCATTGGCGACGCCACCAACTGGCACGAAGACATGACGATCATGGGCACCAAACTTGGGTTCTTTGTTCGAGGCGGCAAGCTGACCGTGCGAAATCTTGCGAGAGATCGGGTGGTGTACGAAGAGATCTCAGGAGGAATCACGCCCGATCAACATTTCGTGGACTGCATTACCAAGGGCATTGACTGCGAATCACCATTCGAATGTGGTCTCGAAGTCATTCGTCTCACTGAAGCCGCATGGAAGTCAATGGAGCTCGGTGGAGCCCCAGTCAAGATTTCAAGTTTAGGCTAAGAAAACATGTCCAACCAACAAAATGGTGTTGGGCTGCCCAGAATTGATGCCTCAGCAATGTCGATATTCAATCGGGCGCAAAGTCCGCGCCAATGATCTATTTAGAATATCGCTTTGTTGAGGCTCAAGAAACTTCGACGATAGACCTCCATGCAACACTCAAACTTAGGTTAAGAAAAAAGTGTCAAAATGAATCTACATTATCATGCAGGTTCCTTTTTATGACATTCAGGCTCAATACAAGGACCTGGCAACTGAGCTTGACGCAGTAGTTCATGACGTAATTTCTAGTGGGAATTACGTCTTGGGTTCTCACAACAAGGCATTCGAAGCGGCATTCGCCAAACTTCATAACGTAAAACACGCCATTGCAGTCCATAGCGGGACGGACGCCTTGCGAATCATGATGGATGCCGCGGGGATTGGTCGTGGCGACGAAGTCATCACCACCGCTTTCACCTTCGTTGCAAGCGTCGAGACCATTGTTCAGACTGGCGCGACTCCCGTATTCGTTGACATTGATCCGGCAACCTTCATGCTCGATCCAGAAAAGATTGAAGCCGCGATCACCTCAAAAACTAAGGCAATCCTTCCAATCCACCTTTTCGGTCAGCTTTTTGATGTTGTTCGTATCAACGAAATCGCCAAAAGGCACGGACTAATTGTTCTCGAAGACGCCGCCCAAGCCGTCGAGTCGTCCTACAACGGCACACCAGCTGGTAACTTCGGAATCTCGGCTGGATACAGTTTTTATGTCACCAAGAACCTCGGAGCCGCCGGTGACGGTGGAATGATCACCACTAACGACGACGAGACCAACGAAGTTTGCCGCTCAATCCGAGTCCATGGGATGGGGCGGGAACGATACTATTACGATCACCTCGGCTACACCGGACGCCTTGACGAGATCCAAGCCGCCGTACTCACGGTAAAGATGACCAAACTGGGAGAATGGGGCGCAAAAAAGCTTGTCACCGCCAAGAAGTATTTTGATGAGCTCAGCGGAATTAGTGACCTGGTTCTACCAGTCACCTCACCGGGGAATAATCACACTTTCCACCAGTTCACCGTAACGACCACCCGGCGCGACGAACTCCAAGAGCACCTCAAAGGTCTTGGCGTTCCGTCCATGATCTACTATCCGGTGCCAATCCACCACCATACGCCGTATGTGGCGTTTACGCCTTCTTGGGCACTACCTGCGACTGAAGAAGTCTCGAAGCAGTGCCTCAGTCTTCCAATTCATCCGCACCTGACACCGGAACAAGTCCAACACGTGTGTGATTCGGTCATTAGTTTCTTTTAAGGTTGGCTCAAGTGAACCACATTATGCCATTTTTGGTATAGTGTTGTGGTGGCAAGGCGAGATATCAAATGGGTTGGATCTAGCCTTGCAGACTTGAAGAAGTTCCCTGAAGAAGTTCGTAGAAATGTGGGATTCGCGCTTGACCAAGCTCAACTCGGCGGAAAGCACGCGGATGCCAAACCATTGAAAGGTTTTGGTGGAGCAAGTGTGCTGGAAATCGTGGAAAGCTTCGACGGCGACGCATACCGTGCGGTTTACACAGTGAAATTTGAGGAAGCGATATATGTACTTCACGCATTTCAAAAGAAATCTACTAAGGGAATCGCAACCTCAGCACAAGATATTAATTTGGTAAAGGAAAGACTTAAGAGGGCAGAGGAGGCACATAAGGAATGGCTAAGCAATCAAAAGGAATCGAAGTGATAGAAAGTAGTGGAAATGTATTCGCTGACCTCGGGCTAGATGATGCCTCGGAATTGAAAGCAAAGTCTGGTCTTATTTTTGAAATTAGGCGAGTCATCGAAGAGCGGGGATTAACTCAAGCTCAAACAGCCGAACTCATTGGACTGGATCAGCCAAAGGTTTCAAACCTTCTAAGCGGTAAGTTGACCGGCTTTTCGACGGATCGATTGCTCCGAATTCTAAATGCGCTTGGGCAAGATGTCGAGATCACGGTACGTATCAAGCCAGCCACGGAGAGGAGAGACCCAACCATAATAGTCGGGCACATTGCCTCGGCGTAAATTCACTCAATCCTAAGCTGGTTTTGGTTAAGAGCTTTTTCTAAGGCTTAGCCCGGAGTCCCATGCGGTTTGATACGATGGAGCAAACCAACGTTGCCGCGACAAGACCGACAAAGGTGCCCCAAATAGGAATCCATGGGGATGAAACAATGATGACGAGCGATCCTAACCATACATGCAGCCAAACAAGCTGTCCCAATTGCCTAAAGCCCATAACTTTGAAGCCAGACGGGGTCTGAACGAAGGCTGTCGAAAAGACGATTTTGATTACGATCCAGATTAAGATGGGACCAAAAAAATTTGAACCAATCCAAATTGCCAAACCCAATCCAATTTCTTTCAAATCTTTGCTTACCCACCAGCTTGCTTCACAAACGGCACACCCTCGGTAACCACGCATCCAAATCGCCGTCATTCAAACGAACATCCGGACAATGCCGGTAGGTGCGATTCCTTTTGCGGACTGTAAGTGCAGTACATAACCATTATCCTCTCTTTTGACTCGGAGCAGGAAATATTGGTTTATGTGATTTGACTTGAAGATTCAAATTGCGAGTCAATACGAACCTATGAAATTTCTGCCCACCGACGGATATTCAGAAGAGCCAATCCAGAGAATTTCCCTTCATTCTCGAAAACCCCGAATCGAGGATGAAGCCTTTTCATGTTGGCTCCAACGAATCCTATCAAGATAGTATCACCGACAAATCTAATTGGCCAACTCTTAATGCCAATCAGGTCGCTCTCGTCCAGGACTAGTAAACCATGCGTATCTTCTCCATCGAAGTCAGGAAATGAGCCTTTCTTAAACGAGGCAAGAGACACTGATATTCCAGCCAATTGGCCAGATTCCAATAAATACAATTCCGACTCAATGCATCCCTCGATGTCGATTGTTACGGTTCGAATTTCAGACCGTCGAGAAACTAAGTCTTCAACCGCAAATTCGATCCCTACAATAAAGTCATTGAAGCCTCTTGCGGCACTAGCGTAAACCGAGTAGCTTTTGGAATGATTGGCAACTATTCTCATTTCCTTTCGAACAACTATACTTTCAGCAACAAGATCTTTCCTCGACCATATCCAATTCCGCCACTCCCCTTGGTTGCCAATTTGAAACTACTTTCAAAACCGTAAGAACCTTGGATTCCGTCCCATTCCTTTCGAGAAACTTTGACCACAATCCTCGCTTCATCGGGCAAATCCGTCAACAAGTCATTCAATGCATCAAGATTTTTGCCATACCAAGTCGGAAACTTCAAAACCAGAGCCAAAGCGTCATGCAGGCCAGAGACCTCGTGAACTCCCTTCAGTTTTAGTTCGCGAACCTCCGACACCTCTAACTCGGCAAGTTGATGTTCGTTCAAGTCTTTGATGACAAGAACGCCATAATCAAAAATTGACTTCACTAAACCAAACCTAACCACCAGCTTGCTTCACAAACGGCACACCCTCGGTAACCCACGCCTCCGGCTTGGCATCCTTAAGATAAACGTCCATCCAGTGTCGCAACCGACGTGCATAATCTAGCTGATCTGGACGCAACGTGAAGTTGTGGTTCTCA
>JAYVHY010000192.1:0-22766 GCA_043770615.1 Armatimonadota bacterium | reverse complement strand
ACTAAGGAAGACCATGACTTCGTGATGAAACGAATCGAAGGGTTGTCTTTCGGGCAAAAGTACTTGCCGCCATCTGCAAAGGGAACAATCATGGCTCCCGGTTACTTTGGTGGGTCACCGTGGTCGTGCTCGGCGTTTGATCCGCGTACCAACCGCCTATTTGTCAACACCAATAATATGCCCGCCGTCGTTGGGAACTACGAATTCCTCAAAGATTCTAAGGGGCGTCCAGGCGTCAAGCCGCCATGGGGAAATCTGACCGCAATCGACCTGAACTCGGGTCAATTTGCCTGGCGAAAGACGCTTGGCGAATACAAGGAGTTGACCGATCAGGGAATTCCCCAAACCGGAACCATGAACTTGGGTGGACCGTTGGCAACCGCCGGAAACATTGTTTTTATCGGGTCAACCTGCGACCAGACTTTTAGGGCATTCGATAGTCGAAATGGCAAGGTCTTGCGTGAGATTCCTCTGCCCGCATCGGCGTTTGCAGCACCGATGACTTACTCGGTCAACGGTAGACAATATTTAGTCATCGCTGCAAGTGGCGGCGGTTACGGAAAGACCTTTGGTCAAGACCACGGTCCTGTGTCGGACACTTTTGTTTGCTACGCACTGTAACCTCGGAAAACAAATCGAGCCGGTGGTATCGACTAACTGCTGATCCTAAATGAGCCGATCCGGAGGATCGCAGAAGGTAGCCAGGGTGTCATTTTGCGCCACGCAGTTGCGCAAAATGACCCCTGGAAGAGCCGAACCTGTCCCTTCCAAGGTCGCAACATATGACTACTTCACCAAAGTGCCGAGATTGCGACCCCGGCAGTTACTGCCGCCTCTTGAGACGCTTGGGAACAAGATCATAGACTGGAGAATCATAAAAGTACTTAAAAAAAATAGACATATATTAAAACTTGATATATAATCACTTTATGGACTTTCGAAGTGATGTTGAGGCAATGGTTTTGGGCGTACTCCAAAGCGAACCCGGATATGGATATGAGATCGCGAAGCGAATCCGCGAGGTAAGCGACGAAATGTTTAAGTACGGCGAAGCCCAGCTTTACCCTGCCCTTCGCAAGCTCGAAGAGGCTGGTTATGTCGTTGGCGAGTGGGTGATGCAAGAAGGCAAGCCGAACCGACGGGTGTACTCCATCACCGACGAAGGCGGCAAGTTTCTGCTCGAGCGGCAAAAGGAATTCGAGAAGTTCGTCACTAAGGTCAACGCGGTGATGAAGCTATCAAAGGCGTGGGCGGTGGCTCGTGTTTAGTCCGGTAGATCGATTTCGGGTTGATCTGACAACCGTTGTCAAGCGCCTCTCTCGTGCTGGATCGAACGAAACAGTCATCGAAGAGATGGTCAGTCACTTCGATGGACTGTATCAAGAAGAGCTCAAGGCTGAATCCGTAGAAGCGAAAGCCGAAAAGATCGCCAGGATGCGAATGGGGAGCATATATAAAATCGCGTTTCAGATCGTCAATTCTCCTGATCGAACACGAAAGGGAAATCAGCTACAAGCCTTAATGTTTATCATGTTGGGTGTATTGATCGTGGCTTACGCCTATACGACGACACGAATGGACCTCATTTTCTTCAATGAGTGGTTGCCTTCAATAGTCAAATTGCTTATAGGTCTCCTACTAATTGGCGGCATTCTCGCCGGATTCGGAATCTCTCTTTCGAAGCGTTTCGCTTGGAAGCCCCTATTGATTACCATAGCTGGGGCATTTGTTGCGTGCGGTCAGATTATGAATAATAGTGCACCAGTATTCAACTTGACCAGGAAGCAAATTAATGACATCGTTGACCGTCAGTCGGCGGTCGAAGCCAAAGCAGTCAGAATAGAAACGCAAGTGAAGACGATTCTTAGTTTGCGAAACCATCCAACAGAAGCTTGGAAGCGCGAACTAAGTACCCTTGACGCACTGGCTAATGGGAACAAAGTCGATTTTTTCAAAGTTGACAAGTCAAGTTCGGGAGCCTACTTGTACCCGACAGAGCTAACGTATCCAAACGACCAAGTTCATTACTACTCACTCCAATTGGTTCGCACAAATGACATAACACTTGCACAAGATGGCTGGCGAAACGACGCCTCGCCTGGCGCATTGATGGTGTCAAACTTCCAAGCTCGAAACGATAACCTTATAGCCTGGAAGGACATGGCGGCCAATCAGCCGACGCTTTGGGTGCGCGGATTCAAAGTCAGCGGAATGCTCTGCCTAGCAAGTACGACAATCTATCTTTTACTGTCACTGTTTGGATTTGCGATTAGTCAGATCAGAGTCTTCGGGTTTGACTGGCTAAGGGGAGCGAGAGCATGAATCAAATGAATGCAGTCGAAAAATTTGAGCACGAAGTTCGCACGGTAGTACGGCGAGGTTCGAAGTCAATAGAGTTCGAAAGTCCGATAAAGGAGGTCAGTACCCACTTCGCCGACTTGATTCAAGAAGAGCTTGAGAATGGAGTCTCAACACAAGAAGCGACAGAGTTGGCAAAGAAACGGCTGGGAAGTCCACTTACCGTTGGAATGCAGATCCTTAATTCCCCAAGCAGGATTTCGCGAGGAATTCGAATGCAAAAGTTCGCGCTTATCGCGCTGTCTTTCTTGGCGATCCACTTTGTTGCCCTAACGTATTTCGGCCTTAAAGGTATGCAAGGGACCGCGCTTACAGTTTTTGGATATTCATTTTTTGGAATCTTTTTGGCGGCTGCAATATCATTTGGGCTCGGTACCGTCCTATCAAAGCGGGTTGTATGGAAGCCACTGCTTGCCATTATTCCTGCATCGATAGTTTTGTTCGGATTGACCGAAATGGCACTCATGCCTTTGTTCGTTACTTACCTCGATCAACCCGGAATGCAAGCATACAAAAAGACATTTGAGCCGCTAACCTTGCTGTCAGCACTTGACTATGGATTCCAGGTCTCGTTACGACTGATCGGATTCTTCGTGGTGATCGCACTGATAACCTTTATGACCGGACGAATCTGGCTTACTAGACTATCTTGGTTCCGGTTGACTCTGCGCTAAGTGAATTTATGCAAACACACTCTGTTTCCAGTTTTGAGCGTTCCCTCCGAACCGCGGTCAGGCGCTTGGCAAAAGGCAGTTACGACGCGTCCATTCAAGAAGTAGTTGAGCACCATGAAGACCTTTACGCTGAAATTCTCTCAAAGGGTATATCTGAAAAAGAAGCCACAATCGAAGCGAACCGCAGGATTGGACTGGTCGGCGACATCGCTAGGAAGATCGTTGACTCTCCATCTCGATGCCAAAAGGGGATAAGGCTACAAGCCCTCGGTGTAGCTCTATGGGTACTTGCTCCATTCCTGAGCTTGGGTTTGGTCATGCAGTTAAGGAGCTTTGCCCAAGAAGCGTTGACTGCCCCGCTTTGGCTTATTCTAGTTTCGGGGCTCTTTTCGGCTAAGACGATATGTATAGTGGCGGGGTTGGTTGTTGGCGTCGGTGTTTTTCGATCCCAAAAGGTTTCGACGAAAGCACTCTCATTCGGATTTTGCACTTACATCCTGCTTGCAACCGTCCTTTGTGCGTACGCATCCAAAAGCCAAAACAACAATTCGACCCGCCAATTGCGCGATGAAATGCTCGCCACGGCTAAGCTGGAGCCTCAATACAGGAAGTTCGAAACGGAGCTTTCGGCTTGTCTTAAACAAGGCGGAAACATCCAAGAAAAGAGTTTAGTCGCGTTTCGATCAGTTGCCTTAGAAAAGTCGCTTCCCGGAATCACGCTGACCTCGAAGTCTCCAACCAAATGGATGTACCCATTCTCTCACGTAAAGCGGGATCGCGGACAGCTTTATTCGATGACGTTTCGATCGACTGATTCTCTGAAAACGGCGCAAATTGCTTGGTGGTCAATAGCCAAGAGCCTCCAAGAGGATCTGCCCACGATGAGTGCGGGGCGACAGGCATATTTTGAACAACTTAGGCATGCGGGAAGCCGATCTTTTGATCCGGTTACGTTGGCCGCAATGGCAATATTTGATCATTCATGGCCATTAGTTATTGGGCTCGCATTGGGCTATTTTTTAATCCGGTGCCGAGTCTATCGTTCGGCCATGTTCCGACTGCAACGAATCTAGGAAATTATGTTGAAAGGATATCAGGCAAACCAATTTGATTCGCCGCCGCAGAAGTCGGATACGAGTTTGGTAATTGGAACTTTCAGACCAACCTCTTCGAGGAAAAGATCATGACCAACAATCCCATTTTACAATTCGAAGAATCTCTTCGCCGTGCGACAAAGCGAAAAGGCTATGAAGATCAAATCAAAGAGGTTGCCAGCCATTACCATGACCTCTATCAAGAAGCATTGATGAAAGGAACGACGATTGAGGAAGCCCGAAAGCATGCTGACGACCGCATCGGGAATATCGAAGACATCGCAAAAGGAATTCGGGCGGGAGACGGCAAGTCGAACGGAATGAAGCTCCAGTGGATCGCGATGGTACTTTTCGTATTTGGTGCTTTGATTGCCCGAGTGATGGGAATGAACGGCTATGAGATTGGTAGCCTTTGGGGCCGAGTCATTGAAGCTTGCGATCCAATAGGTTTGATTGCAATATACACAGCCGGATTTCTTGCCACTCTTGGAATATTGAAGTCCAGGCGGGTGGCGATTCTCGGCTTCTGCTTAGCACTTGTTTTGACTTCCCTTGGACATACGGCTATCCTCTTGCGGCATAGTCGATCATTTAGCGTTTATGATTCGAGGATAAGAGCCCACAATGATTCTCGGCATGAATACGCCGTGAAGTATCGCCCGATCATGACTAAGCGATACAATTTGTATGTTGCCAGTATTTCTGGGACCCAACAGGAATCAGACGATGCCATTCGCAAGCTCTCGGCCAGCGTAAAGCGACCACAAGATAGAGGGGTTTCTTTTCTAGATGGGGAAATAGGCAAATGGATTTATCCTCTAACTTCTGAAGAGGTGAGAAAACGAAACATAAGAGTTTTTCCATTTCGAGACGACAGGTTAAATTGGATTCACTTTGGTGCAACGGACTCTTTTGAAGTCGCACAAAGGGAGTGGCGATCATCTGACGAGTTGCTCAGAGCAATACCAATCCTTCGAAAAGGTTCGGAAGCGGAATTCACCATGGCATCGCAAGCTGAAATGGCTTCCGCATTGGGGACAATTCTTATTTACGTTAAGATGTGTGTAATCCAATTCCTCTACGGCTTCGTTCTCAGTTTATTGCTTTTCGGCATTGCGACCAAGTTAACACAAATGTTGAAGGGAAATCGACGCGCTTTATAGCTTCTTCAATAAGAAGTAGTCCAGTCCGAACATCTTGGCTGGAACTGCTTTTTCATTGAAACCTCTGCACTCCACCATAAACATCGCTTTGCCACCGGTAACTCTAACCTTGCCCAACTTCACTTGCTGCCATTTCAGGTCAGGATCGTAGAAGTCAATCGGGTCGCCTAGCTTTGAGCCATTCCAATAAAGCTGATGAATGCCGTAGTCTCGGGCACGGCAGGCATTCATTGTGAGCTCATATTCCCCATCAGCCGCTGTTACCTCAACCGTTAGCTTGCCGCCAACCGCCGAATCTTGCCACCAAATCTGTCCGTCGCCCGACATATCGCCAAAACCGCCCTGGATCGCGGTAGTTCCGCTCGTGGCGGCGTACTTCAGTTTCTCGGCTTCGATTGCGCCCGGAACATTGACAATGTCCGAAACATCCGGAAGTTCAAGTTCCTTCCACGAGGGCCTGGATTGTCGAACTACTGTCACACCTGATTTGGCATACCAAAAAACTGTACGATCGAACGTTGAAAGGCAATCCGCCCAATGCCACATTTCGACATCCAGCTGGATCGACTTCGAAAACGGAATCGGGTCAAGCTGCATCATTCGCGAGATGTTGCAGTAGCCAAAATTGTTTGCCCTGCTCGTCGTAAAGTTTTGCGATCCTACTGGTGTCCAGTAGGGAATGGGTGAACTCCAGGCGTAGTTCAAGAAATCCTCAGTTCCGGTGCCGAACGTGGAAGGGAATGTTTCGCCATCCACAAATATCTTCTCGTCACCTTCTCCCCACCAACCCCGATTTGAGTTGTCAACTAATAGATGGACACCAGCAAGAAATCCGCTGCCTTTGGCGTTCAGCCAATGCATATCGCGCATCGGGCGAGTCTTGCCTCGATCGCGACTAAAGTCGCAGTGAAAATAGTTTAGGTCGTCTGTTTCAGAGTAACTTTCTTTTGAACCCGAGAACTGCATGAGAACTGCATCTCCTTTTTGAGCGGTATTGCGCTCAAAAGTAAAGGTTGCTTGTCGTTTGAACGGCATGTCGAATTTCAGGTGAACTTCCATCGAGTCCTTGCTGCCATGCCCAAACGGAGCCGCAACGAAGTCTCCAAGCGGGGCGCTGACCGTTTGTTCACCGTCAAAGGTCGCGGTTACCCAGATCGAACGGAGAGTCTTGTGGAAGTCCTTTGCGCCGTAATTCCAATTAAGATGTACGTCTTGGATTTTCCCAGGGCCAGTGAAGCTAATTCTTGAGGTCTTCGACTTAGGCAGCAACGTAATCGAGTCAGAGATTGATTGTCCAATCTCTTCTGGCGACCGATAATCTTCACGAAGGTCACTTTCCCGAAATGTCTGAATCTCGGTCCCAGTTTGGTAAGTTCGGTAGCCAACATGATAATAAAGCCCTTTCGGGTTCTCCTTTTCGCCAGGTTCCATCGTGACTTTTAGGCTCTTATTGTATGCGAACGGCACATAAACATTCCAACCTCGATCCGCCCAAAACGCCCAGTTCACCAAAACAGGATTCATGCCCCTAAGCGAGTTCACCCACTCGCGCATTGGGACGCTGATTCGTGGAGTTGATTCACCATCAAAGTACATGCGAAGCGTTCCCATCGGGTTTGCGGACCAAATTCGGACGACTGTCCCGGGACCGGCAAGGTCTGCCATTACAAACTCCTTGCCTTCTTGTCGGACGTAATGACCGTAGTCGTCATTAGCGAACCATGCTTCGTTGCCGGGAGTTTTTGATGTTGGCGAGTAACTGCTTGCTTGCCGGTGGGTAAAGCTCGGGCCAAATCCTAGGGCAAAGTCAAACCGGTTTTCCATTAAAGACTTTGTCGTGATGATTTGCTGGCCTGAACAAAGCACCACATGAAGAAGAAGGCCGCTGAACATACGTTGCCATCTTATCAGAAAACGACTCGGTCACAAAACCATTTTTGCGCCGTAGCAGTATCATAAGAAGACTGTTTGAAAGGAGGGTAAATGAGTGAAGCCGCGACGCGACCATGCTGGAAGAAGCGACCAGTAAGAAATATCCTCATTATCGCCCTTTTTGCCGAGGTTGGTTACGCGACCCTAAACCTCTCTACCATGCCCGTCTACCTTTCGGGAGACAGGCACTTTGGTACCTCAGTCATCGGATTGGTCATGGTGACCTTCCTGCTTTTCGAAGCGGTTTTCAAATCCATCACGGGTCACATTGCCGATCGATTTGGTACTCGAAAGCTGCTTATCGCCGGACCTCTCCTGAGTATCGGTACATCGTTGATTAGCATTTTTCTGCCTCATTCCAATGGAGCTCCTCTGGAGGTATTGGCATTCATTGTCCTGAGGGCAATCGACGGAATTGCCGTGGCTATGCTTTGGCCGGCCGCATTCGCCCAAATGAACGCAGTTGTTGAAGACGGTGAGCGCCAACAGGCCATGAGCTACCTCAACGCATGCTATATGCTCGGAATTGCATTCGCCTATCCGCTCGGTGGAATCGTTAATGACCTTTCAGGCAGGCTCTATGCTGGCATCATCCTTGCCGCTGTGCTTTTTGCTGCCGCGTCTTTTGCGAGTCACCGTATTGCCAGCTCGCCGCCGGCAATGAAAGATGAACACTCGAGCGGCTTCCAAGATTTTATAGATTCATTGAAGCAGATTCCTGAGTATCTGATTCTCGCAGTTGTTACCTTTATGGGCATTGGCTTCCCATTGGCAATTTTTAAGCTCTTCCCAGTTGACCAATTCAAGATGAGCGAATCAGCGATTGGATTCCTTATCCTGCCTTGCGCCCTTGCAATGGCATTTCTCAGTGGATTCATGGCCAAAATTGGCGAGAAGCTTGGCAAGGTTAGGGCTGTCCATTTTGGCCTTTTGCTTTGTTCTTTTGGGGTTAGTTTCATTGCGCTGGGTGCCTTTCTGCCTTTCATGCGGTCTCCCTGGTTTTTAGCCCTTGGCGGGTTGCCAGTCGGAATTGGATTCTTGCTTACGATTCCCGCCTGGATGGCGAGCGTTAGTGATATTAACCCCGAAAAGCGGGCAACGAATATTGGTGCAGTGATGACTGCGCAAGGTGTGGGAGCAATGATTGGTGCACCGATTGGGGCGGCAATGTACGAAAAGTTTCAACCCCTTGGGGTCCAGCTTCGCCTTGGTGAATCGTTCGGTCGGTATTCACCTTTTGTCGGGTGCGCCGTCTGCGTCATTGCCGGATTTTTACTGAGTCTTAAGATTCTACATGAACCGAAAAAGGTCGAAGCCCTTCCTACCGAACACGATGTTACGGTGGAGGGCGAAAGCCTTCCCGTTGATCTTGAACCAGCTGAAGTTGAAACGGACGATACGGAGCTTGAAAAGAATCATGAGCCTCCAATTGCGGTTGACGAGGTATTCGCAGAGCCGAATGACGAGACTCACGCTACGCCAAAGCAGTAAACTACTTGAATGGCAATTCGTGTCGGTATAAATGGATTTGGACGAATCGGTAGGCTCTCCCTCAGAACGATGCTCGAGCGGCATCCTGGCAACATTGAAGTCGTAGCAATCAACGACCTAACAGACACCAAGACCAACGCTCATTTGCTCAAGCACGATTCAACCTACGGCAACTTTAATGGCACCGTCGGTTATGACACCACCGAAATTACGGTCAACGGTAAAGCAATCAAGGTTTTCGCCGAGAAAGACCCAGGAATGATTCCTTGGGACACCGAAGGCGTAGACGTGGTTATCGAATCAACCGGCTTTTTCACCGACGCGACTAAAGCTGCTGACCATCGCAAGCACGGAGTCAAAAAAGTTATTATTTCGGCTCCGGCAAAGAACGAAGATCTCACCATAGTCCTTGGGGTCAACGATTCGGTTTACGATCCAAGCAAGCACCACGTTATTTCCAACGCTTCTTGTACGACTAACGGTCTCGCGCCGGTCGCCAAGGTCTTGCATGAGCGGTTTGGAATCGAAAAGGGCTTGTTGACCACAGTTCACGCATTCACCAATACTCAGCGAACTCAAGATACGGCTTCGAAGGATCTTCGGGATGCGCGCGCGGCATCTCAGAACATTGTTCCGTCTTCAACTGGAGCTGCACGAGCGGTTGGTCTCGTTATTCCCGAGCTTCAAGGCAAGTTCACCGGAATGGCTTTCCGAGTCCCTACTCCGACAGTTTCGGTGGTTGACTTTACGGCCCTCCTGACCAAAGAGGCATCCGTCGCGGAGATCAATGCGGCAATGAAGGAATATGCGGAAGGTGCCATGAAAGGCATTCTCGAATATAGCGATGAAGAGTTGGTTTCAACTGACCTTCGAGGAAACAGTCACAGTTCGATCTTTAGTTCGGTTGACACAATCACCCTGGGTGACATGTGTAAGGTTGTCGCTTGGTACGACAACGAATGGGGCTACAGTTGCCGTATTGCTGACCTCATCGATTTCGTGGCTAAGAAAGGCTTCTAGAAATCCTCATCCAACTCCATTTCCTGAATTAGTATTGGACGAGGAAGAGTTGCAAAATGAGTCAGCCTTGGTTAAAGCCAAGGCTGACAATTGAACTTAGATATTTGGTCGATAGATTTCGACTTGATGGAATCGTTCAAATTCCCATCTCGAAGTAACATCGAGATCGGTTCCGGGCATCCAGAAGTGGATTGCGAACGCATCACTAGGCAATGCATTTGGCGAATTTTGTTTTCGTCGATCAATTCCGTACCACTCAACATAACACTCTCGAGAGGTATTGGTTGTCGTGTTCTTAATGGTGCCTTTTCCTCGGTACAGCAAGGCTCCACCGTTATCGGACATTTGAGCCACATTTCGGACGTTGAGAACGAAGCCGTTTGTGTTGTTTGGGAGCCGGAATCCCATTTCGAGGTACCCGTTCGATTGGAGAATGCCGTCGGCATTTTTCCAAACTTCGAAAAGAGTCGCGATTCGAACGTCACGTAGCTTTTCCGTACTTGGAAGCGGCGCCCGTAGTCCAAAAAGGAAAGGGTCGGTTTGAGCGTTAGCGAAAGCCGATACTGCAAGAGTCAATGCACTGATTGTTAGGATTTTGAATTTCATAAGATCTTCACCCAACTGCACTTATATCACGGAATTCTGCCTCATAAGTTCCAATGAATTTCAAGATGAGTAATAAGTACTATCAAAATGTTCAAAATATAGGACTTTAGTCCTATGGAGTGAAATTTTGCGATCTTATAGTTGATTAGAAGGCAAGAAGGGGATTCCGGTTCCATTGGAGAACAAAAAAGCCCCCCAGAAAACCTGAGGGGCTCTATCCAGATTAAGCTGAATCCTTACTTTCCGCCGCCACGTCCTATTGGAGCGGCTGGAGGAACATCCTTTGGCAACATTCCCTTGTAGTCGCCTAACTGATGAATAGTTAGATAAACCAACTTTGCCGTGTTCGCAATCTTATCGAAGTTAATCTTTTCAATTGTATCGGTCGGTTGGTGATAGTCGGGGTGGAATCCGGTAAAGAAGAATGCGATTGGGATGCCTTTTTTCGCGAAGTTATAGTGATCGCTTCGTGTGTAAACATCTTCGGCATCGTACTTGAACTTCCAACCAATGGACTCATTTTGATCGAGAATGATCTTGTCGAGAGCAGTCGAAATCCGCTTTGAGCCTACAAGTCGAATGGTGTCCCGGTTTTCTTCCTCTTTGTCAATTCGCTTTTGGTCACCGTTTTGAGCACCAACCGAGTTTCGCCCGACCATGTCCATTTGCAATTCGGCGACCATTTTAGTTAAGTCGATTGGCGGATTGTTGGCAAAGTATCCCGAACCCACCAATCCCATTTCTTCGCCATAGAAAGCCATGAAAATGACAGTTCGCTTTGGCTTAATCGGATTAGTTGTCAGTGCTTTTGCAACATGGAGCAATGCTGTCGAACCAGAGCCATCATCATCAGCTCCGGGGTAAACAACATCGCCGTTCTTTCCAAGGTGATCGAGGTGAGCACCAACACCGATAAACTCATCTTTCAACACTGGATCAGAACCTTCAAGTTTTGCTACAACATTACCGACTCGAGCTTTATCAATGATGGTCTTTGCGGCAGCCGTGATTGTTGAGGTCATTGGGGAAACCATCAATGAATCCTTTTCGAGGGGTGCTGACATGGATTTTAGCTCTTCTGTCGAGAACAGTTTCTTAGCCGTGTCCATGGTCATGGCAAGTCGAGCTACTGCGGTTGAAGCATCAGGCTTTGTTCGTCGACCTTGCCACGAGGGGGCAGAGACTTTATCAACGACTGAGATAACCGCCGACGCTCCGGCCGTTACAAACATGCCTTCCATTCTTCGACGGCTGCTCTTGTTGAGGAGGACGACAATCTTATCTTTAACCTGAGCTTCCTGCTCGGCAGACAAAGCTCCAATTGCACCATTTGCCGAAACAAAGACAACATTCCCCGTAATATTTAGATCGCCAGCGAGGGCAACTCCAATCTCATCAATCTTAGCCGAGTAACGGTCAGTCTTCAGAACCAAAGAATTGATATCCGTTCCAACTTTCCAGAAATCAACTAGTTGAAAGAAGCTACCGTCCGGCATGATGGACTTGAGACCAAATTTCTTGAAGTTATCCGCCATATAGTCCATCGCTTTTTCAAAACCGGGTTGGCCGGTTCCTCGACCTTCACAAATTGGGCCAGCCAGATAGCCAAGATACTTTTTGCCGTCATTGGTATTGATTGAATTGAATCCCTTTTGGAGATCCTTGGGGATTTCGCGTAAACCGGTTCCGAACTGGGCGCTTGCAAAAACCGCCGATCCCGCTAATAAAATTGATATGGAAGAACGAAGCTTCATGACCGTACTTTACCGGAAAATTTGCCCTACAAGTTCCCGGTAAACTTGAACCCATGACCCAAGATGAGCAGCTTCAAATAATTCGCCGAGGCACAATTGAAATTATCGGTGAATCGGAGATATTGGAGCGCATCAGGGCTGGACGTGTATTGAGGGTCAAACTTGGGGTTGATCCAACCGCAAAGGACGTAACACTCGGGTGGGCGGTCGTTCTTCGCAAGCTGAGAGACTTCCAAAAAATGGGGCATATCGCCTGTCTGATCATTGGCGACTTTACCGCCCAAATTGGCGATCCAAGCGGTAAAAGTAAAACTCGCAAGCAGCTCACAACCGAGGAAGTTCAAGCCAATGTTGAGGCGGTTTCGAAACAGTTTTTTCGTATTCTCGATCCGGAAAAGACGGAGATTTACTATAACAAGGATTGGCTCGGCAAGATGGGCTTCGAAGACGTAATCAGGCTTTGCTCTCGTTACACGGTTGCCCGAATCATGGAGCGAGATGACTTCACCAAGCGATTTGCTAACCATGAGCCGATCGCAATGCACGAAATTCTGTATCCCTTGTGCCAAGGCATGGACTCAGTTGAGATCAAGAGCGATATCGAAATTGGTGGCAACGACCAGAAGTTTAATAATTTGGTAGGCAGAACGTTGATGTCGCAGTATGGACTAGAGCCTCAAGCGGTTGTCTTATGTCCTTTGCTCGTCGGAACTGATGGCAAGGAGAAAATGTCACAGTCGTTAGGCAATTACATCTCCATCACGGATGAGCCTAACACCATGTTTGGTAAGACAATGTCGATCCCCGACGAGACGATCGCCAATTGGTTTGAGCTTTGTACTGATGTTCCAATGACAGAAGTTGCGGAAATGATGTTAGAAGGCAAGAATCCTCGCGATGCAAAAATTCGCCTTGGTCGGGAAATCGTTGCGTTGTATCACACGGATGCCGAGGCGGACGCCGCGGTTCAGTTCTTCATAGACACTTTTAGTCAGCGAAAGGTCGTTACCGAAGCCGAAGAAGCCGCTATTCCCGAGAATGTAGTCTTTGATGGCATGGTCTCGATTCCAAGCTTAGTTGTTGCCCTTGGTCTGGCGGCATCCAATGGAAAGGTAAAGGACCTCATCAGCGCAGGGGCGATTACCGTTGGCGGAGAGAAGGTCACTAAATTGTCCCAGCCTCATTCTGACTTGGTGGGCAAAATTCTGAAAGTCGGCAAAAAGGAGTTTAGAAAGTTAGTTTAGTCGTCAAACAGACCGGCGGCAAACTCGTCCGGTTTAAAATCGATTAAGTCGGTGACCTTCTCCCCCGTTCCAATAAACTTGATTGGAACCTTGAGGCGGTCATAGACTCCAATCAACGCTCCGCCACGCGCGGTGCCGTCGATCTTCGTGAGGATGAGTCCTGTCACCCCGGCAGACTTCGTAAACTCTTCGGCCTGACGAATGGCGTTTTGACCAGTATTAGCATCGATTACTAAGAGGACTTCATCAGGATCGCGCCCCAATGCCTTGTTCGTCACCTTCCGAACTTTTTCCAACTCCAACATCAGATTTGCCTTCGAATGCTGGCGCCCCGCTGTGTCACACAACACAAATTGAGTGCCTCTGGCTTTCGCCGCCGTGATTGCGTCGAACAAAACCGTCGCTGAATCTGCCCCCGGCTGGGACTTTACGATGTCTGTTCCGATCCGCTTTGCCCACGTATCAAGTTGTTCAATTGCAGCTGCTCGGAAAGTGTCTCCTGCCGCCAACAACACACTGACCTTAAACTTCGTGACCAAAAGGTGTCCAAGTTTGGCGATCGATGTTGTCTTACCAACACCGTTAACGCCAACGAACATATATACGGTTGGCCCCTCTTCAGCGACCGCAAGTCCAACTGGTTCTAGAGATCGGAAGCGGTCGCCAATGGCCTTTTGCAACCGGGCTCGCATTCCAATGGCATCGGTGATTTTTTCTTCGCGGACGGCTAATCGGAGCTCCTCTAATATTTCACCGGCAACTTGAATATTGGTATCTGCTTGGAGGAGCGCTTCTTCGAGTTCTTCGTAAAACTCCTCATCAATGACACCTCGACCCATCATTCGGTCGACGCGCTCCATCAGCTTGCGAAACATATTTACTTAGGGTACCTACCGAGGCTATCGGAGACTCCGGTTCAATGAACGATATTTCGGATCTTGAGATACTAAGTGCCTAAGCCCTCTCCGAGGCCCTGCCCTTGACGTGGCTGCAAGTGCTTAGCATAATCATATTGGCGAATAGGCTTCGAATTGTCCAAATTCTGTTACCGACAAACTTGATCCATAGGATCACAGAAGGTAGCCAGGTGGTCAGAATTTTGACGAGCCCCAGCGATGTTGTGATTCTGACCCCTGGATTAACCGAAACAGCCCAAAGTCCAAGGTCGCTCTTCAAAGATTTTGAATCGCAAATGCGCGGCGAGCGGCCCCGGCTGTTACAGCCGCTTCTTTCATCCTAGATGGGTCACATCAATTGGGAATGTGCTACCGCAAATGCGGCAACACGTGCTCGCACCAAGTTCGCCAAGTTTCGCACTGCTCAACTCGCTTAAGTAGACCTGGCGGATGATTCGGAATTCGAAACACTTTATGCCCTTGGTGTCGCATGATTTCTCGGCTAGATAAATTCGACCGCCGTCCCGTTAACCCCTGCCAAATTTCAAACCAAAACAACACTTTCCAGATGTTCTGACTCTTAAATTGCTTCGCCACCAGTCGCTTCAATTTGGCCTCATCAGGCGTCAGAGGCAACATTGACTGCCCGGTCGGATCCGAGAATGAATTCATTTGCTGAAGCTTGGTGGCGTACGTGTGATAGAAAGGAATCTCGAGAACATCGCCCTCAAACACGGAGTTGACTAGAACGTTGGTGGTGTCGTGATCGGGGTGACCTTGCTCAAATGCCCCACAGGCAATGGCGTCTGGCGAAATGGACTCAATCATGGACCGAAACCTTGGCAGCAGCGACGGAAACTCAAGGCTTACCTTTCCATCGGTCGCACTATGAAAGAAGAGGTTTTCTTGGGGCACTCCGAGTAAATCGGCGACCTTTCGGCTCTCAGCTTCCCGAACAGGGATCGAATGAGTCCACGAAAGATAAACCTCATTACCGTTAGTGGTCAGTCGACGAATCCAAGCGCAGATGGAGATTTCATCATCGGGATGAGTCATACAAAAGAGCCATCGTCGTTTGTCAAGGTCAAAGTGGCTCATTCTTGATTCATTCGGTCAATGATTCGGGTTGAAGAGCGACCTTCCAAAAGCGGGAGAATAATCACCTTTCCACCGTAAGCATGAACGATTTTCGATTCTGGCAACGACTCTACTGAATAGTCTCCGCCTTTCACATGAATGTCAGGTTTGATCTCCGAGATCACCCGCTCCGGAGTGTTTTCCTCAAACGAAACAACGCAATCAACACACCGTAGCGCGGCGAGAACTTTTGTCCGGTCCTCAAGCGAATTAATCGGTCTGGTTGGTCCCTTGAGCCTGGAAACGCTGGAATCAGTATTGAGGGCTACTATTAAATAATCGCCAAGTGATTTCGCCTTTGTAAGATAATCGACGTGTCCGGCATGAAGAACATCGAAGACACCGTTCGTAAAAACGACTGTCTTATTTGCTCTAGATGCTAATAGCTCATTAATTTTCAACCTACTGCCTCCCAACAAGTCTTAAAAACGTCTCCTGGTAAGATTTCGCTCAGCCCGACTTCAGAATAGTGACATCTATGAATCTGTCCGTATGGGCAAGACCTAGCTGGCTTTGTGATTGAGTATAGACCGATTGCTGGCACACCAAGTGCGGCGGCAATATGCGAACTGCCCGTATCTCCTCCAACATGGGCATTGCTAAGCGAAATGAGAGCAATCAACTCGCGTACTGATGTCTTGCCGAGTAAGTCAACAATCGGAGCCGCCCCGGCAGCAATAACCTGCTCCGCGGCTTCAATGTCTGCTGGAGCTTTGCCCCCAATCAAGACGGTTCTAATTCCTTTGGCGGCAAGCATTTCGGCTAGCACGGCAAAGTGCTCCGGATTCCATCGTTTCGTTGCCCACCCTGCGCCGGCGTTCATGACCATAAACGGTCCGGAAACCCCCACCTCATTCAAAAGTGACTTAGCAGTCTCCCGATCTTCCTCCTGAAGAGCCAATCCAAAGTCCGCTGCCTCCGTTTCTGCTCCTGCTGCCCGGGCAACATCAAGGTACTGATCAACGACGTGCAAACTCGAAGGATCCGGGAGAACTGCCTTCGAAAAGAAGGGAGCAATTTCCCGTTGCCAATGGTATCCCATTTTGACTTTTGCTTTTGCCCTACCAAGGACAAGAGCACTCTTTGAAAGTCCTTGCATATCAAGCGCCAAATCAAAGGGAGCATCAAAGCGAGGCAACGATGACAATGAGAAACTCGGTTTGCAAGTCAAAACCTTATCAACGGCCGAACAACTTTCGACAATGCCCGCAAATCGAGGGTCGACTGCCCATGTAATCGAGCTTTCAGGAAATTGCTTTTTCAGTGCCACGGCAACCGGCAAAGTACAAACGCAATCGCCAAGTGCCGACAGGCGAGAAATGAGAATGTTCACCCAACCCTCCCTAGGATTGCTTCCATGATTTCCGGAGCGGATACATTCGCGGGAACCCCGCCACGATTAAGAATGGTCACATTTTCCGTAAAAGGTCGAAATCGATCAATCGGCATATTTCCCCAAATTGTAACCAATGGTGTGCCTACGGCGGCAGCAATATGACCAGTTCCCGTGTCTCCGGCGACATGAACGACACTTTTCCTGATCCAATTGATGGATTCTTCAATCGTTGTCTTACCGACCAATGTTTTGGTTCCCGGAGGTGCTTCGAACGAGTCATCCCTACCTCCCAAGTAAACGACTTCGAAGGATCTCTGATTGAGATCATTTCCAATCGTCATTAGCGTTGACGGCGGAATCACCTTTGCCGGGTGACCCGCGCCTACGCAGATCGTAATTAAGTTTCGATCTCGGGCTCTTGGTTCCCCGGGGAGAGAGTCAGAGTTCGCAGACTCCATCGGTATTGTGCTTCGGATAAGCTCGCGACTGCGTTCAACCGAATGCTTGCTATCAAATTCTGTTGATGAATAAACCGGATTCAATCGCTTTGCCAGGGCATCGGTTCCTCCGATCGATAGCCGATTCTTCGCCCCCGATAAGCGCAGACACCAAGCCGTCTTGCTGTGTCCCTGTAAGTCAAACCCGTAATCAAATCCATACTTCCTTAAGCCGGTCAACCATCGATATTGCGCGAACAAAGTCTTTAAATCCCCTTTTGCTCGCCACTTGCGACGTGGTAAATCAAGTCGACGATTAACCAACTTTGGTGTAGCCACAATGTCAGCACATCGATCTTCTACAACCCAAGTAATCTCAGCATCTGGATATTGGTGCCGAAGGTCGTTAACTGCATGTCCCGCCATGACACAGTCTCCGAGCGCTGAGAATCGAACGATCAAAATTTTCACATCAAGCCTTTCTTTCGGGCGTTGCGCCACCGGTCATGCATCCACAGATACTGTTCAGGCGCAAGGCGAATCATGGCTTCAATTTCCACATTAACCCTAGTCATAAGTTCTTCGGCAGTTTCGCCATCGGTTGCAATCAAAGGTTCACGATAGATAACTTTATACTTACCCGGCGAGGTCCTCAGCATGCACATTGGCAGAATTGGTGCGCCGGTCTTCAGATGAATTCTCGCCGGACCAAGAATGGTTCCGGCGATTTTTCCAAAGAACGGAATATAGGCTTCATCATTATTTTGGTCAGGCAGAATCGCAATGATTTCGCCACCCTTCAGGCGAGTCAAGATGTCTCGGGCAGCGCTACCGCTTGGAAGAATGTTCAATCCTCTCGTGCCGCGAATTTTGGTCACTTCTTGAGTGATTTGGTCATCATTGGCTTTTCTGGCTACACCCGATACGCGAACGCCATGAACTGGAGCCCAGGCCCCCAGCCGTTCCCAGTTTCCAAGGTGGGCGGTGATCAGCAATATGCCTTTCTTTTCAGCGAGGAGATTCTTGATGTGTTCCGAGCCCTCTTCGGGCATCGCGATTTCCTCGTCGCTGAAAATAGGAGATCCCATGAAGTCGGCAACCAAACAACCGATATGGCGATAGTTTGCCCTGGCTAGTTTGTATCGCTCCGACTTCGACAATTCGGGAAAGGCAATTGCGAGGTTGGCGTGGGTTTGCTTACGATGCTTCTTGTCGACGTAATAGAGGATGTTTGCCAACCTAATCCCACGTCGTTCCGCCTTCTCGACGTCTTTGATTTGAAACCAATTTTTGGTAACGGTGAGGAGTCCAAGCCCAAGTTTGTTGATAAGAGGCTTGAAATTCATCCTAGTTTTATTTTGAGCCATTTTTTGAACTCATCGACTGGTTCAATGGTTGCAGTTCGATCAGCAATGATGATTTTGACCTTGCTGGGGTCGCAATGAAGGCTTAACTTAACCCAATCTTTGCGAGTGACAACCCACGGCAGTTCACCCCCTTTTTCGGCAAGGTCAACCGCTAATTTGTCATGATCAGGAAAAGCAATAAATTCGGAAATTGCAACTCCGGCAGCCTCAAGAGCTGCTTTAAACTTATCTGGTCTGCCAATTCCTGTAATAATTCGTGCATTCGTTGGCGCGGCTATCGACGAGCCATCGACAGAATTAAAGGAAAGTCCAGAAAAGTGGTGAAGGAACTGAGACCCAGGAACAACCAGATCTGCTCTTTTTTTCCCGGTTCGACGCGGCTCACGATAAGGACCAGCCGGAAAAGTAAAAGAGTTTGATGTCTCCGGATCCAAGATTAGAGAGATGTCTTTTGCGAGCGGCATATGTTGAAATCCATCATCCATGAGTAGAACTGAACCAGGGAAATTCTCTTCACAGAGTTTTGCCGCCACTACCCGCGCTCTACCAACAATAAGAGGAACCTCAGGTAGCAATTCTCGAATTTCGCTCGGTTCGTCACCCCACTCCGTCGCATTTAGAGCCCCTTCGGGAGCAATGGATGCTCCGACCGAATGTGGAGCACCATATCCACTACATCCAATCGCAAAGGGAACTCCGAGTTCGCGAAGGCATTTAGCGACAAAAACGACGGTCGGAGTCTTGCCCGTGCCACCCGATGAGAAGTTTCCAATGCAAAAAACCTTGCAGGATGCCTTATACGGCTTCTTGAATCCTAACTTGTAACTAAAGAGGTAAACGTGCCAACCGAGGGCGTACAGCCAACTTAAAGGCAATAGAGCGATACGGACCACTTTGCCAGCGACAGAATCTCCGTACCAGACCTCATGAATCGTCATCACGCTCATCCATTGAACCCGAAAATCAGCGGTGACCGAGCTATGGACTACGTTCAAAAGCTATTAAACGGATATCCTAGCAATCAATGGCGTCAATCTTTACAAAAATCCTCAATCGAGAGATTCCAGCCGAATTTGTGTACGAAGACGAACATGTTTTCGCAATCCGAGACATTTCGCCTCAGGCTCCGGTTCACGTTATCATCATAACGAAATCAGAAATAACTGGGTTAGCTGGATTGCCGGATCACGGAGATCATCAAGCGATCCTTAACGCAGCCAAGATAATTGGTGAGCAAGAAGGGCTTAGCAATGGCTATCGACTGGTAGTTAACCAAGGCGAAGACGGTGGGCAAAGCGTAAACCATTTACATGCTCACCTACTTGGCGGACGAAAACTGTCTTGGCCCCCTGGATAGCAATCCTAGTTAGGCAGGGCTGGAAACATCATACGAGAAATAGATCCAACATCAACGAACCACTTTCCATTTTGCTTTTCCATCGGAAGTTCGAACTTTTCATCCATTCCACCTGGTCCCCCTCTGGTTACCTGTACTGTAACGGAGGAAGTTGTATCAGTCGAAGAATTTGATCCGGTGATGCGCCACATAAAGGGGTAGTGTTTGCCGGCCATATTCACGGAGAAGTCCCATTCGCCTTGAAGCCTCTTTTTCTCTTCATCCGCGACTTTAGGATCTGATGAACTTACGTAACTGAGTTCAGTTAGTTTAGCCACATCATGTCTTGCCAATGCATCCATGAATTGTCCGCCAATGGAGGATGGGTCTTCTTTTGCCAGAAAGATCGATGCGATAATCATTGATACGATCGCAACCGCTCCCAGTCCAAGGATGCTAAACCTTCCAGATTTTCGATTCGTTTTCATGATAGAGTTCAATTATGGATCGGGCATCGCCGAAAGTGTTTTACTTGCGCTAATTTTCCACTCCCTTCCACCAAGGGGTTTTTCAACCACCCATACTAACGAAGCAGGCGGATTGGGCTTCTTTTCGTAAAGAACAGCAATTCTTACTTCTCGCGTATATCGGTCCATTCGAGCCAAGCTATAAGTCGATCCGCGCTGAAAAAAGCCATTCACCTGGCCTATGAGGTCCATTGCTCGTTCGTCATGAGCTCCGTTGAACTCCCCGATATCCTCTGAAAGAGTTCCTCGTAAGTTATTCCAATCTGATGCAGCGATTTTTTTGCGATTACTTTGAGCCTGACTAATATTCCGGATAGCGGTATGGAACTTTCTAAGCGTACTCTCGGGACCGTAATTTTGAAGAGTGGAATAGGTAAAAAGAACCAACATCCCCAGCAAAGTTGCTGGGAGCAATGAGGCTTTAGGCACACTCCACATCTTGAATTGATCCATTCGCATGAACTTTACACTTTTAACACCGTTTGATACTGATAAGATTCCAAAATCTCAGATAATAAGTGTAAGGTTGAAAAAGATATGAGCAGTTTTCTAAGCAGACGCGACTTGATGAAAAATGGTGGCATGATTGCGGTTGGATTAGCCGCCCCGAAATGGCTATCGACGATTGCCGAAGCAGACGTTATGAGAGTTGCCAAGGGTGGCAAGATCGCCAGCGACACAATTCTCGTTGTTTGTCAGCTATCAGGCGGCAATGATGGACTCAATACTGTTGTCCCTTACAGCGATCCACTTTATTATAAATTCCGACCATCGCTTGGTCACAAAGAGGATGTCGTTCTTAAGATTAATGAATCCCTTGGTTTCCACCCCTCAATGAAGGGACTTCACTCACTTTATAAAGAGGGCAAGGTCGCGGTAATTCAAAATGTTGGTTATCCCAAGCCGAACCGTTCTCACTTTAAGAGCATGGATATTTGGCAGTCTGCCAGCCCGGACGACAAGATGAAGCATGGTTGGATTGGACGGCATATTGATATTGCCATGAAAGGGCAGGCCCCAAATCCAATTCTTGCCTTAGGACTTTCAACCGAAAAACCACTTGCTTTGGTTGGCGAGAATGCCAGTATTCCTTGTTTTGCTTCGCTTAGCGATGTTCAAAACATGCTCGGCGATGCTAGCTCAGAAAAGTTGCTGAGAGATATTCAAGGAATGGATGCAATGAGTGGCAGTCCAACTCGAGTTGTTCAACAAGCCAACAAGTCGGCACTTGATGCAATGAGCATCCTAAGTAAACAGTTGAGCAAATTCTCTCCGAAGCAAACCTACGGAGACGATAACTTTGGCAAAGGCTTTAAGCAGATAGCCCAGTTGATTGGAGCTTCACCGACTACGCGAGTTGTATATTTCTCTGCCGGTGGATTTGATACCCACTCGCGACAGCTTGACACTCACGCCAAGCTACTCGAGAACTTTTCTGGTGCCGTAACTTCGTTCCAAAGGGAAATGGAAGCGCTCGGCAAGGCGGATAAGGTTGTCGTACTTGTCTTCTCAGAATTTGGACGTCGAGTAAGTGAGAATGCGAGCCAAGGTACTGACCATGGAGCTGCAGCACCTATGTTTCTTATTGGAAGCAAGGTAAAGGGTGGAATCCACGGAAGCAAGCCAGACCTTACCGACCTTCAAGATGGTGATGTCAAGTATAAGATTGACTTCCGTGAAGTCTATGCGGCCACTCTTGACCAATGGGTTGGCAGTGATAGTGAAGTCGTCCTTGGTCAGAAGTTCAATAAGATCCCCGTATTCTAAGTTGAAGACTCATAAAATCCCCGATCTCAGTTTGAGATTGGGGATTTTTCATTTTTGAGCCCATTCAAACGGCTAAAATAGACCATTCAAATCATGCACTATTTGACCGTACAGGACGTCTTATGGATTCATCTACAAATTGCCAAGAAGCAAGGCAAGTTTAGTTTTGCCAAGTTGGAGGAAGCCACCAACTACCAATACGCATATGGTAAAAGCCAAGACGTTGTGGCGCAAGCATCTCGGTTCTTTCCTGGCTTCGTTACAATGAGTCCATTTGAGTCGGCAAACAAAGCTGTTGCCATTGTTGCAGGTGCGGTATTCCTTGAGCTGAACGGTCTACATTTTAGCCCCAAGGAAAAAGATCTAAACAAATGGTTTGACCGAGTGATGGAGCCATCGACTTGCCGAGAAGCTATTGAAGGTGGAACCGAAAGAATGACAAATGACCACCATTTGACCTGTCGGGATGTTGCAAATTCAGTCCTTACTCGGTACGAATCGCCAATCAGCAAGCTAGCTGAATAGAACTTTGGAGCGGGCGATGAGAATCGAACTCACATGGCCAGCTTGGAAGGCTGGAGCTTTACCACTAAGCTACGCCCGCTTAGAGAGACTTCTATTATGAAC
>JAYVHY010000191.1:0-4173 GCA_043770615.1 Armatimonadota bacterium | reverse complement strand
TGCGCTCTATCGAACCTTATCGCAACAAGTACCACATCATTTGACTGACGGAGGAAGACTGATTGTAGAAGTCGGGCAGACGCAAGGCAATGCCGTTTTATCGCTCTTTCCCGGTTCATGGATCATTAAGGACTTGGACAAAAATGATCGAATTGTGACTTGGAGAAATCGTTAAGCGTAATTTTTAGTCTCCATCAACCATTCCCGGACGTTCATTTGGACGACCTGGATAAGGCCTACTGCCCTTGTAAATCGAAAACCAATTTATTCGATTCACCCAATACGGGTCAGCCCGATCCATCGAAGACCAATCCAATGAGGCCGTGACATCCGCCCAGTACTTGTCTGCCCTCGTCATCGCCATCTTGCGACCTGGGTTTGGTTCGTCGAACGGAATATTGTTCGGCGTAATCTCATACGGCGTCAAATCCAAAGTGTTCGTGAAACAGTCGGTTGCCGGACGAGCAATCGCATCGAACCGAGTCAAAGGACCGTAGCCAAGCATCATTCCCATCGTTTTGTGGAGGCTCACTTGGGTGAGAAATTCGCTCGAAACGTAGTTTCGCTTTGTGTAAGGACTCAAAATCATCGTGCTCGTTCTGTGCCCATCCACATGGTCTGGACCCGATTGTGAGTCATCCTCGGTCACCACAATTGCGGTGTCCTTCCAATATTTCGATTTCGAAACTAAAGCCACCAACCGTCCGAGAGCGTAATCATTGTCCGCCATCATCGCTCGCGGCGTTGGGTATGCCGGACTAGTTCCTTCGCCGTGATCGCTTGGAAGCGACATAACCATCAAGTTCGGCAGTTTTCCGTTTGCCTCAAAGGCCCGGAATTCCTTTTCAAAGGTATCCATTCGGCTTTGGTCGCTTTGAATCAATGGCCAATAGTGGTACCCCGGTGCTAAGATCGGCTTCAGCGACGGAATCTCGGTGGTCGGAATGTATTGAAACTCATTTCGTCCCGATTTTCGATCCTCCCAAGCTTCAAACCAATCCTTCGGCTTTCGCGGCTTGTAAATCGGATTTTCGTCGTCCGCCCATTCGCCGTAGACTCGTACTTTCAATCCCTTCTTCATCGCCGCATCCCAGATTCGGTCGCCACTATTGAGCGATAGAGCGTCGGTACCATCATCTGGATAAGTTCTCGAGTAACCGACGTAGAAGTGCTCCAGATACTCATTGGCCATCGCTTCGCTGCACCAATGATGCCCGTCCGCGCTGTTGGTACCGCTGGTATACGCGTTGTCCAGCAGAGTAAATTGCTTGGCAATTTTTCGGTGATTCGGCATTACTTTTTCACCCAGACTGCAAAGGCTAGGGTCACCATTCCCAATCGGCAAATCGCCATAAATCTCATCGTAGGTTCGGTTCTCTTTGATCACGTAAATGACGTGTTTAATTGCTCCTTGATAGACCTTGAGATTGGGCTTTTGACTCGAAGCTGGGTCGTTCCAGCTATTGTTGATTGCAACCTTTGCTGACTCTGCCGCGAGGTCTTTGCTGAGGTCGATCACGGAAACGGTGCCCTGAAAATCGTGGGTATTTCTTCGGTTCTTGCCTTTCATCGACTCACGAACCGAGCCATTTCCCTTTGTGTTCAACACAAAGGCTGTTTTTGCATCTTGAGTTAAGTGAACTGCGGTTGGATAGTATCCCGCGCTACGGAAACCCTTAACTTTTCCGGACTTCGCGTCCATTTCGCAGATCGCGTTATCGCCACCGTCGGCAACATAAAGAGTATCACCTGATTTCGCCAAAGCGTTTGGCATCGATCCAATGAGCTTGAATTTCGAAGTTCGAATTGGCCAACTAGCTACCCGTTTTTGGGACGCAAGACTGACCACATCAATCGTGTCACTCATGGCACAGGCAATGAAAGCTCGGTCCCCATCACAAAGGATCTCGGTTGGGTGTAGGTTGGTGGTGATGTCGGCCCGCGCGCCGCTTGATAGATTCGATACGGTAATCGTGCCCGAGACCACGGAGCCTTGATGATTGATTGCCAAGCGGGTGTTCCCGCTTGCCATGGTTACATCTTCTTTTTCGGGCTCTTTTCCGCCCCAGTTGCTTATCAGCAACGAGTTTTCATCGGGGCTCAGAGTGCATCCAAACGGTACTTTGCCACTCGGGAAAAATTTTGTCGATTTGTGTGACCCAAGATCGAGTTCAACCACTCCATCCCAGTCCGCGCATGCAACGTAGAGTTTGGTTCCACTTTTGTTGATGCAAAGCCCACCGGGAACCGGATTTCCTTTTTTGCTCGGAGCAACTAGTTCAATTTTTTGCCCCTTCTGAAGTTGCTCTCCGTCGAAAGTGAATTCTTGGAGATGACCAGCATCAGTGGTAACGATCAGTCTCTTGCCATCGGGAGTCCACTTGATGCCGTGGAAGCCGCTACTGGCACCAATTGCGACGACCGAATCCGGAATGATGCGAGTCTTATCGCAAAGGAAAACATTGCTCTTTGCGGCGACCGCCACAACGTTGCCGCTTGGATGAATTGCCAGATCGGAAAGTCGTTGCTCATAGGGGATAGTCCCGGCTTCGATGGTTTGGCCAGACGAAACCACAAATTTCCCGTCGGCTTGCGGTCCCATCTGGACTCGCGAGTTCTGAAAAGACCAGTACGAAATTCCTGAAGCTGCGATAGTTACTGCAGCTCCAACGACAATCCACTTTTTCATGGTTCTAATCTTACGCCTTTACGGCATGGTCGGGATCAGCGATTTTCCAATTCTTAATCCAAATTCCGTAATTCGACTCGCCTCTCCCTCTTTAAATAATTGATACTCATCTGGCCAAGGAAAAAGCGGTGAATGATCAGAGTTTTGAAATTGGAGCGCCAATTGCTCACGAACGGTCGCCCCACGCTCAATTTCCGAAATGTTGAGTATTGACGGCGTCCATTCGCCAATGAAATTGACTCCAATTTGATCTCCTGAACGACCCGAAAAACCCTTGAGAATCAGAATTTCACCTGACTCCAGCCTAACTTCCCACGCAACTGGTGGCAAGTTTTCGTGCAGAGCTGAGAGTTCGTCAAAGTCGTTCGAGGCATCTTGCTTAGATTCAAATAGGCTCCCAATGGCACTAAACAGTAGTGAGAATATCCAGAATATGATGCCTCCCCACCAGTAAAACCGGTTGAACCTCTCGATCGGAGTTCCGGAATAGACAAGTGCTGCAAATGAGACAACTGCTATAGCAGTCAAGACACCAGCAGAGTACAAGAAAAACTTTCGACCGCGAAAGCGCCCCCTGGCGAGACGCAATCCTTGGCGATGAACACCAAATTGCCTACTGGTTGTAAAAACACGCTCAATGGTTCCAATGCAAGATCGATCAACTCCATGCGGCATGACACTAGAAACGCAAATTGTTCCTGATTGGATTCAGACTATTTCGCAGCCCAAAGCATGCCCCGTCGCATTAGCTCCTTCGGAACTTCTGCCTCCAGCACATTCTTCTGGTGCCCAAGCGCATTGTAAAACACTCGCCCTTTGCCGTACATCTTGGTGTAGACCTGAGGCATCTTGCATGGATTATCTGAGTGGGGCCCTTCAACGCCAGGCAGTGGGAAATCGCATGTCGCCAGCACTTTGACGCCTGGATCAACATGTAAATAGTACTGCTCCGAGACAACTTCAAAATTAGGAAGTCCAGCCGTAATTTCATGCGGATTGGCAGAATTCATATTCACCATATATCGAACGCCATCATTGCCTGGGTGAGCAACCCATTGACTACCCGTCATGAACTGCCACTCTGTATTTGCCCGAAACGCGTCGCACATGCCGCCATGGCAACCAGCCATCCCAATTCCGTGCTCCGCAACCGCTTTGCGAACTGGCTCGAATTGCTCGTTGGAAATTTCGCTCATGGTGTAAACCGGAATCAAGAGGTCTTGGGCAAAGACCAATTCCTCGTCGGCAAATGAGTCTAATGTCCCCGAAATCGTCACGTTAAAGTCTTCTGCTGTGAGGAGATCACCGAGAAAATGGGCAACGTTTTCTGGATCATGTCCATCCCATCCACCCCAAACAATTAACGCATTCTTTTTTGACATCGTGGGAATTATGGACTGGCTTGCAACTTTTTCGAAACACTTCTCGGTAATTTAACTTGAAACCCCGGAGGGGTTACGAATCCATATGACTTCCTTATCTGT
>JAYVHY010000190.1:0-4177 GCA_043770615.1 Armatimonadota bacterium | reverse complement strand
GTCGGGTGGGTGGACGTTCACGAAGATTGGCTCGATCAGCTATATTGCCGACGCGGGCATACGGGAAAAGGCATTGGTCTTCAACTTCTCAACTTCGCTAAATCAATGGCACCAGAAGGTCTGCAACTTTGGACTTTTCAGGTCAATGCTGGTGCGCGGAGATTTTATGCGAGAGAAGGATTTGTTGAAGTTGAGCTTACAGAAGGACAAAATAATGAAGAGAAGCAGCCTGACGTGAGAATGGTCTGGAAACCTGGATAAGTATGCAGTTGAAGAATCGAGACTAAACAAGGATGCTCTTTTGAACCTCGACGCTACGAGCGAATATGTGCCTAAGACATGCTCAAGGCCGCCAATCGCTCTACGGGTCGAGGTATCCGCTAGAGCTCTCGGTCATAGAACGTATCGCAGCCGCTATGCCCGGTGTTGCCTTCGGCGCATCCGATCTGCACGAACCCGTTTCTCTCGTACAATTTTCTGGCTGCGGTTGCCGAAGCAATCGTTTCTAGATACATCTTCGTATAGCCAGCTTTTCTGGCTCGATCGAAGATGAGATTTAGCATTTCTTGAGCTTTACCACGTCCCCTTGCGGCGGGTGAAAAGTACATCTTTCTCAATTCGCACGTTGTTTCCGAAGCATCGGTTAATTGGGCGAAGCCTGCTCCGCCCAAAACTTGATTTCCTCGGATCAACACGAAATAACCAGATCGTGATCCGCCGTAGTTCTGTGACATTGCCAAGACTTCGGGATCGTGGATCGAATAACCTTCTCCCGAAGCACCAATTTCGGTCATGACAGCCTTGATGAGGGCCTCCAGTTGAGGATCGTCAGAGGGGTGAATTTCTCGCACCGTAAGTTCACTATTTGAATTTGAAACTCTTAATCTATTCATGTAGAAACGTCGCTAACCAAGGGCTAAGCTGTTGCCAAAGTGGCGCAATCCGATCTGAAACCTCACGAACTTTTTCGTATTCGAGGTCATAGTAATACGTGTGTCGAAAGATGTGCCGGAATCCGCGCAACTCTTCAATCGCAACCCAGTCTCCTGCCATATCACCTTGAAACAAGTCAAGAAGAGATCGATGCCAATGGCTGTCTGACGGTCTCGAAACACCTTTAATAGTGAGAATGAAGAGAAGGCATTTCTCAAATCCGTTGTAAAAACTATGATTCATGTGCCCAAGGTGAGAAGCATAAATGTCAGTGGGTTCCGCTACTTTCAAGGTCTGATTTAGGTTCTGAACAAGCCTTTCAAGGCGATCAAGCTCAAATGAAAGGTCACTTTTTGCTTCAGCCGACATTGACGGCCCACCCTTTCTCGATCTTTGTCTCGATATGCTTCGAAAAGTCATTCTTTACATCAAGGAGAATCAAATCGACAGATCTACCAATCGCAGATTCCATCTTTGAAATAAGTTGAAAGAGGTGTTGATCATTGAGGCCTCGGACTGCGAAATCATAATCAGATTCGTCATGAAAAGTGCCATTTGCTCTCGACCCAAAGAGGAATATTTCGGAAGCGCCATACTCTCGCAATATCTTTACGCATTTTTCGATAGATTGAGAGGATTCATTGCTTCCACGGGCTTTGTTCAAGATCACACCATGCACCTTCATCAGGCTTACTCATAATGTTACACCAGATTGTTAGTTGAGATATTTTTGAGTCTCGATCGTTAGGCACCGCAAACTTACCAGTCTCTTCCCGGCATATTCGCGGAATATTGAGTTTGGATATGGATTTGGTCTCGAAAGTGTATGTTTCGAGACTGTTTCAGCGCGCTAAGCCTACGGGATGGCGCAGATTCGACCAGAATGGAGTAAGAGGATAATTATGGGCATACCGTACGTAATCGAGCAAACCGCACGCGGTGAGCGTTCTTATGACATTTGGTCGAGGCTACTAAAGGATCGAATCATCTTTCTCGGCACCGAAGTCGATGACTATGTTTCGAACCTGATCGTCGCGCAACTTCTCTTTCTTGAGAAAGAAGATCCAGACAAGGATATCGACTTCTACATCAATTCACCGGGAGGTTCGGTGACCGCAGGACTGGCAATGTACGATTGTATGCAGCACATCAAGTGTGATGTTGCGACAATTTGCGTTGGTCAGGCTGCGTCGATGGGAGCTGTGCTTCTTGCGGGTGGAGCGGCCGGAAAGCGATACGCACTGAAACATTCACGCATCATGATCCACCAAGTATCAGCCGGATTTCGAGGAACTGCTGCGGACATTAATGTCCAAGCTGCAGAAATTAATCGAATGATGGATAGCTTGATGGAAATCCTCAGCCGTCACTCCGGTCAAACTGAGGAAAAGGTGCGAAAGGACGTTGAAAGAGACCACTTTTTATCGGGTGCCGAAGCCGTCGAGTACGGTTTGGTCGATAAGGTCTTGGAAAGAACTCCTTAATCCTATACAATAAAGAAGGCATCTGAATGGCAAAGTCAACTGAACGAAGAGATCAATGTTGTTTGTGCGGTAAGGCGAAGGAGCAAGTAAAGAAGCTCATCGTCGGATTGCACGGCGCAGTTTGTAGCGACTGTATCGACCTGTGTAACGACATTCTCCATAGTGATGGTGAACCACGCCAGTCGGGTGCCAAAGCTGCAGTTAACGCACCCACGCAACCATCTCACCAGCCAATGGCTCCGGTGATGAAGGCTGGGTCGGTACCGAAACCACGAGAAATCGTGAGTTATCTTGACCAATATATCATTGGTCAGGACCACGCTAAGAAGTCCCTTTCGGTTGCAGTCTATAATCACTTTAAGCGAATTAACGAGAAAGGCGGCGACGTCGAACTTCAAAAGAGCAACATTCTGATGGTTGGTCCAACCGGCTCGGGCAAGACACTTCTTGCTCAAACTCTGGCTAAGATGCTTCAGGTTCCGTTTGCTATCGCTGACGCAACTGCGCTTACTGAGGCAGGCTATGTTGGCGAGGACGTAGAAAACATTCTGCTCAAGCTTTACCAATCTGCCGAGACGATGGATCCGAACAACGCGAAGGAGCTTTGCGAACGAGGAATCATTTATGTGGATGAAATCGATAAGATTTCGCGAAAAAGCGACAACCCTTCGATTACCCGTGATGTAAGCGGTGAAGGCGTTCAGCAAGCTTTGCTCAAGATTCTTGAAGGAACGGTGGCAAATGTTCCGCCAGGCGGCGGTCGAAAGCATCCTCAACAGGACTACCTTCAGATCGACACTTCCAACATCCTCTTTGTCTGCGGTGGCGCATTCGAAGGCGTTGAGGAAATGATCAAGCGACGATTGAAAGAGAACGTTATGGGCTTCCGGTCCGACCCTCAGAGCAAGACTGATGCTCCGACGGACATTCTCCGACACGTGATGCCAGAAGACTTGCTGAAATTTGGTTTGATTCCTGAGTTTATTGGTCGTTTACCAGTTATCGCAACCTTGGACGTTTTGGACGAAGAAGCGTTGATTCGAATCCTCAGTGAGCCAAGAAACGCGATTTTGAAGCAATACACTCGGTTCTTTGAACTTGATGGTGTAGAACTTGTGATCGAACAAGGGGCTCTTCGAGAAGTTGCTCGAGAAGCTTTGAAACGAAAGACCGGTGCCCGTGCCCTCCGTGCTATCATCGAAAGTGTGATGATGGACGTAATGTACGAAGTCCCGTCATCCGAAGATATTAAACGGGTGGTTCTTCCTGATGGAATTATCGATCAAGGAAAGCTCCCGATCTTAATGAGTGCAGAAGATTTAAGAAAGGCAAGTTAAGAATCAATTGCCCACTTGTTCATCGGCTTGGTAGGATAAACCTACCAAGCCGATTTTGGTTGTTATGTCTGGTCAAGCGAAAGAAGGTTCAAAGCGGGAGTTTTTTCCGCAGCTAACTTCCGTGCGGTTTTTTGCCGCATTGATCGTCATTTTGTACCATTACGATGCGGAGCTTAAGCCGTATCTGCCTTCGTTGGTTTGGAATTTTATCAATCACGGATACGTTGGTGTTTCGTTCTTTTTCGTCTTGTCGGGCTTTATTCTTGCGGCAAACTACTACGATCGGTTATTAGACAAAACGGTCTCGAAGGCTGACTTTTGGTGGGCTCGATTCTCTCGAATTTATCCGCTTTATATCCTTTCAATTCTGGTTGTTCTGCCTCGGTTGTTTCTTCCAGCCGGAATGGATCCTTTACCAGAACA
>JAYVHY010000189.1:0-9599 GCA_043770615.1 Armatimonadota bacterium | reverse complement strand
AAGCTTTATGAAGCTGGAATCAAGACGTTTGCTCAGTTAGCTGCCGCATCACCAAGTCGGATTACGGAAGTTGTAGAGCCACAAAACTGGCAAACCATTGACATTATGAAATGGCGAAGAGAGGCTGCCTTGTATGCCGCCGGTGAGAAGTCTTAAGATGAATATTAAGGTGATCAAAGGAGTTGCTGCGATTTGCTGCACCGTTGGAGCAGTAGCTTGGTCCTTTCAAAGTGGACCAAAGGTAAGCGATGCGGCCAAGAAAGCAACTACTGTTGCTGCTGGCTCAAAAGTATTGGTGATAACTGCGCCGGAGAGTCCTGGCGAATATGGAATTGGCACTTACCAGGTCGAAGGCATTGTGACCAAGGGAGCAAAAGTTAAAGTTGTCCTTGACGACAAGGAAATCGGGACTGTGACAGCAAATACCGAAGATGGTCAGTACGACATTGATGTTGAAGTTTCCGAATCTGGCAAGCACGTTTTGCTTGCTGAGTATAAGGATGCAAAAGGTAAGGATGTCCTCAAGAAATTAGAATTCACCGCTTCGAAGAACAAATTTGGCGAATCAACCACTGAAGAAGTGCCGGGCACCAACGAGGAAGAACCGGTTGAGGCGCCTGATAAACATGTGCCTGATAAAGCTGTAAAAACCGAAGAGGAGCCAGAGTCAACGCTGTTGCCAGATGATGTCGAGGTGTCAGAGGATGATCCAAACAGTGATTCAAATCGTGTGGCGGCAGGGGTTCATGACCCTAAACCCAAGGCTAAAGTGGCAGTCAAGCCACCTACCAATGCAAAGGCACCAGTCGCGTCGAAAGGGAAGTTTGTGATTAGCAGTCACACCAACTTTAACGTTGTTAAGTCTGGAGTTATTCAAATTGGTGGAAAAGGACAGCCTGGCGACAAGATTATGCTTTTAATCGACAATAAGCCCTCGATGAGAGGAACGATAAAATCCAACGGTAGATGGCAGTTTCCGGTGAAGATTGCAAAGCCTGGATTCCGAAAGATCACTGCTCAAGATCTCAAGAGTCGTGAAGCTAAGACGATCAAACTTAAAATTAAGTAGGCTCTAGAATCAAAAGACCGCCCAAAAGTATTTTTGGGCGGTCTTTTTTGCTTTATTTTGAGTTTGCGACGAAGCTAAATTCGCCGGTCCACTTTGATTTTCCTTCTCCGGTGGCATTAACCGTTACCGTGTACTTGCCAGCCATCTTTGGTTTGATGTCAATCCTCTTTTCGGCGTACTCATTGAGCGGTAGCGGTGTCGAATATGTATCGACGTAAACACGGTTTCCGTTTGGATCCTTGATTTCAACTGTTGCGGATCCGGCCGACTTTAGATTCGCTCCGCCCGAGTAAACGAGGTTTACGCTGATCGTGGATGTATTGCCAACCACAATTCGATCCCGGTTGATCATTCGGATCATGCCATCAAGCTTTAGCTTAGTGATATCTTGGACTCCGGGAACGATTAGCTTTTTGACTGGTTCGACTGGGACTTGGAGAAAGTTCAATGACAGACGGCGATCATTTGAAATCCAAGTGCGAAGATTTGTGTTTCGATAGCCGGGTATCTCCATTCGAAATTCTTGGGATAGAGATCCACTCTTGCTCGGGAAAAAGACGCCAAGCTCTTCTCCCATCGTGAATCTAGGTACATCTTTGCCGAGAGGGATAGCTGAACCGCGAGTCACTGCTTCGGATGTGTCCCGGTTGTAGAACCTCGCAAGGCACCGGATACTCGTCTTGGTCGTTCTTACGTCGTGTGACATCGATTTGAAACTCGTGTCAATCGTGAAGTGATCGATTTCTCCCAACTGGGCATGCATGGTCGTGGCATGGTATCTCCCTGGTCCGGGAAGGGAAATGACTACTTCGCCATTCGCCGCTGTTTGATGCTTAGAAACCCTAAATGGTGAGCCGATTGGACCCACGATAAGCACATCGAAATTGGCGGCTGGGTCGCCACTGGCATTCCGAGCTCGAATAGTGTAGTTGACTCGGTCGGCATGGGCCGGCTGGGTCGTATGAGTCGAGGCGATTGCCAAACTGGATACGATTGCCGTACAAATGGCAAATAGAAATTTTCTCATCATAACTCCTTTATAACTCTTATGGTCAAAAAATGTACTACTTTGATCCAGCTGAAAATTCGATTGTTTCTTTCCACTTTGGAAATCCGTCGGCAGTTGCAATCGCGGTCAAGCTGTACTTACCAGCTACCATCGGCTTGAAGTCAATCCGCTTGTCGCCGAAAATGTTCGAACTCAGAAGTTGGGAATAGGATTGATTGAGGACCAATTTCCCCTTGGGGTCCCTTATGACCACCAGGGCACTCGTGGTCGCCTTCGGATTAGTACCGCCGAGATAGCGCAAACTGACCGTTACAGAGGCGAGGGATCCTACAACCAATTCCTGACCTGAGACTTTGACCTTTCCTTCTAGCTTGGCGATAACAATTGCCTTTGGGGCGGGAATTGGGGTCTTTGGAGCTGGGATTTTTGGGATAGATTTTGGAGGTACCGCCGGAGTCTTTGGCTCGGTTTTTGGTGGGACAGTTGGAATTGTGGTGATGATTGGTGGCTCTACGGTCGGTATCTTGGTTGTAGTGGGCGGGGGTACCGTTGGCATAGGCGTTGGCTTTTTGATCGAGTCCGGTGTTAATTTGCTTAGCGAAATCAATCGGTATATGGATTGGCTCGGGTCAAAAGTGTGACTGAATTCCTCATATTGAGGGTGTTTTATCGTTATCGAAAGTTTTGCGTCGGGATCAGTATTCGAAAGAGGAATCGTGTAAGTGCCCGAGCTAGAGGTACCAATTATGGGGTTGAGCCCGGTCACGGTTGCGGAAACATTAATGTCGGAAATCAATTTTGAAGTTGAATCGTCAAACGTGTAAACAACGGCTTCTCTGTTCTTGGGATACGGGGTGAGGATTGCGTCGGGTTCGGAATTACTGTCGACTCGGAGTTTTTGAGCACAATAGCCGCCCCACGTAGATTCGATGAAGAAGAAATATTCGCCAGGGATCAGATTGAACTCAGCTTTGCCTCGTTCATCGGCTACTTTTCGCTGCGGAACGTAACCAAGGGGAGCGGGACCAACAACGATGAATTTGGCTCCACCAACGGGGGTTTGGTTTTGCGTTACGACGGAGTACGTCACTTTCACTCGTTCATGGGAAACAAGAAAGTTGGGTCGCTCGCCCAGGACAGCCATGATCAAAAGGATATTCATCGTTCGATTGTGATTCTTACCTATTGTAACGTGTGGCAGTGCCTGGTGATTTCACGAGTTGCTCGATATGTGATTCATTGAGTGCGCACTTTTCATTTTCTTGAACGACATCTCCCTCACGTATCTTATAAACCAAGGTGAATTCTTTGGCGGTTGGTTCGGAATATGTCTTTTTAACGTGCTCAATGAGAGTGATTTCAGCCTCAGTAAGGGGTCGGCGTACCCGGTCGATCCGGGTCCATTTTCGATGCCTTTGAATGTAACCGCGAACAATGAAAGCTTGCTTTAAGGTTTCATTGACAAGTTTTTCTTGAAATTTGTCGATGGAAATCTTGGCGTTCCAGGACTGCCATTCTAATTTTTCTAATTCGCGAGTGCGCAAGTCCGCAGTTTCTGCACGACGTCCTGCATCTCCGGTTCCGCCGTACTTCGTTATTGTTTTTCCGTTGATCATTCGTCGAGAGACGTAGTATCGGGTTCCCGAACCGCTTCGTTGCCAGCCCATGAGGTGATTTTACCTCAATATAGTAGACAAAAATATACTAGCGTATTGACGATATCTACGACATTCATTTGGGCAAGCTAGGCTCAAGGGAGCTTCGTATTTGAATTCAGTCCCTCATTAAAAAAATCAGAATGGTAAATTGGAGCAGTGAACCTAAGAACTTGGCGATTGATCATTTTGTCGATGGCTATTCTGCTGGTCTCGCTTGAGGTTCCGGCGGGGCGCAAGGCGGGGTTGCCCGACAATTTTGGCATGACTGGTCCTCAGTTTTGGCGGTTCCAGTTTGGTACTGGACAATGGATTAATGCGTCGGCTGACTCGGATGGAGATGGTCGGGCTGACCTTATTGCGGTTGGAACGTCGGGCAGTAATGTCATTGAAATCGCACGGACTTCGCCACAAGGTAAGCCGCTTCCTGGACTTAATGCATGGCCAAGTATTGGTGCTGGAGTAGTTGCGGCGGTTTCGGGAAAGTTTTTCTCAGGTGAGACCTCTGCCAGTGTATTGGCAATTTTGGCGGACGGATCGATTAAAGTAGCTTGGGGAATGGGGCAGGGAGCGAACACGTATTCGTCGCTAGCTGACTCAGGATTGATTTCATCTTCCTCGGTTCCAGAGGCACCCTCGCGATCTGTCGTCTGCGACTTCGATGGCGATAGTAAGCCCGATGTATTAATTCTTGACCGGAATGGTCGCATTTTGCTTTTGAAAAACAATTGTGGTAACGGAAGCAATCCAAAATTCACGCCAATTACTATTCCTTCAAATCTTCGGGGTGTTCGGCAACTTGCGGCAGGAATGCTTGGCGAGGAGAGCCGCGGGAGAGTTGTTTGGCTCGATGATGCCGGCAAAGTTTGGAGCACAACGGTTACAGTCAACCCTCAGGGGACGTCGGATTTGGGAGCACCGAAAATCATCACCAATGGTTCTCCGGACGATCACTTAGCGGTGGGTCGATTTCGAGGTGGGAAGAATTCTGACATTCTCATTGGTCAGCAACTTTTGGTGGGAGGCAATCCTGCGGATACTGTCAAGATGTACGACATTCCGGCGAAAGCCGTTACGGTCAAGGACGGAGTATGGGAGGTTGCCGACATTGATGGTAATGGCAAGGACGACTTGATCCGTCACAGTGAAGACAATAGTCGAATCGGAGGAGGAGATGTCTATGTTCACTTTTCGTATGACACTTCTGAAGCGGCTAAGGGCTATTTGTGTTCTTCGAATGATGGACTTTTGGACATCTGGAAGTCCGGCAAAATCAAACCCGGTGGGCTGGACCTAGTGGCTTTGGGGTGCAAAGTTGGTCGCCGAGACATCATTATCGAAATCGAGCGGTTCGATAACGAGCCGGAGCCGTTTTTGCGGGCGAACATGGATCGGGTGGTGCGCTTTTTCGCGTCTTTGCCAGTGATTAATCCGGATGGTTCGACGGGAATTGCCGTTCATTTGATTTACAAGCGACCTTATCCTCTTAGTCAAAGGGATTATGTCGGTGCCCATTTTGACGAGCTCTTTCCACCCATTGAGCATCGCGGAATTGTCCATTCAGCCCTGACTGTGAGTGGCGGACCTCTCGTCAGTCAAATATGTGGAGACCATGGCAAAACTAATGAAGGCTGGGCGGAATTCCTACATGAGTTTGGTCATCAGATTGACTTGCGGCATGATGGCTTTTATCCTTCTTGGAGCCCGGGATATGGGTTTGAAGTTGGTTGCGCGCTGTATCCCAGCCTGATGAGCTATTCGTATTCGTACGTGGTTGATGGTTCCCACGAAAAAATTGGATACTCCGATGGCTCATTTGCTTCGTTTAAGATCAACGAGCGGAGCTTGTCAGAACGGTTACCGTTTTCGATTAACAAGGTCAATTTCCTTTCGAATACTCCTTATCGATTCAAGATCAAGGGAGTGAGTGACGGGAAAAGCACCCTGGTTGACTGGAATTGGAACGGCTTGTTCGATGAAAAGGAAGTCGTTGCCGATGTCAATTACAGCCACGGGGTAGATTTCGGACCACTTTATGCAGTTGGGCAATCGGATATAGCTCCGGTATTGGTGGTGCATGGAGAGGGAAGTAACTCGACTCCATTTATGTTTTACGGAAGGGAGGGACGACTCATTTCTCGTTCCTGGCTTGGTAGGAACCGAGATACTGACGGGCAGAACTGGTCAGACGAAGTATCGGTTTTGGCTTCAGGAATTTCTGGCGATCCGACCGCGGCGTTTAATAACGGTGTCACCTGGGTTGCATACCCGACTGACAGAGGCGCGGTCATTCGTCCGGTTTCGATTGGTAATTTGGGGCGCCCTAGTATTGGAGCCGCCATTTTGCTTCCGGGAACGGTTGGGACTCAACCAACGGTCACTTCCCTAGACGGCCAAGTAGCGCTTTTGCTTTGGCGAAGCAAGACTGCTCCAGTTGGACTATGTTTGATTCGTACTAAGGGAACGGAAGTTATCTTGGGCGCTGAGCTATCTTTGGACATCACTAGCGATGTGCCGGTTGGGGCGACGGCGGGCAAGATCAGTGCGGCAGGGGCATCTTTGTGGGTTGGGCGAATTGAGAGCGACGGCAAGGAGAATGGTGGACGCACTGAGGTCGTGCGATTTGAAATTGGACCAGGGGGCTCGAGCAAAGCGGCTTATCGGTCATGGCTTGGCGGGCATTATGCTCGTCGCCGAATGACTCTGCTATGGCGACCTGAATCGGGGCTGCTGCCCGAGGGACGCATCTATCAGTTCAGTGGGAGCATTGATTTACCCGGTGCCGACCAAAATCTTTGGATCACGATGAACACTCCTTATAGCGATATGGATGGCGGTTGGCTCTTTCGTCGTTACCAGCAACCTGGTCTGAAAAGTCCTTCTACTCCGGGGGCATGTTTCTTTGGAGACGACATCATTTATATGCTTCGCCGCTCGGGAAACAATGAGCTTGGAGTGGCTTTTTACGGCAGTGGAGCGGCGAAGGCTCCACTGGGGGATTTTAATGATGTTAAGCACATCTGTGACTATGGGTTGAGTCGGTCGATTCGGGGGCTACTGAAGTAGCGTCTGATTGCTGAATAGCTCGTTTTCTCAGATAATTGAGGCAGAATTCGTCCGGGCATTCATAGGCATGCTTTTCTTACGTCGAGAATGACCTGCCATTTGGTCAATATAATGCGGAATAGGGCTCGTTGATTTTGTGAATCCCCCTCTTTGTCACGCCCTGCATTGGTTGAGAAAAGCGTGGAATGAAGGGCGCGCTAGCTCTCCTCAGGAGTGCCTGACAATGTGGCAGTCTATTCCAAGGACTTTTTAGGAGTGGATCATAGGTCAGAGGACCATAGCTTGCGGGGCGCTAGAGAACTCCTGCCTTCGCACAAGTGCTTCGGCGGGCAGGTCGTTCCTCTTCTCTCAGTGAAGTAAAATAGACCCTCGCATGAAATTTCCTTACGCAATGCTTTGCGACGTCGTCGAAACGAAGTTGACGGCTTACCAAATTGGTGACCTGCTTACGATGGCTGGCTTTGAGCTTGAGGGCATCGAAGAGGTCGGTGGGGATCATGTGCTCGATATCAAAGTTATGTCGAATCGGGGTGATGGGCTATCGGTTTTTGGGCTTGCTCGCGAAGTTCTCGCGAAGGATCAGGATTCGACTCCGACCCGGCTTTACACCCGCTTAGCATCGCGGTTTGACGATGTACGGGTTGCCGAAACAATCCAAATATCAAACGAAACAGTGCGAATCGAATCCGAATCGTGCCGTCGGTTTGCTGCTCGAGCCTTTGCAGGAGTTAATGCAAAGGACTCGGCTCCTCAGTGGATTCAATCCCGACTTGAAGCATCTGGCGTCCGCCCGATTAGCCTTTTGGTTGACTTGACCAACTACGTCATGCTTGAGCTTGGTCAGCCGCTTCATGCCTTTGACCGAAACTTATTGAATGGTGATAGGATCATTGTGCGCGATGCAAAGCCGGGCGAAAAGCTGACCACGCTTAACGGTGTTGAGCATGAGTTGAATGCTCAGATGATGATTTGCGATGGTGACCGACCAGTGGGGGTTCCGGGTGTGATGGGCGGGCTGGACACTGAGGTCACTGATGCGACTACGAATCTATTGCTCGAATCAGCAAACTTTGTGAATACGGTGGTGCGAAAGACGCGCAAGCAACTTGGCTTGGCAACCGAAGCCAGCTATCGGTTCGAACGGAGCGTTGATCCTGACGGAGTGGTTGCGGCGATCCAGCGATTTACTGAGCTTTTGCTCGATTGTCAACCGCATGTCCAAGTTTCAAACATCGTAGATTTGTATCCTGGAAAGCAAACATTTGCTCCGGTCAAATTGAGAGTGGATCGTGCGTCGATGTTACTAGGGGTAGATATCAAACCGCTTCAAGCGAACACATATCTCCAGCGATTGGGGATGGATGTAATGGCGATGGGCGACTCGCTGATGGTGGTTCCGCCGAGCTGGCGACCAGATATTGTCCGCGAAGAGGACCTTGTGGAAGAGCTTGGGCGGGTTCATGGTTATGAGCTCATTCCTGAGGCGTATCCACAAGGCAGCACGCCGTTGGGAGGTTCGCACGGCAAGGAACTGTTGAAGGACAAGTTGCGAGAAGCATTGCTTAGAGCGGGGCTGAATCAAATCATTTCTCACTCGTTGCGGGATTTTCACCCTTTGGATGAGCCGTGCGAGCGGGTTGCGCCGAGAAACCCGGGATCACCCGAGAACTGTGTTTTGAGATCGTCTCTGTTGCCCGGACTCGCGGAAGCAGCCAAGCGAAACGGAAACAAAGACATTCATCTGTTCGAGATGGGCAAGGTTTTCTTCTCCTACGAAGGGTCTTATGATGAAACTCTTTATGTCGCCATGTTAAGCCAAGGTGCGTTGGTACCGGTCAATCGTCAGGGTGACAAAGTTCCTCAGGCAGATTTCTTTTCGATGAAAGCCGTACTTGAAAGCGCATTGGATTCGCTAGGAATTCGAAACCAGATCACCTATGCACCCCTCACAGACGCCAATGAAATACGGTTCCATCCAACTCGCTCGGCAGTGATTCAAATTGAGGGCGAAGTTGTTGGAACACTGGGTCAGATTCACCCCACTGCGGCTTTGGATGCGGGACTTGAGCCTGATGCGGTTCTTTGTGAGATCGCTTGGGATTGGGTCATGAATTCGGTGAAGCCTGAGCTTTCAATCAAGGGAATTAGCCGAAACCCGGCCGTCCGTCGAGACATCGCAATCTTGATCGACAAAGCAATTTCGTATTCCACAATTGAGTCATCCATTGCTAAGGCGGGCGGGGAAGTCCTGGAGAAACAATGGCTTTTTGACGTCTTTGAAGGGGCAAACATTCCGGCTGGGAAACATTCTTTGGGCATTGGACTCCAGTTCCGGAAGCACGGAAACTTTACCGACGAGGAAGCGAACCAGGTGCGCGACCAGATTGTTTCGGAGCTTGAATCGCTTGGGGCGACACTGCGATAGTAAGTTCTTAAAGCTCCTTGATATGCTGGGCCGCAAGGTCCCTCCCTAGAGGGAGGGTGGATTTCGAGCCTTAGCGATGGAAGACAGAGGAACGAAGTTCCCAACGGGGGGATTTGAGCCGCGTAAAGTTCGGAATCCCGCTCTCAGTCACGCACTTCAACGGTTGAGACAGTTAAGGTTTGAAGCGCGCGCCAGCTCTCCTCAGGAGAGCACCCTTGGGCTCAGAAAGACTACAGACGAGGAAGCGAACCAGGTGCGCGATCGAGTCGTTTCGGAGCTTGAATCGCTTGGGGCGACACTGCGCTGATCAACTTGGGCCAATAGGATTCAAATAGCGAGATGACGAACAGGGTCAGAATTGCTGCTGGCAGGTAG
>JAYVHY010000188.1:0-23182 GCA_043770615.1 Armatimonadota bacterium | reverse complement strand
TTCTCCCCAACCTCGCCGCCGGATGCAGCATGGCCGACATGGCGAACCTCTTCCAAGTCCGAAGTGCCTGGAAGCAAATTCACGAAGTCATCTCTTCGGACCAAACCCTCGTGCCGGTCACTTATATCAATTCGGCCGCAAATCTCAAAGCATTTGTCGGCGAACACGGCGGAACCGTTTGCACCAGCACCAACGCACCGACCGCCGTATCCTGGGCACTTGAGCAAGGCGACAAAGTCTTCTTTTTCCCCGATCAACACCTCGGTCGCAACACCGGTTATAAGCTTGGCTACAACCCCGAGACTGAAATGGTAGTTTGGGATCCGTTCAAGCCACTGGGTGGAAACACTCCTGAAGCTATTCAAGCCGCCAAGTTCATCCTCTGGAAAGGACATTGCTCGGTCCACAAACGATTTACCGTGGAGCAAATAGAAAACCTGCGATCCAAGTATCCCGGAATCCAAGTCCTGGTTCACCCCGAGTGCGAGTTAGAAGTTGTCCTTGCCGCCGACCTCAACGGTTCAACCGAATTCATTCTCAAGGCGGTTACCAATTCACCCTCTGGTTCAAAGTGGGCAGTAGGAACTGAGATCAATCTTGTATCGCGACTCGCGAAGGAGCAGCCTGATAAAACCATCATTTGCCTCGATCCAGAAATCTGCCCCTGCAGCACCATGTATCGAATCCACCCGTCGTTCCTGCTTTGGACCCTAGAAAACCTCGTGGCGGGCAATGTCGTCAACCAAATCATCGTCCCTGATAAGATTCGAGGCGACGCACTGGTCGCGCTTCAACGAATGCTAACGGTCTGCGCTTGAACTAAACACAATTGGAGCGCATCACCCAGGTCATCCACCGGGCACACCTCAAGTCCGGCATAAACGTCTGACGGCAATGATTCGAGTTCGGCCCTTTGAGCTCCCGGAATAAGTACCATCGCATAACCATATCGTTTCGCCGCTAACAGTTTTTCCCGAAGACCACCGATCGCCAGAACATGACCTCGCAGATTCAGTTCACCAGTCATGGCTACTTTAGAACGAACTGCTCTTCCGGAAAAAGCTGAAAACAGAGCTACCGCAACCGTCAGCCCAGCACTTGGTCCATCTTTAGGTATTGCCGCTTGTGGCAAATGAACGTGAACATCAAACCGAGAGTCAATTCCCCGAGCATCTAAGAAGGCTCGGACGCACGTCAAAGCTGTCTGAACCGACTCCTGGAGTACCGCACCCACCGAACCCGTAAGGGTTAGCTTCGGTTCAGCCCCAATTGGCTTGGTAATACTGACCTCAACCTGCATATGATCGCCGCCATAACCAGCGACAACCAGACCGTTCACAATTCCGATCTCTTCGGCACTGCTGATTTTCGATGCAGGAATGAGTGGCAAACCAAGTGTCTCGACTAAGGCTGCCCGAGAAAGGCTCTTCGGAATCGACTGCCCAAGAGCAACTCGCTTGGCCAGCTTTCGCCCTAGCCGGGCAATTTCTCGGCTCAAAGAACGAACTCCCGATTCGCGAGAATATTCACGAACTAAGGCCAACACCGCATCGGCATCAAGGCTTGGGAAGGCAGCCCCAAGTCCGCTTCGGGTTCGAACATCAGGAATCACATATTGTTGCGCAATTGCGATCCGTTCGCCTTCGGTATATCCCGAGAACTCAATGATCTCCATCCGGTCGAGCAAAGCGTGAGGAATACTATCCAAAACGTTCGCAGTTACGATAAACAGCACCTGCGAAAGGTCAATCGGCACCTCTAAATAGTGATCAACAAAGTGAGAATTCTGAGAAGGATCGAGCAGTTCCAATAAGGCGCTCGTGGGATCACCAGAATTACTCTGACAGAGCTTATCAACTTCATCCAACACCAAGACCGGGTTCCTTGTTCCTGCCTCAATCAAGCTCTGAACGATTCGTCCTGGTCTAGCCCCAACATAGGTTCGCCGATGCCCTCGAATCTCTGCCTCGTCCCGAACGCCGCCCAGAGCAATGTGTCCGCACTGCCGGTTCATAACCTTCGCAACTGAGCGCGCAAAGCTTGTTTTTCCAACTCCTGGAGGACCAACAAAACAGAGAACCGTTCCCTTTGTCGAACCCTGGAGCTTTTGAACTGCAAGGAATTCGACAATCCGCTCCTTAACTTCATGAAGTCCAAAATGAGCCACATCAAGCCCCAATTCTGCATCCGCAATATTGATCGCGTCGGGCAAACTATTGGCCCATGGCAGTCGAGTCAAAGTTTGAATATAAGTTCTTGTGACATGAATATCGGAGCTACCTTCCGAAGCTTGCTCCAATTTCCGCAACTCAATCAATGCCATGGATCGAACCGGCTCAGGAATGTTCGTCTCAATGAATAATCGATAGCCTTCACATTCATCGAAGAAGGGTCCTTTAACCCCCAATTCGCTCTGAATCGCTTTCAATTGCTCTTTCAAGAAGAATTGCCGTTGGACGTCAGCCAAGTCATTCTCTACTCTGCCCCTTATCTGATCTTGAGCGTCAAGCAAGGCTTCTTCCTTTTTGCAAAGGTTCAGCACTTGTTCATACATAACTTCAGGGTCAAGAGCCTCCAAAACGCGTTGCTTGCTCTCTGTTTCGCAGGGCAAAAAGTGGGTGATAAGAAATGCGACTGCCGATGGGCTATTAGCCTCGATCACGCTTTCGATGCTCTCAGCCGGAATAAGTGGGTTCCGAACAGCAATTGTATCAAAGGACTGTTTGAGCAAACGACCAAACGCCCTAGCTTGAACATCGTCCGCCACTCCGTCATTAAGCTCGGTGTAGTTCGCCCTGAGGACTTCACCCTGTCCAGAAAAGGAATCGACTCGACAGCGCCTCAATCCCTTCAAAACCAAACGAGTGGTGCCATCCGGCATCAGTACGGATTGGACAATCTCCGCCAGCGTGCCCACTCCATTCAAATCATCTGCTCCTGGAGCCTCGTTTGTATGTGTGGTTTGAGTGATCGCAAGTAACAGTCGATCACTAGAAATGGATTCGTGAATGGCCGTCTCCGACGATGGTCGAGATATTTGAAGCGTCAAAATCGCTCCCGGTAACATTACTTGGTCCCGAATGGGCAGTACCCAAACATTTCCAGTTAAGCCTTTGAATGCATTGCTCTTGTGAGCCATATAACACTTAAAACCTACCACTGATTGACAAGTTTTGAATACCAGAAATGGCTTTTACGGAATGTTTGCTAGGCTTTTTCTCGTCGGATTGCCAGTTTCTCAAGCTTTGTATTTCGGACCAAGTCTCGAATTTCATCAACCCCTATTTCCGATCCAAATACTTGACCGTATGCAATGTCAATAAGATCGAAGATTTCCAAAAGAGCAAAGAGTCTCGTCCTGAGTCCGGAAACAGCCTCATCGGGGTCGCTCTCTGGCAACTTTCCGATCACTTCCCGAATGGCGTCAGCCGTCGGGTCAATTTCCCTTCGCTTTCGCTCTCGAATAACCCTCAAGAACATTTGGTAAGGGTCCGTTTCCGACAAATATGTGTCCTTTCGATCCCCCGGTTGTCGAAATCGTCGCACTATTCCCCAATCCATCAATTCCCGTAAATTCATTGAAGCATTGCCACGTGAAATCTGGAGCCTTTCCATGATCTCGTTGACCTCCAGCGGCTCGCCCGTAATAAAAAGCAAAGCGTGAATCTGAGCCATCGTGCGATTGATGCCCCATGAGCTACTCATCCGCCCCCACTCTAAGATAAAGAGGTCTTGAGCTTTGGTTAGATTGGAATTAGGTTCGACTGCCATTTCAAAATGTGCGAACTTTCAGAAAGTTCGCGAATATCAAAGATTATAGCCGAGCAAGATGAATCGCTTCCCAGCAATTGCACGGTTAAAAAAAAGTGAATTACAGGAAAAATTCAGGGGAAGGAAACGACAAAACCTGTCCGATACATCTATTGGTACTAGGAATAATTTTCCGAAATCGAGACGGCCATCGTGGGATCAGAACATTAAATGAGTTACAAATCTGATGTAAGTGACAAAAGAGAAAGCTTTCTTAATGTAAGAGTTCGCCTACAACGCCTCGTCGATGCAAAATTCTTCGCCGGCTGGGTTCGGGCTCTGTCCGATTCAGAAGTCGTCGTTGATTTTGCTAGCCAAGAAGAATTCGAAATTGGTTCCAAATTCTTTGTCACTGTAAACGGAGTTCATTCCGCCGCCGTGGTACAAGCCACGCTGGAGAATCAAGCATCGGGATTCCTCACTCTCAAGTACGACGGAGCCCTTCGGTATCTCAACACAACCGAAGCCGTGCGCCGACAAGTAACCGGTTTGACCGGCATTATTCAACTAGAGGGTGCCGAAATCGAAATGCAAATCAGCGATATTTCGATGAACGGATTTGGTGCCGTTATTGATGGCTCCCTGACTCGAGGTGAAATTGTTGACCTTGATATCGATACCCCTTTTGGCAATGTAACCGGCAAAGCCGAGATAAGATATTGCCGACAAGACACCAAAGACTCTCTAAAACATCGAATTGGAATCCAATTCGTTCAGCTTGGACGAATCGAAACCGCTCGATGGAACCGAATGACCGACGATACTTCGGTCTAATTTATCTTCCGTCTACGATCCGTTTCGCTTCAACGGCATTCTTCTCAATGAAGCTGCGCCAGTTCGCCGGAACATCCGTATCTACGAAAATTGCAGTTACCGGGCACTCTGCCTCGCACAATCCGCAGTCAATGCACTCATCCGGGTGAATCACCAATTGATCTTCAATTTCATAAATACAGTCAACCGGACAAACGGTGACACAAGACTTGTCTTTGACTCCAATACAGGGCTCAGCAATAACGTAAGGCAATTTTTCAGTGGCTCCGTATCAATTTTGACTCAGATTTGATCGCTGTTTCCATTTTTTTGTCCTCGACGTCTAAGAATCACTGGTAAATGACCTAGTATTTCTAACAGGGATAACGTATGAAAAGAATTCAGATTGCTGTAGGCGTGATGGTTTTAGGGCTTTCCGCTGCGTCCAACGCGGACTTAACATTTGGTGGTGCCAGAGCCGCCGGTATGGGTGGAGCGGGTCTAGCTCTGCCAATCGACATTGGCAACAACTACCGATTGAACCCCGCGTTCTTGGGTTACGGATCAAAAGCTCCAACCCTTCAGTGGCCAAGCATTGGCTATAAACTCGACGGGTTTAGCATCACCAACGTACGAGATGTTGTTGGCAATATCAACAGCGGTGCACTCGATGCATCAGGCATTTTGACCCTGGCGCGGAACTACGCTACCGAGGCAAAAGCAGTTTCGTTCAACGGCAATCTCGGAGTCAAGTTTGGCGGATTCGCATTTGGAGCCAGTGGTGAAGCAGGAGTCAACTCTAAGCCGAACGCCGCCCTCCAGAATTGGGCGCAGAATGGCGGAGACGTTAACAACGTAGATGTTGGTTCAAGGCTAGACGCCTACGGCTATGGCTACCAACAAATGGAATTCGGATATGGAAATTCGATTCGAAGCAAGATGGGCAAAGTCACCGTCGGCGCAAATGTTCGTCGAGTCAAAGCCTATTACGCTCACAAATTTGCCGACGCTGCCACCATCCAAAGCAACAACCAAGGTGGAGTCCAAAATGGCTCAGGCTTGGCCAGCGACTTCGCAACCAAAGAGGGAACCGGAGTGGACCTAGGTGTCCTCTACAATTTTCCAAAGGTCAACAATCTTTATGTCGGAGCATTAGTTCAAAACGCATTAGAGCCGAACATTAAGTTCAACTACGAAGCTCCTGGTGGAGGAAGCCCTATCGTCCCCAATGGCTTTGATCCGTACAAACGAAACTATAACTTCGGTGTCGGCTACGTTCAGGACAAATTCCTCTTCGCTGCTGACTGGGTCGATGTCGGAAATCATGCATCCAATCAACAGCTTCGCTATGGTGCCGAATATGCGATCAGCAAAAATACATTCTTCCGAGCCGGATATAACTCTCAGACTGCTTTCACCTACGGAGTTAGCATCGGCGGATTCAATATTCAAATTGGTGGTAAGTCGCCACTGAGTCTTACGTCAGTTATCCGATTCTAAACTCGCTCGCTTCAAGTAAAATGAGACCTGGAATATTTTCTGGTCTCATTTTTTGGCAACCAGACGTAGAATAATTGAGAAAGCAATGATTACCCTTACCGATCGAGCCGCTACCGAGTTGAAAGACTTGATGACCAGCCAAAACAAAGCTAATGCAGCTTTACGAGTCTGGGTTGCTGGTGGAGGCTGTTCTGGTCTCTCATATGGTATGGCTCTTGACGAAAATGAGCCTGAAGCCGACGATAAAGTTTTCGAGACTGATGGCGTAAAGCTTTTTGTCGACACCCTAAGCCTTGGCTACATGGAAGGCAGTTCCGTAGATTACGTCGATGACGTACTCGGCGGTGGATTCAAGATTGAAAATCCAAACGCAACTTCATCCTGTGGATGCGGTTCCTCCTTCAAGACCGAAGGAAGCGCTGGCGGCTGCGGAAGCGGCGGCGGCGGCTGTGGAAGCTGTAGCAGCGGTTCTTAAAGCGGCTCAAAGAAAGTTTTGAAAGAGGGGAGAGTTTAATACTCTCCCCTCTTTTTTCTGGCAAAGAGCGGCTCCATCTTTTGAGCCATAATGGATTCATGCTTCTTCAGGGCAAAAAAGGTCTAGTTCTCAACGTCACCAACAAGAATTCCATCGGCTGGGCAATCGCCGATCTGGCAAACCAACACGGTGCAATCGTCGGCGTCGGTGCGCAAAATGAGCGCTTACAAGAAGGCGTCGATAAGTTGCTTGACGGCAGAACCGGCTTTGAAACCGTCCAAATCGACTTTGGCTTTGAAGAGCAATACGAGACAATGAGAAAGGACGTCGAGAAGAAGCTCGGCAAGCTCGACTTCCTCGTCCACTCGGTTGGCTATGCACCTAAGGAAGCACTCGTTGGACGATTCCTTGAAACATCGCTAGAAGATTTTCAGGTCGCAATGAATGCCAGCGTGTACTCAATGGTTCGTACCTGCCGAGAGCTCGAGCCGCTCATGAATGAAGACGCCAGCATCATCACTCTCAGCTACATCGGCTCAACCAGAGTCATGAACAACTACAAGGTCATGGGGCTATGCAAAGCCGCTCTCGAAGCTTCGGTCCGATATTTAGCCTATGAGCTCGGCGACCGAGGAATCCGGGTCAACACCGTCTCCCCTGGTCCAATCAATACAATTTCCGGTCGCGGCGTCTCGGGCCTCGGTGCGTTCATCAAGAGCGTCCACGAAGTCGCCCCGCTAAAGCGAGAATATGGTCAAGAGGAATCCGCCGGTGCTGCACTTTATCTTTTAAGCGATCTAAGCAAAGGCGTTACGGGCCAGATTATGTTTGTGGACAGCGGTTACAACATCATGGCGGTCTAGCGCCCCCCAAAGCCCGACAGGGTCACGCCTTCAATAAAGTACTTCTGCGCGAAGAAGAACACGGCAACAACCGGAATAACCGTCATTGACGTAAATGCCATTAACAATCCTGGCTCATTCGTTCGATCACCCTTAAACAGTTGCAGGGCATAACTCAAGGGCATGTGTTCGGGCGAGTTTACATAGATCAACGGTCCCATAAAATTGTTCCAGGCACCCAAGAAGGTGCCGACCGCGATTACTGCCAACGCAGGCTTGATCTGCGGCATCATAATCGCCCAAAACGTCTTGATGTAAGAACAACCGTCGATCTTGGCGGCGTCTTCCAACTCCATCGGAATCTGGGAGAAGAACTGCCGCAAAAGGAATATATTGAAAGCTGAGCCGAAGAACGCTGGGACCCAAATTGGATACAGCGAGTCAACCCATCCAAGGGTTCTAAAGATTAAGAACTGGGGTAAAAGCGTGACTGCACCCGGCAACATCATCGTCGCCAACAAAATCGTGAACATCTTGTCTTTGCCGGGGAACTTCATCCGCGAAAATGCATAGGCGACGATTGAACAACTAAAGACTGTGCCGATTACTCCCATAACGACCAGAATTAGCGTGTTCTTTAAGTAAACCAGCCCTCCGGATGTCTCCAACGGCATGTATTGAAGAGCCTCCGAATAGTTCTCGGTACGCAACCCGATGTGCCGAACTGCTTCAGTTTCTGATGCCAACAACGTCACTTCGGTTCCTTTCATCGAATCAGGCTCAGTGATGCTCAAAATCTTCCGACCATCTTCCAAGCTCTCTTTTTCGAAGCCCGTGATCTTGGTGCCCTTTACCGTCGCCGTGTATACCTTGGCGTCGACCGGAATCTCGCGAAGCTGATCGCGAGTGGTGATAAACGAAATTCCGCGAACCGAGAGAGGGCGGAAAATGTCCATCTTCAGCTTTCCGTCCTCATTGCCAATCACCAGAGCCTCAACTTCTCTTCCGTTGTACTTGCCAATATAGTGCTTTTTGGCTGGGTCGGGATTTATGTACGGAATGGTATCGGTAACCCTCGGAACCCAGATGATTCCTGTCTTTGCCGACATATCCTTATCTTCCTTGAATGACGTGATTAGCAAGAAAACGAATGGCAATCCAAAGACTACTGATCCGGCAACGAGTCCAATTTGAGTAGCAATTGTCTTCGAAACTCCTCGAGCCTTTGCCGAGTTTGCGCCCCACGCCACGGCAATCATAGACAAAACGAAAATGATCAACAAATAGCCAATCGTGGCGATCGAAAACGGAATACCACCGGTTAAGACCGTAATTTTGTTGTCGGGATCCTTTGTATAAAGCCAAACCAAGCCAAGGGCGACTGCTAAGGCAATCGAAGCATTGACAAGGCCAGATTTCTTTTCATCTGCCGTTATCGCGCTCAACAATTTACCGAGGGACCAGATTGCGTACGCCACCAGGCCAGTTGCAATCCAGGCAGTCCACGGCATGACGAACCAGAAAATCGGCAATTTGAATCCACCGTCAGTAAATGGCTTCGTCAAAACCACACCAAATAGAAACAAAACGACCGCGACTCCACCACTTACTAATGCCGATGAATTGAGTTTTTTGCCCGCCTTGTTTGTCATCGCGAGAACTAAATCCCTGACAAAGAAGAACGAGAAAATAATTCCAAGCCAAGTGGCTATCGAAGCAATCGAATAAATGAGGCCAGCTTTCACGAGCTAACCTCCGTGTGAACCCATCGATCCTTAAGCTTCCATTGGATAAATGTGACGATCATGACCAGCGCAAAAATGAGCCAAGCCAGTGCTGACGCGTATCCCATTTTAAAAAACGCAAATCCGTTATTGAAGAGATGGTATGCCGGAGTAAGCATGCTATCATCCGGGCCAATTGGTCCGTCTTGCGAGGGCCGCATGACATAAACCCGATCAAACTCTTGCATGGAACCGATAAATCCGGTTATCAGGTTGAAAAAGATGATGGGGCTGAGCTGAGGAAAAGTGATTGACCAAAATTGCCGCGAATCATTGGCTCCATCAATCGAAGCGGCTTCATAAAGTGAAGTCGGAACGCCTTTCAGTCCTGCGAGCCACAAAACCATTCCTCCACCTGCTCCCCATACACCTTGAAGGATAAGCGCAGGTTTACTCCAATCCGCTGATTGCAACCAGCCCGGCGGTGGAATATCGAGCCATTTTGTTACCGATTCCACCCAGTAAGAATTAATCAATCCTTTGCCTTGATCGGCAGTCAGAACCCAGGTCCAAAGAACGGCACTTGCAATGACCGGCACGATAGCAGGCATGTAGAAAATGGTTCGGAAGAATCTTATTCCTTTGGTGGCCCCGTTCAACAGCAAGGCAATCGCAAGGCCAGTCGTGAGCCCAAGCGGCACACCAACTCCCGTGAGATACGCAACGTTTGAGAGGGACTTGCTCACCGCTTTCCAGTCTGCGCCAAACATTTCGTGGTAATTCTTCAGCCCGACAAACCTGGCTTCATTGAGAACATCCCACTGGGTAAAGCTAAAAAACAACGAAGCCAACATCGGACCAATCGTTAACAACAAGAAGCCAAAGATCCATGGAGAAACAAAAAGGTAAGCCCACTTTGCCTCGTGCTTTTCCAGCCTGCCTATCCGTGCTTTTCCAAACTGAATCACAAAATATCCAATAAACCCTAGGAGTCCGAGGAAGCCCAAAAGTGCTGGTGCTTTGAGGTTGATAACGCTGTATTTTTCTTTGTCATAAAAGGCGTCTAGCTCACGTTGTACAGCAACCTGAGCATCTTGCAACGCTTGCTCCGAGGTTGCCTTCTTGTAGCATGCGGCTTCCAAAGCCTTCACATGCTCAGACCATAAGACCTGCCCAGCAAAGGTTGCCGGACGGATCCGACCATACCGAGCCATTTTGGTATGCATGTCAATTGCTTGAGCATAGTTAGGTGACGCAGGCTTGAAGATTTTGGAAGAAGCTTCATTGGCTTCAATATTTGCAATCTGCCGAGGCATGAAGACTCTTCCTCGCATCCTTTCCCAAGCTGCCTGAGCCCGATTCTCAATCAACCGACCTTCGGCTGAAGTAATGAACTTGATAAGCTTCCAACCATCTTCAGAGTTCTTGGCTCCTTTCGGTATCGCCAATGAGAATCCGCCCATCCAGGTCACATAGGTATCTTTTTCGGCAGCGAAGCGACCTTTATGGTTAAACCGATCATCTGGGACTGGAGCCGGAGAACCGTTAAACTCGAGTTCGGGAGCATATCGGGCAAGGTTGTTGAGAACCCAGTCGCCATCAATTTTCATGACAACTTGCCCGACAATGAAGCAGTCGTTTTCGTTTCCCTGAAAGCCAGTCTCAAAACTCTTCGCTTTCTCGTATCCCCCAACAATGTCATAGCCCTTAACAATGTAATCCAGAGCCTCGATTGCCTCCGGCGTATTCATCGTGCATTTTCGACCATCGGGACTTAAAAAATCGGCATTGTTTTGGAATGCATACATGTAGAGCCAGGCATTGCCGAAATTGGGCATAAACCCGGCCCTCTCTAGCCTCCCATCCTTGCCGAATTTGGTCAAAACTTTGCTGTAGGCCAACAACTCGGTCCAAGTTCTTGGTGGTCGAGTTGGGTCCAACCCTGCGGCACGTAACTTGTCCGACTCTTCTCGAAAAATTTTCTTATTCCAGTACAAAATCCGGTTATCCGAAGAGGTCGGAATTGCATAGACTTTGCCACCGTACGATGCTTCTTGCCAAGTCGCTGAGTAGTACTGCTGTTCCGTCGGACAAAGCGGATCGCTGGTCGAATCTCGTTTGATTAAGTCATCAAGCGGTCGAAAAGCTCCCCTTGAGGCCCAGTCCGAAATGGTAAATCGATCTTGGTAAATGACGTCCGGGGCAACATTCCCAACGATCGAGGTCATGAGCTTTTGGGGATCCATCCGACCCGCACCCATGCTCAAGAGCTTGACCTTGATATCGGGATTCCGATTCTCAAATTCCCGAATAACCGCATCTTGCCCTTTGGTGTCGGGACCAAGCGAAAGTCCCCAAAGCACGACTTCTCGCTTAGTTAAAGTAGCACTAGGGGATTGAGCCATGGTTGCCGAAGCAACCAACAAGGCAAACCAACTTATGATAACGAGGGCGTTCTTCATTGAACCTATGATCAGATTAAAGCTGATCATACACTGAGAATACGAATTCTTGGTTGAGTTCTTTCAAGAAATTTGTTCAATTGATGATCGCAGAGGTACCATCACAGCTTCCGTGGAAGTTAACACTCCAACCGACCAACGCAAAAGTCCAAACCTATTCCCATTGGTCTTTACGGTCTTCCTTGACCTGTTGGGTTTTGCGATGTTCATTCCGGACTTGCAGCTACGAGGCGAACATCTCGCGACCGGATTTCTAGGGTTACCGAAGGAAGCTTGGCAAGTCGGACTCATGGTTGGATTGGGACAATCGGTTTATTCGATAGCTCAGCTACTTACGGGAACTTGGCTCGGTCGCCTGAGCGATACCAACGGACGAAGAATTGTCCTCCTTATTAGTAGTGCCCTTTCCGTTTTGGCCTACATCCTCTATGCCCACGCCCACAACGTCTTCCTACTGTACTTGTCCCGAGCACTTTCCGGAGTGGCCGCAGCAAATCTCGGTGTTGCTTTCGCTTATGTCGCCGATGTCACAAAGCCAGAAGAGCGATCTTCTAAACTTGGCATGCTGGGAGCGGCTTTCGGTGTTGGCTTTGTCATCGGACCCGCATTAGGCGCCGGACTCTTATCAATTGGGAAAGATAACCCTGCACTTTTGGGATACTTTGCCGCTGGTCTATCGTTCTTAAACCTCATTCTTATCTATCTGTTCGTACAGGAATCCAATGTCGACCGGCTTGACAGCAAAAAGGGCACCCTCGTTTCGAACATCACTAGTGCACTCGCAGTAAAAGGACTCGGAATTCTGCTGCTCATGTTTTTCATGATGAACCTGGCGTTCACCAATCTTGAGACGACCTTTTTCCGACTCTTGGCTGCCAAGAACTGGATCTTCCAGATTCCTGAGGACCGAGTCAAGCTGACTGGAGCGATTATTTTAACCGTGGTTGGAATAACAGGAGCGATTACCCAGGGAGGCTTAGTTCGGTTGATTGTCCCCAAATTAGGAGAGCTAACCACGGTTCGATTTTTCTACTGCATGTTCATTCCAGTGTTTGTTGCCGTTCCCTACTTTCACTTCTATTGGCCCGGACTGGTGGGAACGGTATTGCTTGGCGTCACAAACGGTCTAGCTGGGCCAAGCATGAACGCCCTCGTATCGCAAAGGGCTCCGCGAGATATGCAAGGCAGCATCATGGGACTCACTCAATCACTAGGATCTTTGGCTCGAGTCATCGGTCCACTCTTCGCAAATTTCCTTTTCCAGATGCGTCCTTCTTTCCCATATTTGTACGGAGCGGCTCTCGCATGCATTCCTGCAGTGCTTTCTTGGGTTATTCTAAAGCCAATGCCAACCGATCAAACAAATCCGGTGGCTCCAGGCGTCCATTAAACAATGAAAGAGGCGATGCAAGAAAAATTGAATGAGCAAACGGAGACATATGACTCTTCGTCCGCTTCTTCATCATATGTCGCCAAACGAGATTGGCCGGGCTCTCTCGTGGGTCTTGCAATTGTTGTCGGCGGCATGGCGATCCTCTATACCGTGTTCAAAGAAGCGTGGAATATGTTCGCAGTTCCACCTGCCATTGCATTGAACGTTCTCCCAAACAAGTCCATTGATTTACCCAATGCGTTTAACGCTACGATCGGAATCTTTGTCAAAATTGTTCTGTTGCTCATCATGGCCTGGTTGGGGTCGGTCATCACAAATCGAGGCATCTACCTCTACGGCATGAGTAAACCGGGACGAAAGTCCTAGCCGGTATATTTGCCGGATCAACCATCAAAACCTAGAGAAAATTGTTAGGTTTTTCACAAAGGATTGCGAATCAAAGCTTTTCGCGCTATCATAAATTCACTCAGATTTCCGAATCTGATTTTTTTGAGGTTATTATCAATATGAATTTGGGAACATTAACCCGTTTTGCGGCGCTTGCTGCGTTTTCATCTAGTGCAATTTTCGCCAATGCTCAGACCGTGAGTATGTGGTGGAACAAGACCGGAGATGCGGCAGTCGCAGCTCCTGGCTCTTTCTTGGACGTTCAACAAGGGACAGCCAGCGTAAACCTGAGCGTTTACATGACAACAGCCGGCTTCAATTTCAACTTGCAGAACGTTTCGGTTATGTTTGGTTACGACACAACAACAACCGGTGGCGCTAGTGCGGTTGCCGGTGGCAGTGGACTTTCCGTAACTAACGTTGCCGCGCCTGTCTGGAACTCAGCCGGTCTTGGTGGAGTTGGAAATGGTTCCGTCTTTGCTGGTTCATTTGGTGGTGCAACTGCCCCATCTGGTTCAAGACCTTGGGGACTTTGGGAAACCTACGTTGCTAATTTTGGATCAGATTTTGGAATTACAAACACTACCGCTTTGAAACTCTATTCCATTCAACTCAATCTTGCTCCAACCCTCGTGGCTGGCGATGTTAGAGATGTATCGATTGTTGCTTCGAATCCGATTGGAGCCGGGGCTTATGATTCAAACGTTTCAGACATCCAAAACAATGTACGAAACGCTTCTACGTACACCGCGAGAATCCGAATCGTCAACACCGTTCCAGAACCAGCAACCTTTGCAGTTCTCGGTCTTGGTGCATTCGCTCTTCTTCGACGCCGAAAGAAATAACCTCAAAAACAGCCTATTTCGGACTTGGTGAGTACCAAGTCCGAAGAGGCTTTTTTGTTCAGTTCATTTCCGTCACTTTAACTTGTTCCTGAATTACGCTTCCCTTCTTTTCACCTTGGCGTGACTTCACAGAACATTCTTTTTGGGTCCTTCTGGAACCCTTTCTCTCAAGGTTGGAAACCCCAATCGCGAAGTATCCAGGACACACAATTCTCATTTCTCAATCAAATCTTAGGGGAAAACTACATGTATACAAAAAAGCTATTTTCAGTTTTGCTTCCGTCATTATTGGCGTGTAGCGCAACTTTTGCCCAGACGCCAATGGCGAAAGGCAAAATCACGCTCGTAGGCACCTTTACTGCATCCGAAATCGCCAAACGCGCGGCAAAGGTGCCAGTCATGAGCAAACTCATTTACAAGGAGTTGGAGGGTCCGGAGCGCGATAATTTGCCGATGAACCCGGCATCTAGGCCGACGGCAAGCTATCCAACCTTTATCAACGACGCAACCAACATGATCCTCGGCAAGAATACCGATGGAGCGGTAAGTGGTCCACGATTTTCGCTAGGAACCGGATTTAACGGTCCGGATCGAACGGTAGCAGTTGATCCTCCCGACACCGTCGGTGACGTTAGCCCGACTCAAGTTGTCGTTTGCACCAACGATAAGTTCAAGGTTTACGACAAAAATGGAGTTTTAGGCTCATTCAGTGCAGGTGTGCCATCGCCATCCATGGATCAATTTTTTGCATCCGCTTTGGCTACCCCTCCAGGTGGTGGGTTTTCCTTTACTTCGGACCCGCGTGTGCGATACGATCGAATATCCGGTCGCTGGTTCTTTGTAACGATTAACGTCGTGGTTAATTCAGGCGGGGGAGCTTTGCAAAACAATCGATGCATCATCGCAGTTAGCAACAACGGTACCATTAACAATTCTTCGACTTGGACTTACTACTTCTTCACTCCTCGTCTCGCAACTGACTTCTTTGACTATCCCACCCTTGGTATCGACAGTAATGCTCTATACATTGGTGGAAACATGTTTGGTACATCATCATTCACCGGATGCGATGCCTATGTGGTTACTAAAGCCCCTATGGTGGCTGCGCTTGCAACAACCGTGTTCAATGCTCAGGTTTGCACTGCCGCTGGCGAAGGTCCTTACACCCCACAAGGTGTTCTTAACGGCGACCCTTCAACTGCCGAAGGCTACTTCGTCGGTGTGAGCAATGTGGCGTTTGGTCGACTCGTCGTTCGACGAGTTACAAGCCCCGGCTCAGCTGCGCCAGTCATTGGCGCAAACATGCTGGTGACAGTTCCTAGCACGGCTACTCCTGGAGTAACCGTTGCTAGTCCGGGTGGTGGACTGGATGCCTTGGATGATCGACTGTTTAATGCAATGTACTTCAATGGAAGCATTTATGCTGCCCACAACTTCCGGGTTACCGCCGCAGGTGTTGCATCTGGTGCGGGAACCACAATGGGTTCACGATGGTATCAAGTCGGTAGCGTATCAGGGGTTCCTGCCCTTGTTCAATCCGGGACGGTTTTTGATTCCACACTAACCTTCAGCCACTGGATTCCAAGCATTGCAACAAGCCTTCAAGGACACTCTGTCCTTGGCAGCTCACGAGCCAACGCAGCAACGACTCCAGGTTCAGCATTCGCAGTTCGAAATTCAACCGATGGCGCGGGAGTCATGACCGTCCCTGCATTAGCTCAGGCTGGCTCAGGTACCTTCACTCCTCAGTCAAACCGATGGGGCGACTACAGCCATGTGGTAATCGACCCTTCTGACGGTATGACATTCTGGTCATTCCAGACATATGTACCTTCAGCAGGAAAGTGGGGCACATGGGTTCAGCAAATCAAGTCGAATCCTCCAACGGTTGCTTCCTTAGCACCAAACAATGGCACCCAGGGTCAAACACTGAATGTGGTGGTAACGGGAACTGGTCTTTTTGATCCAGGTGCTGGATATCCAAATCACTTGACATCATCGTTTGGAGCAAACGTTACGATTAACACAGTAACTTACAACAGCCCAACCCAAGCAACCGTTAACATCACGATTGGTGGTGCGGCGGCGACTGGGGCTCGTAACATGTCAATGACGAATCCTGATGGTCAGTCAGCAACTGGTGTTGGTTTGTTCACGATCAATACGGCAGACAAGACTGTCTCAGGTACCTTGTCCATCCAAGGTTATGTTGGTCCATTGGGACTAGGTAGCTCGGATTTTGTCTTTGAACTTCGAGATTCGGTTACCAATAATATTGTCGAAACTATTCCGGTGGCGAATGTTACGATTGGAGGAAGTTTCACTTTCTCCTTCACGACAGCTCAGCCTGCCGGACCATACAAGTTGAGAATCCGGGGAGTCAATCGATTCATCGCGAAGTCTCAAGCAATTACCCTTAGTGCAACCGGAGTCTCCGGTCTTGCATACTCGCTGATAAATGGAGACGCATCTAGCGACAATGTCGTCAATACTCCGGACTTCAATATTCTGCGAACAGCTTGGGGTGGAACTGCACCTGCTGCACCATACACTATTGCTGCAGACTTCGATGGCAACGGAGTCATCGGAACGCCTGACTACAATATTCTCAGAACAAGCTGGGGAATCACCGGCGACTCATAAGGTCATCGGTTAACCAAAATCAACCGAGCCCTCAATCATTTGATTGAGGGCTTTTTTTCAAGATACGATTTAGAAAGGGAGAAATGAAATGAAGAAATCAGGAATTGCGTTGTTCACCGTACTAGCTCTGGCTGGTATTGCAAATGCAGACCAAGTTGGCAAGGCTATCACTCTCAAGGTGAAGCCCATCGTCGAAACCAGCGCCCAGATCATGGCGAGAGAGACGGTTTACGGTCCCAAGCTCACCATCCAAACGATCAAGAACAATGAAGAAGAGACAGAATCTGATTTCAGCCGAATGCCGGCGAATCCCCTTTCTCCCCGAGTAGCTTCTTGGCCACCTTTTCTAAACGATGTCCAGGTTAGAACCAAGAGTACGGGTGCTGGCTCGGGAGCCCTCTTTTCAGTTCCGGTAAGTTTCGGCGGACCTGATTCTCCAAACAGTGGATTTGTCCCACCCGACTCATGTGGCGACGTCAGCCCAAGCTCCGTGATCGTATGCGCAAACGGAAGAATGAGATCGTTCGATCGACTTGGTAACCAAACAACCATCAATACATCCGGCAACAATTTCTTCGCATCTGTCAGGGGTGCTGGTGTAAGCGATCCGAGGGTTACCTTTGACCGACTGACCAACCGATGGTTCCTCGAAATCATTGACGTAACCTCGACCAATAACCGAATTTGCTTGGCAATCAGCAACAAGGAACTGATCGACGCAACCACAACCTGGACTTTCTTCCAATTTCAACAAAACATCGGTGGTGGCGTTTCGGGATTCTGCGATTACGCAACCCTCGGAGTTGATGCAAACGGCGTTTATATCGGTTCAAACCGATTCGCCGGCAGCTTCGCAAACTGTGATCTCTTTGCGATTAAGAAGAGTGATCTCCTCCTTCCGGTCCCAGTCTTAACGGTTACTCCATTTCGAGATCTCATTGCCTCGGGAGCTGGCATGTTTACGCCGTGGCCCTGTACCAACGATGACCCGGCGGCAACTGTTGCGTTTGTGATCGGTTCTGATGCAGGCGTTACCGGAAAGCTAGACTACCGTCGGGTTACCTATTCGGCTGGAACATTTACGCTATCGGCCAATAGTCAGATCACCGTGCCTTCAAATCAGGTTCCTGATGACATGCCTCTATCGACTTCGGCAACGACAACCGGTACCGTATCCACGCTTGACTTGCGATTATTTTATGCGAAAGTGTTCCGAAATCGACTCACTGGCGAAGTAACAGTTCATACCGCACAAGGAACTCAAGTTAACTCTGCGGGAGTCGGAGGAGCCGGTGATCGTGCCGCTGGTCGTTGGTATAACATTGGCAACGTATTTTCCGGCACCGCTACGCTCGTAGCGTCTGGCACAGTCTATGATGGCTCGGCAACGCCAAACTTCATCGGCATTCCTTCAACCGCAATGAATGGACAAGGACACCAATTTATTGGTTTCACGATGGGCAACGTCGCGAACTCACCGGGCGTTGGTGGTGCTTACCGCCTTGCCGGAGACCCACAGGTCTCCGCTCCGACCCTTATTACATCAGGCGCTAACTACTACAACCTTCAAAGCACAACCCAATTTGGCAAGCGATGGGGAGATTACTCCTACACGGTTGTAGACCCTCGCGACATGATGAGCATGTGGTCTTTCCAAGAGTATTGTAATGCCAACAACTCTTGGCAAGTCCGAGGAATCAAAGTTCTCGCCCCAGCGCCAACCATCACATCATTCGCCCCAAGTTCGCTGATTCAGGGTCAAACGTCGAATGTGACAATCACCGGAACCGGAATCTTTGATCCGGATCCAAGCTATCCCGATCACCTAGCCGTTAGCTTTGGTCCAAATGTGACGGTTAACTCGGTGACTTGGTCCAACGCGACCACTGCGACGGTTAACGTCTCGGTCGCATTGACCGCAGCACTTGGTTCGAGAACGATAACGTTAACGAACCCTGACCAGCAAACTGCAACCGGTTCATTCCTCATCAATCCGAATCCAAAGCCTGTCACCGGAACGTTATCCCTCCAAGGATACGGTGGACCAGTTGTTGGCCTTCAGTTCATTTATGAAATTCGCGATGCGGGTACGAATGCACTGATCGAAACGCAAACGTTGACCGGACTTGGTGCTGGCAACACGTTCAGCCTCATCACAACCCAGTCGGCTGGAAGTTATAAGTTGAGAATTCGTGGAGTCAACCGATTCCTGGCAAAATCCCAACCCTTAACGTTATCAACCACCGGAACTTCGGGATTGTCCTACGCTCTCATCAACGGTGATGCTTCGAGTGACAACATCGTCGGTACGCCGGACTTCAATATTCTGCGAGCAGCGTGGGGTGGAACCGCAGTTGGTGGCGCACCCTATAACGAAGCCGCTGACTTCGATGGTAACGGAACGGTTGGAACTCCAGACTACAACATCCTCCGAACCAGTTGGGGAATTGCTGGCGACATCTAAGTCCTACCAATCGACCCGAAACCAAGCCCTGCCATTATAAACGGCAGGGCTTGCGAATATGTGGCACTGAATGTGCGTCATAATCATAGAGAGTTCTGCGAATGTTCGCTTCAATACCCTTTATCCTGCTTCTGATTCTTCAGGGCTTTGCACGTCAAGACTGTGCAGAGTTACTTCTCGGTAGCCAGGATTTAGCGAATGCCCCCGCCCATGCTCGCAGCATCCAAGCTTTCGATTGCCTATTGGCCCACTTTTCCTTAGCCGGAAAAGTAAACAACCGCAGTCGAATTCAGAAGCCCATTGTTGCCAAAGAAGCCAAGGAAGAAATCGTCAGATTCTCTTCCGAAGAGTCTGGAAACCTCCAGACCGGATTCTTAGAAATCCAACGATCACGAGACGGACCGGTAGCTTAGTCATCTAAGCCTCCTTCCCTATTTGCGCGATTTCGCGCCCCGTCCGCCTTTGTAAACCAACATGATTCACTTATTAAGAAAGCTCTTTGACACGTCCAAACGAGACGTGGATCTCGTCCTGCCAGTCGTTGAAGAAATCAACGCGCTTGAACCAGAAATTGAAAAGCTATCCGATCCAGAACTCAAGGATCGATGCCACGCCCTCAAGCACCGAGCCATGGGTGGCGAAAAATTAGATAACCTCGTTGTCGAAACCTTTGCTTGCGTCCGAGAAGTTAGCCGACGAACCCTGGGAATGCGACACTTTGACGTTCAACTCATCGGGGGCCTCGTTCTCCACCAGGGTCGAATTGCCGAAATGAAAACCGGTGAAGGAAAGACTCTTGTTGGAGTTGCCCCGCTTATCCTCAATTCTTTGAGCGGAAAAGGCGCCCACCTAGTTACCGTCAACGACTACCTTGCTCGACGTGACGCAGTTTGGATGGGCCCGATTTATCACTTCTTTGGTCTAACCGTTGGCATCATTCAAGGTCAAGGCGAAGAGAGCGACGAACTTGGCGGTAGCTACACTTACCTGCCAGGAGCCGACGTCGTCGGTGACCCTCGATATCTCAACCTCGTTCCATGCACTCGACGAGAAGGCTATTCTTGCGACATCACCTACGGAACAAACCACGAATTCGGTTTCGACTACCTTCGAGACAACATGTCGTTTAGCGAAGAAGAACTCGTTATGAGCCAACTTCACTACGCCATCGTTGACGAAGTTGACTCGATCCTCATTGATGAAGCCCGAACTCCCCACATCATCTCCGGTCCTTCGATGGAGGATGTTTCAACCTACAAACAAATCGACGGACTAGTCAAGCAACTAGAGAAAGAAACCCACTGGACCTCCGACAAGAAGAATCACAGTGCAACTTTAACCGAAGAAGGCATGGACGCGGTCGAAGAATTGCTCGGCATCGATAACATCGCGGCTGACGTCAAGCTTCTTCACTACATCAATGCCTCGATCAAAGCGTACGGCTTGTTCACCAAAGACATCGACTACGTTGTACGAAATGGAGAAGTCATCATCGTGGACGAGAACACCGGCCGAATGATGTTTGGTCGAAGATTTAGCGATGGACTTCACCAGGCTCTCGAAGCTAAGGAGAACGTTACGGTCCAACGAGAGAGCCAAACCGTTGCCACTATCACCTTCCAGAACCTTTTCCGACTCTACGAGAAGCTCGGTGGAATGACTGGTACCGCTAAGACCGAGGAAGACGAATTCCGAAAGATCTATGGTCTCGACGTGGTCAGCGTTCCAACCCACCGACCCAACAGCCGAACCGATCAAAGCGACGTTATCTACAAGACTCACGAAGCAAAATTCCGCGCCATCACGTGGGAAATGATCCGGCTCTATTCAAAACAACAGCCAGTTCTGGTTGGAACTAGATCGATTGAAATGTCCGAAACCGTTTCAAAGCGAATCGAAGCCGACATGCTTCAAAAGATGATTCTCACCAAGCGGCTGCAAATGATGGTCGAGCAAACCAAAGAACTCAAGGGAGACAACGCCAAGGATGCTCGACGATATTTCGAAACTGATCTGGAAGCCCTAAACATGCCCGAAGTTCAAACATTCTTGGGCAAAATCAACCTTCCAACATCCATGCTCGAAACCTCGTGGCTTGATTGGTGCCTCAATGAATGGAAGCTCGAAGAAGATAGCCGAGAGTATCTCTTGGAAGCCCTCAAGCATGGCATTCCGCACAACGTTCTCAACGCAAAGTTCCACGAGCAAGAAGCCGTCATCATTGCCGAAGCCGGACGAAAGGGCGCCATAACCATCGCCACCAACATGGCCGGTCGAGGCGTCGATATTCTCCTTGGCGGAAAGGTCGAAGACGAACTCGTGAAAATGGCTCGCGACCAAGTTGAAGTGGCTCACGACGGCCTCGACGAATACGGAGATACGTTCAAGAGCTACCGACGTGGTGGACACGAGCGAGCCGCTCCCCCACTTCCGCTCAGCGACCAAGAGCGACGAACTCAGGCCGAAGAAGTCAAAGCCCGTGGCGGACTGTTCATCCTTGGTACCGAGCGACACGAATCACGACGAATCGATAATCAGCTCCGAGGACGAGCTGGACGACAAGGTGACCCGGGCGAATCGAAGTACTTTGTTTCCCTCGAAGATCATCTCTGGAAGATCTTTAATCCGAACATGACCGAGAACCCAATGCTCAAGGCTTGGCCCCCAATGGAAGAAGTCAATGCCGGATTCCTGAGCAAAATGATTCAGAAGACTCAAGAGCGGATTGAAAACCACTACTTCGAAGCTCGAAAGAACATTCTGGAATACGATGACGTGTTGAACGCCCAGCGCGAGCACATCTATGGTCTTCGACGAGAAGTTCTGCTTGGTAAGGACGTCCGAACCGAGCTTCGAAACTACCTGAGCGAAGTCGTCGCCGACATCAGCGACAACGCCTGGATGATCGAAGAGAACGGAGATCGAGTTTACGACCACAGCGTTTTGTTCGAGGATCAAAATGAAATCTTCCCACTCGTCGATTACGCAACCATCGCCGACCTCGAAAGGCATCAGCCTGGTGCCGAAACCATCCAGTTTGTCCAAGACATGGCAAACAAGGCTTACGACGATAAAATCGCCCAAGCCGGTGAAGCAATGCCCGACGCCGAGCGCTTCGTCATGCTCCGAGCGGTTAATGACCGATGGATGGAGCACCTTCAGCTGGTGGAATACATCAAAGAAGGAATTGGGCTCCGAGGCTACGGTCAAGTCGACCCGCTGGTCGCCTATAAGCGAGAAACGTACGACACATTCAACACCACGCTCAAGAACATCCGAGAAGCCGCTTCGAAGATGATCTTCCACGTTCGAGTTGAAGCCCAGCCTCAAGAGGATGAAGCCGTACCGATGATGATGGAACTAGAAGCAGGTAGCCCTGAATTGCCGGTTGCCAAGGGCGAGCCAGGCTCGCTGCCGTTCCCAAGCGGAGTTGACGCCAAGAAGGTTGGCCGAAACGACGCCTGCCCATGCGGCAGCGGACAAAAGTTCAAAGCTTGCCACTACCCAATTCTCCGCGAACAAGGGATCATCTGATCTGAGTTAGAAAGATAAGCCACTAGCAAGCGTTTTGCTAGTGGCTTTTTTCATCGATCCTCAATCATGTGAAAAGTAAAGAGTGAACTTTGCAATGAACTGTCCTTTGGGCGTCTCTCCGGTTTCTGGCTGTGGGCTATTAGCTATTTGCCGGTGAACGAGTCCCGAAGTCTGAAGGATACTAAGATTAAATTATTCGGTTTTCAAAGAGCGTATTGTCAAGGCTCAAGGCTCAAGGCTCAAGGCTCAAGGCTCAAGGCTCAAGGCTCAAGGCTCAAGGCTCAAGGCTCAATGCTCAGAGATCAGAGATCAGAGATCAGAGATCAGAGATCAGAGATCAGAGATCAGAG
>JAYVHY010000187.1:0-4228 GCA_043770615.1 Armatimonadota bacterium | reverse complement strand
ATCGTCCACGCTCGAACCTCGGACAACTATGCGCTTCATCAGGAGACGTATAACTACGACTACGCGAACAACCTGATGTCGAAGGTTGTCAATTCTGTTTTGACTAGCTACACGTACGACGAGATTGATCAGCTGAAGACGGAGAATGGCGGTGGAATTGCAAACTTTTACAATTACGACGCGAACGGTAACCGAACAAGCAAGTACTCGAATACCGACTTTGAGACTTATGCCTACGATGACGCGGACAAGCTTTTGTCGGTCACTCGGGTGACCCATGCTTCAACGAACTATACGTACGACGCTTGCGGAAGACCCACGAACATTGGCACCAAGATTCTAACGTGGGACTACGAAGACCGTCTGACAAGTCTGAATGGTGGAGGAACTACGGCTTCGACATACGGTTACAACGGAGTTGGAACCCGAGTCTCGAAGTCTAACTCGAACGGCTCTCGAACCTATAAGCGAAACGGGGTTGGCGTCACCGCTCCAGTGCTTTCGGACGGCGTTAGTACTATGGTTCCGGGGATCTCGGAGAAGCCAACGGGTGTCGGAACGAACACGATTCTGACCGACCGGCTCGGCTCGATGAAGGGCATGGCGAACGCCGGAAACGTCACCGAGACTGCGGAGTTTGACGCGTTCGGCAAGGTCGTTGCACACACCTTACCTTCTGCGACGCAGAAAGGATTTGCATCTGGGTTTGGGTATCAGGAGGATGGCGAGAGTGGTTACAAACTACTCGGTCACCGTTACTACGATCCTGAAACCGGGCGGTTCTTGAGCCGGGACAAAGCTAAAGATGGCAGGAATTGGTATGCATACTGTGAAAATAATCCCCTCAAGCGAATAGATCCGACTGGACTTAGCAGCCTACTCAATCCAGCAAATGCTGCAGAAGCAGCGGCTTGTTTGGCTGAAATTGACGGTGTGGCCGTTGGAGCCGGGGCGGCAGTCGCACTTACTCCATATGAAATGGCATGGGGAGCTTATTTGGGCTGGTTCCTTCGGTTACCACCTTCGATTCAGTTCATACTCTCGTTACTTGGAATAACTGGGCCATACGCGGCTACATCTCCAAGGTTTATTCCCAATCCGTATGGTTGCAAGGGAAAGCCAGATCATCAGCAGGGTATTGGTGATTGGGGGGAATCTATTATTGCCGGTGGCGGCAAAGTTGAAAGTGGTGGGGGAGTAGCTAGAACAATTATGTATCCTATGTCAAATGGACGCCAACAGGCACCGGACGGTGTAGCAATTCTCGAAAATGGAACTCGAAGAGCTCTTGAAGTAGGTAGAACACTAAAAGATGGCGGACCAAACATGAGAGAATTCATAAAGATTGGAAATTTGCTAGATTCTGGATTTGATGATGTTGATTGGGGTGGGCTTGAACGCTCAGCCAGATTAGGAGGTAAAAGATTTGGATCAGCGAACCTTTAGAGCGTATATCGAGCCACACGAATTAAAAGAAATTTTAAGAATATCTTCAGAAATATTTCAATTTGTTTTGATGGGAGAGTTAGCCGGGGAATTTTTCCAAGTCGAATTCGATTCCGTCACGGATCCAAGCGGACTAGAGTTTCCGAGTTTCGGACTGAGTCCGATTGGTACAACCGCTACAAGTAAAGTTTGTTGGTTTAGAGGAGACGTACAATTCTCAAACATTTCAAATGTATTTGGATACATCGATTTATTTCAACTTTGTATCAAGACTGAACAAGGTACACCCGTTAATCACGAGTCATATCGCATATTTGAATACATTTCGAAAGAAATTCGAAAAATTTCGAGATCATATGATGATCTGTGCATGAAACCTAGTGGAGCGAAAGTGCGAGGAAAGACTCGCATGACGACAGGAATCAGAAGAGCTCTGAGCGAAGGTATCCTTCTAACGGGTGGCGGTTCGCCCAAGAGAGATTCAAGGCTATTTATTGTCTTATGTGGCAATACACAATCATGACACTATTGAGCCCTGTCTAATCACTAAAATGGGTCTAATTGCTACGATGGACATGAGTGATACCTACTGATTCTGGAGGGACCCCAAAAACCAGGCCATTGATATGTTCACTCTTTGCTTTGGCGAGCAACTCACGTTGTCGGGGGAAGGGTGAACTTATAGTCAGCACTTGGTCGCTTGAAGAAGGATAAGCTGCGGAAGTGGGCTGGTTGGTGGAACTAAGATTCGGGTTTCGCCAGTATGCTTTTCTCGTATGATTCTTCGTGTTTCGGCTTCGATTGTTCTTTCTCTAGGTTTGGGGATATTGGGTCTGGCTCAATTTGAGCAGGGAGCGCCGTTGCCTCGAAAGGCATTTTTTGGCGCTCAGCTTTCACCACTTTCTCCCGACAAAGCCAAGGCGATGAAGGTTAGTCCGGCATCGGTTGAGTTGACGCAATTATTCCTAGTCAGAACCTGATTGTGGATTGGAAATTTGGAGACGCAAGGTTGCTGGCTGCAAGAATCAATGAGATTAGGGACCACCTGCCACCAGACCTTAATGGGTACGATATTGAAGGAATTAGTCCATGGAAATCAACTCGAGGCAAGTTCTTCGGCGGATCCTTCCTGAAGCCAGGATTATAGGGTCTTCAAGTGCAGTTCTTCCGCTAGAGAAGGGTCTTGTGTTTGGCGTGTATATTCAAAGACTTAGGGATCAATCGAACTACACAAGGATTACTAGATATGTAAAATTTGCTCTCGCTATGTACGAACCACAAATGCGCCTCTCAGAGCCAATCTATCGGGGCCAGTTTGATATATGGCAAAATGAAGAGTTGATGACGTCATTGGATCACATGAAGAAGGATATCCAGGATTATATTTTACGAACAGGTTCATGTAAGCAGTGTTCCGAGAAATCTCATGCTTATTTTGAAAGGTATCCGAACATGAATTCACTGTATGAGGTTGCTGCTGCGCACTATCTTGATAAGGGATGCCGGCTTCCACAATTTTCATTAAGCGAAGACGAAATATTTCGAGTCTTGAAGCCGACAAAGCAATTTGAGTTTGACCAGCTAAGAGACATTCTTCAACTACAGTCGGAGTGGAATTCACTGACATATGATTTTGCTCGCAATGCCAGAATTTTAACTTGGTTGAAGGATGCAAAGCTGCCAGAAACATTTTTTGATTCGGTTAAGTGATCCTTTATTCCAAGACACTGGTTTTACAATTGGGTGTGCCCCTCATAAGTCAAGGTTGAAATTTGGGGGAATGAGGAATTTTGGCCCAGCGAAGTTTTAACTGCTTCATCCTTCCAACTGAACTTGCAGAAATTCTAAAGTCTGCTCAAGAAGTCTACGATTTCAAGTTACTAGGTGGAGTCGGCAATAAGGCAGAATTGGTTGATCTTGACTTTGAAGAAGGATTGAAATCCGTTGAGTTTCTCGATTTTAAACTAAGCATTGTCGGTACGGAAACAACTAGCACTGAAAGTTGGTGGCGTGGAGATCTAAGCTTTCCGAACATCAGCAATGTTTTTGGGTATTTAGAAGTTATGCAGCTTTGTTTAAATGAGTCTATCCCCGAGTCTGAAATAGAACCAAGACTCTTGTTTAAGTACATAAAGAAGCATATTCTGAAGAATTCTAAGTTATTCGATGACCTATGCATGGTTCCATCTGGCGCTAAGTGTCGACCAGCGGTTAGAATGTCCGTTGGAGCGCGGACGGCATTATGTAATGGCGCAAAGCTAACATGGGGAGGCGGGCCAATGCGAAAAGGGACACTCTTTATGGGACTCTGCAATGATTCGCTCCTTCAGTGAGTTCAGTAGGTTACGTTTAGCTACGATAACGACGGTCGTCAATTAAACATGGTCGATGGGACCGGAACATCGAGCTGGCTTTATGACAACGCCGACAATGTGACAAAATTGACGACTCCTCAAGGGGTGATGGACTACGTCTACGACCAGTGGAACCGTAAGACTTCGCTCAAAGAAGGAACGATAGAGACTCAGTACGCTTACTCGCAAGGACGGCTTTCGTCGGTCAATAAGAGTAATGACGGCGTTTCGACTGGACTGTTCTATGATTCGTACGGCCGGTTAGACCAGAAGATTGACGGAATGACCAAGACCACTTACGGTTATGACACGAATGACCGGCTGAACTCGATCGTCCACGCTCGAACCTCGGACAACTATGCGCTTCATCAGGAGACGTATAACTACGACTACGCGAACAACCTGATGTCGAAGGTTGTCAATTCTGT
>JAYVHY010000186.1:0-9716 GCA_043770615.1 Armatimonadota bacterium | reverse complement strand
TTCCAAGGTCATCATATGGTTTCGGAGCAGAAATATTAGGGCTGGAGTCAGGCTCCACCGGTCGGCAAGAAAAAGGACTTCCAAAACGGCCCACTAACTGCCACCAATGAAAACTTCGTCAACGATGTCGCGCTCGTCAATATAGAGATATGCAACCTTTGCTTTAAACTTGTATATCCAGCACGACACGAATTTAGTGCGTTTTGGCTTTCCAAATCCATTAATCGGATATCTCGAATCACCTTCCGCAAGGATCATTTCTGGTGCCCCTTGAATTGCTTTGACTTCCGAAACATTTTTTCCAATAAGGCGCCGATATGGCCTATCTTGAGCCGCATTAATTTCGCCGAAGACCAAAAACATTGCGGCGAAAACACTCAAGACCGTGAGCCCTTGGAACACTTTACTTCTTGCTAATTTTTTCGTAACTTGCACTCAATGCCTCAAGGCTACAGGTTCCGAGTGTTGAACGTATCGCCGTCGCTGAGCTTTCCGCTCCGCAGCCCGGCCATAAACCATTTCACCCGTTGCGCCGAAGTTCCGTGGGTAAAGGAATCAGGATTAACGTAGCCCTGACCTCGTTTCTGAAGCGTGTCATCGCCAATTTGTTGGGCGGCGTTCATCGCCTCCTTAACGTCTTGTTCGTCGATTTGCAATTCGGTCGCATAGTGAGCCCAAACCCCGGCCAAAAAGTCGGCTTGCAATTCCATCTTCACCGAAATCTTGTTAAAATCCTTCTCGGACATTCGAGCCCTCAACTTGTTAACTTGGTCGCTCGTACCAAGCAAGTTTTGTACGTGATGACCGACTTCATGGGCAACAACATAAGCCTGGGCAAAGTCGCCACCCGCACCTAACTGCTTCTCCATCGTTTCGTAAAAAGCTAGGTCAATATAGACCTTCGAATCTGCCGAGCAATAAAACGGTCCAACTCCGGTGTCGGCTATTCCGCATCCCGATTGAACTTGGTCGGAGAAAACAACCAGGCTTGGCTTATCGTATTCCTTCCCAAGCTGATCCCGAAACACTTTGTCCCAAACCACTTCGGTCTCCTTCAGAACCTTGCTCACAAACTTCTTTCCCTCGTCATTTATCGGCGCTCCTCCGCTACTTTGAGACGCTTGACCACTTTGGCTAGGAAGCGCACCCTGAAGATCCTGAGGATTACCCCCAAGCAACGAATAGATGATCACGATCACGATCGTTCCGAGACCGCCACCCAACGCAAGCTTTCCGGCTGGCGCCGAACCACGACGGTCTTCTACATTGGAACTCTCTTCAATCTCATCTAAACGCATGGAATTATTCTACGCGATCAGGAGCGTATAAACAATTGGGTTTGAAAACTTGGACGGCAAGAAGCTCCTCGACCCAACTCCCCCCAAATTCGAGTTTATAAAACGGCTCTAGAAAAAAAAGTGACATAAATCGTCTGGGGAGGGTGGATTTTGAAGAATCGGCACTCTTCAAATCATCTCCAAATTGGGTTGAACGGGGGCGGCACGCGGGGTGTACGCGGGTGCTATGCGGGCTGGGTGGGGGAGGTGTTTTGTTGAACCCATTTGAACTTAACGTTTTGATGTATTATGCAACATTGGTTTTGGTGGAATTTCGCGAGTGATATTGAAACAAAATGTTCCTAAAGTGGCTCTTAGCTTCAAGCGACTAGCCTCAAACCGCAAGAAAGGAAGAAGACCGAGCCTTTTGGAAAGTGAGACTCTCAAAAAGAGCGGGTTAACTGGTCCACTTTCATTACAAAGCGGGGGTGATGAAAAAAGTGGGATAACTAAATTTTGGGGTTCTGCGGTGAGGTTTTGTGATTGATTCTTCAATGGTCTTGTTCTGATTATAGCAGACACGTGTCTGGCAATGCAAGAGCAGAGAACGGAAAACGTAAAACGGGGAACGGCGGACAGGAGCACTTCCGCCTTCGCTTCCTGATGCCACTACACCAGCCTGGACGTTTCCCGGCTCGCCGGGATTTCGCTGAGACTCAACGGGTAGATGTCGGCGCCAGCGTTGTTTCAGCAACGTTCCGTTGCGGAATGCCACAAAATAACCCCTCCCTCGGTAGTGGCTAGCCCAACCATCTCTCACTGGTTTCTCCCAGCGTCACTTCGTTCAACGCAGATGTCGGAACGCAGTGCCACAATATAATCCCGCCCACATTTGTGGCTCGCCACAAAATAGCTCCGCCCACGAAGGTGGCTCGCCACAAAATAGCCCCGCCCACATCAGTGGCTGGCCACTTGACATGTCATTACAGCATCTCACATCAGTGGCTGGCCGATCTCTTAGTTGAAGGAATAAAACAGGAAGAGCTGTTCATAAGACATCGTTCCGTTCGAGGGTGCTGACCTAATTCGACTCGTTACTGATCCGTCTGTTCGAACCGTAAGGAGTGACCCAAGCAAATTCATTGGCGGTTGGGCCAAGTCGACCAGCGGACTCTTATTTAAGTATCGGCAGCCATGCTTCTCCAATGGTGATGCACAGTTCATCAATCCAAGTCCGGTAATTAGTCCTACTTTCGGATCATTACGAAATTCATCATAAGTTCGCCCTTTTGGAAACCGTCCGACATAGGTCTTTAGGTACTGGTAGCTATTCATTTCCGAATATCGAGCATTGATAAGTTCGGGCGGATCGCCGACTCGAGTTTCCGTTATCCAAGGATTTGCCGGCCAATCGATTGGTTTTAGGCTCGCTCTCACATCGTTTGGACACGCAAGCATTTGGGACGGCAAATAGTTAGCCTTTCTCAACGTGACAAGGCTCTCCGGAGACTGTTGGTCAAAGTCTGCTTCGTACAAATTCAATCCTAAATATATCTGGCTGAGCTGGGCTGTTTCTCTTGTTCGATAAGCCGAACTCTTACTGGACACAATTACGCTCATAGTTATTCCGGTCAAGATCGCGATGATAGCGATCACCACCAATATCTCAATGAGGGAAAAACCTCTATTCCTCATTTGCAACTCCTGTCTTTTCCGTCATTCGATTGAAAATCCTGTCTGAATGAATCCCAAGCATGAAGACAAATCCAACTGCGAGCAAATGGCCGAACATTAGTAGCCAAAACTGCTTGGAGTTTAGATGAAAGTTTTCAATATCCCAGACCAGGGCTAACACGAGCGCAGTGGCCCCGCAAGTAATTGCAAAAGCATTTTTGGGCATTTTAAACTTTAATGTGTAGGCTGAAAGTGCAAACGCAACCATCGCGACCGTTACGAACATGCCACCAGACATAGTTAGCGTTAGCTGCAAGAATGGCATAATCAAAAGGTTTATAAGGAAGAATCCAACACCCATATGATTCTCACCGGGCAGCAAGGCCAATTCATAGGAGCTCAACAAACAGAATTGCTCAATGACGAGACTTAGGTAGGCGACGAGTATCCATCTACAGATTGTCTTGAAAGTTGAATGTGTTTTCATTGTTAGGTACCCCGAACTCTCGGGGCGAGTGAGTTTCTTATTGTCCGATTGCATCGCACGCTTTTGTCGACACTACCAGTCCTGCATCCGTCGATTCACAACAACGATCAACTCCTAGGAATGTCTCATTGTGAAATTCGCAGCTAGCATTATAGTATCCTTGGCCGTCGGGGCAACACCAAGTCCAGCAGTCATCCGAAACGAGCAAGTGCACCCGGTCATTCCAGATACGGCAAGGAGTTACGGTACCACACACTTCAACGGTCATCTGAGTTACGTTTGTTCCCGAACCCATGGCGCACGATGCATAGACCGCTGAAGTCATAGTCATGGCGGCAATACTAAATATCGCTCCGACGAGTTGGAAGTTGATTTTTATTTTCATTTTGTTTCCTTTTTTTGCCCGGAGGCAAAAAACTTTCCTATTTCTTGGTCAAGGTTCCTTGTCCATAGGTTGTCGGAACTGTATCCATTGATTAGATGCTTGACTTCGCCTTTTTCATCGACGAACAGGGTTGAAGGAGTATTGGTGACTTTCTCATCCTGTTCCACCTTATGCCAATTGTTGCCTCTTGTAGGAGGAGCATCGCCAACGAACCAAAGCTCAATTCGATCCCCAGCTAGAGCTAATATTGTGTTAAGTCCATTTTCGCAAGATGGACATCCTGCCGCAGCAATGTACATGATCCGTCGCTGATTATTTGGCTTAATTCCCAACTCAATAATGTTGTGAATTTTTGTTTTCTTTGGCATCCCAAGGGCGGTAAGTGCCTTTGGTTCCTGATTGCGAAATTCACCTTTCGTAAAATGCAAGAATCCCGCTGAGAATGTTCCTAACGCGAGTGGCAGCAGCGACCAAGACAGTTTAAGCCCTGGATGTGTGGATGTGAGACTGCTGTCTTGGCTCGACAAGCCAAAAGCAACCATCAGCGCAATGATCATACAGTATGAACATTGCATCTGATTTGATTGAATCGCGATTAATTGCCAAGAGTTGACAGCGAAGCAACCTAACAATAAGATTGGTACTGTGAGCTTCGGATTTCGGAGGACCATTGCTGTCAAGGCAAGCGTGATCAAGAAAACAAATCCCATCCAGCCTGCATCGACACCCAGAATTGTGACTTTAGGGCACGTTGGACAGGCATCGACTGACTTCATGATTGCCAAGACCGATGCTCCTGCCATCAGTGATGCCGTTACACTTCTTGGTACGGTGAAAAACAGACCAACCCCAATGCTAAACGCAATCATAATGGGAATGAAAGGTAGGGTCTTTGCGCGGTCCGCAGCATCTGTAATTTCCTGGACTTGACTCGCACCTTCACTTTGTGATAATTGCCTACTTGGTACATGGTTTACGGCCTCGAAAAAAGTAGATTTTCGATTCGGTCCGGCCAAGGCTCGAAATCACGTGTTTGCCAAATTCGGATGCCTCTTCCAAGTAAAGAACTTTATGCGAATCGATCGATGCAGCGATAAATTTGACATCCTCTAACTTGCTGCGAGAGCTAACTATGACAACCCCATTGTTGCTTAGTTTAGTTTTTCGAATGGCGACCAAACTGAGGGCTATTTGACTGAAGGCAAATACCCAGATGACTACAACTAAGAATAGCTTTAGTCCTTTTATGTGCCGTTCTTCGAGTTTGCTCAACACTACGGACCTCATTCAGCCTCCATTTGATGATGTTAGACCCGAAAGGGGGGAGGTGTCAAGTAAATACAGTACATATTCGAAAAAAGTCTAAAATATCTCCAAACTAATTGACAGTTAGGTGAAAGCGGGGATACTCCCAATCAATTTACTCAAATGGTTTGGCGCGTTTTCTTGTCTCAATGACGAGGCTGCCGGTGTCGCGGACCGCTACTTGCTATAGTTCGGCGAGCCACTTTGTGGGTGGGGTTAAAAAGTTAGCGCTTGAAGTGGCACTGACTCCGACCACTGCGTCGAACGGAGTGACGCTGGGAGAAGCCAGTGGAAAGGAGACTGCGTTCATACTGCACTTATCTGCATTTTAGCTCCAAAGCTCCAAGGTGCAATAGTATTTTATGTCTCAAGTGCTACAAATAACCCCGCCCGCTCCAATGGCTAGCCTTCTTTTCACAGGCTCTGCCTTCGCCAATCCTCCTTCGTCAATCCTCCTTCGTCAATCCTCCTTCGTCAAGGCACTACGGCGGACAGGAGCACTACGGCGGACAGGAGCACTACGGCGGACAGGAGCGCTTCGGCGGACAAGAAATCGCAGCTGACGCAGGTTGTCTTTGCCTGTGCCACAAAATAGTTTTTACCCAGCCGACATCAGTGGCTGGCCAATTTGGTTTTGGCATGTTCCAAGCTTCGTCCTAATCGGATTAGCATGGCAGCCGGGCAGAGTTCTTTTAGCCCCAGTTGCATTCGGGAAGAGTCGTTTTTAGCATCGGGAAACGATTTTCGCTTAGAAGTTATTCGGTATTCCTGAACATGAAACGAAAATCGGCATTCCCGGTGCATCCAATTCCGCATCGGTCGCATCCGTGCAACACCTTCTTTCATGCTAGGCTAAACTGAACCTCAGAAAAGGGAGCCTTTGTGGCACTCTTTTCCAAGGGCTCTCTCCATTTCCCGGCACGCCGGGATTTCGCTGAGACATCCCGGCAAGCCGGGACTGAGCTGAGACATCCCGGCAAGCCGGGACTGAGCTGAGACATCCCGGCAAGCCGGGACTGAGCTGAGACTCAGCAACGTATCCACCTTCGGGATGTAGGTCTGGTCGCTTCCTCCGTCGTTTGTTCCTCACTTTGGCGGACAGGTCGCGTCTCCAGTGCCACAAATAGCCCCGCCCACGTCAGAGGCTTGCCGCTTCTAGCTTCCGCCGTTCTTGACCCGATCCTTTGCCAGAGGAACCTTTGACTTAACCGGCGGACGCTTCTTCAGCTCACCCAACAGATGTTCGATCGCCTTATCAATCTGAGGATCACGACCCAGAATATAAGCGTTAGGGTCACTCGGAACATCGATATCCGGCGAGACGCCTTTGCCTTCGATCAGCCACTCGCCATTGGGCGAGTACATTCCGTACCCCGGAACGTTAATCGTCCCTCCATCAATCAACGGCCAAGCGGGGTCAGACCCGACTTCCCCGCCCATCGTCCTCCGACCAATGAGCAAACCCCGACCAGTATCTTTAAACCGATGCGGGAACTCCTCCCCACACGAAACATCAAATTCGTTGATCAGCATCGCCATTGGTCCACTAAAGAAGTCTTGCTGCCGAGTCCACGACTCCTTGCTGTTCCTCATGTTCCAAAGTCCAGAAAGAGTTTCATTCAGCACGCGAATGATATAGTCCTGAACAAAACCACCGTTGTTAAATCGACCGTCTATCACGAATCCTTCCTTATCTCGTTGATAGAAGTACTGCCGAATGAAGTCATTCATATCCTGCGTACTCATTGCGGCAAGGTGTAAGTAACCAAGTTTGCCGCCGCTGTGCTGCGAAACATATTGACGATTAGCTTCCACCCAGCTCAAATATCGCATCCGACTCTCGGATGCAACCGGCTTTATCAAATAGGTCTTCGCACCATCCATGCTTGGCTTTGAATTAACTGTGACCGAAATCGTCTTACCGGCTCGACCCGCAAGCTTCTCATAAGGATCGGCGTCGATGCTAAGCGGCTCTCCACCAATCGCCAACAAGAACATGCCTTCGGTGATGTTCTTACCCGCGCCAAGGAGTGGAGATCGTTCGGTAGTGTTGTATCCGTCTCCCTTGTAAATCTTGTCGATTCGGTAATAGCCCGCCGGATCAATTCCAAGTTGAACTCCCAGATATGCCCCCGAAATTCGGGTCTTAATATTCCGTCCGTCGCCGGTTGAAAGGTAGGCATGCGAACTGCCAATTTCTGCTTGCATCCATCGAATCAATTCGTCAAGTTCGTCTCTCGATCTTACGGAGGGCAAATACACCGCGTACTTATCGCCAATTGCTTTCCAATCCAGCCCGTTCATGTTTGGCATATAGAAATAGTCGCGAAGGTGCCGCCAGGCATCCCAGAAGATTTGATTCCACTCTTTCTCTGGTTCAACTCGAAGTCGCAGACCACTAAAATTGATCGCCTTCTTCCCTTCTCCGCCAAGTCCAACAACCGTGTTCGAAGGACTAATCAGCAGTGACTTGGAATCAGAAGAAAGTTGGAATGATGCTCCCGGGGCCACATCGGCAACCGCCTTAGATCCCAAATCAAATGACTTCACTCCCTCATCGGTCGCGTAAATGATCTTTGATCCAACCATCGCCACTTTCGTGATGTTTGCGGGTGGAGCCGGAATCTCAACTCGACGGGCAAAGAGCCCATCTAGGTCAATTTTGAATTCAGATTTCTTGTCGTCCTCCTTCTTGTCACCTTCATCGGTGTCTTTTGGAGCCATAGGATCTTCACCATCGGCACGGAGAAGAGCGACGCAAATGATGCCCATCGGAGCGGTATTCAGTTGATTCAAGATCGGATCAGCCGACACCGCGATGCTTCGATTCGATACAAAAGCTAAATACTTCCCATCGGACGAAAACGCCGGAGCCGAGTCATTTGCTCGACCATCGCTGACGCGATGAGTCTTTCCCGTCGAAATATCATAAAGGTCGATCGCGCTAAACAGAGTGCCAGGATTCGACTGTGTAAAGGCAATCCACTTAGAGTCGGGAGAAAAGTCGAATGGGATTGCAAACCAATTGAATGAAGTGGTTGCTGCAGTTTTGACTTCCGATGTTTCAACATTGACTAGCTGAATCCTCATATGAGAATCCGAATATGCAATCCACTTTCCGTCCGGCGAGAATCGGGTTCCCCAAATTTGTCCTTCGGTATTCTTCGTCAGTTGTTTTGATTCACTACCGTCGGCATTCGCAATGTAAACCTGTTGCTCTCCGGTTGAATCCGCGACATACGCAATCTTTTTGGCGTCGGGCGACATCGAAGGATGCCGATATCGAACTCCTGGAGTAGCCTTGATGACTCGGGCTTCGCCTTCGCCCAGCGGCGCAGAAACAATTTGCCCTCTCGCCCCGATCAGGGCTCGCTTTGCGCTGGACGTGATATTAACGTCCTGCACATAAGGATCGGGCACAACGGTCGTTGGTCTGGTATGAATGAGATCACTGTTCAGATTGAGCTGAATAGTAGCTGCCTTTGAAGTAGTCGGGTCAAAGACTTGAAGCTCTCTTCCATTCTGAAAAACGATTCTCTTTCCGTCCGTCGAAAGCTCTCGCAACTCATATTGGCTATCCAACTCTTTCTTGGGACTACCACCGGTCGCCGGTATGGACATCAAGGTAAATCGAGCATCCTTTTCATTGACAAAATAGATCCGATTGCCGCACCAAACAGGAAACTCGTTTGTCCCGTCAATGTTGGTAATCTGCCGAAACTCTTTGCCTTTTACGGGCTCATGAATCCAAATCTGGTTTTGAAGTCCACCAATATAGCGAAACCAAGCGGCATAAGTATGGAGGAATCTCGTGAAAACGTAGTGGTCCTTATCGGGTCCAAAAGACACGTGGGAGGCAAATTCAAGCGGTAGATCCTGAACGACTCCACCCCTGGCCGGAACCAATGCTTGAGCGTATGCCGTTGGCTCGTGAATGTAACGGAACAGAACCTTCTCTCCGTCTGGCGTCCAACCGGTAACCGTTCGGAAGTTCTCAACGCTGGTGATCTTCTTCGGTGGACCACCGACGGTTGGCATCACGTAAGCCTGTCTTTGCCCGTCATACTCAGCTTCAAATGCTATCTGCGTTCCATCCGGCGAAAATGTTCCGTGTCGCTCGTTGCCCGCATCGCTCGTAATGCGCCGCGCATCGCCAGTTTTGATGTTGCCTAGCCAAAGATCCGCCTCGCTGGTGAACAAAACTTGATCACCGTGGATACTCGGAAAACGCAAAAAAGGTTTGCCATCGGCGGCGGCAATTGAAACGGCTAAAGCGAGGGTGTAAACCACACCTAACTATATCATTTTGGAATCGAATTTGGTTCCAATTCGGGGCTTACTCTTCGGTAGATTGCCCAGCAGATTTTGAATCAGGCTGTCCAACAATAAAGGTGACTCGTGGCTTTTGGCCCGACGACAAAATTCTAAGCTCCATCAAACCAGGGTTCTCTTGCGTCAGCTTCGCCGAATTGATCAAGCTTCTAAGAGTTGAGGCTTCGTTGCGGGCTCGTTGCATTGCCGCCTTGCCTTCCAACTCTGCCTTCAAGATGTCCGCGTTTGCGGATTTGAGGGAACCCGTGATGGCGAA
>JAYVHY010000185.1:0-9738 GCA_043770615.1 Armatimonadota bacterium | reverse complement strand
CCGAGGAGTATCCAAATCAGTGCCGTCTCGCGCTCACGTTGGTTGAGGGCATTGAATTTCCGACTGGAACCTACACCGCGGCAATGCTGACTGGCCTTGGCGGTTCGGCCGTTGGTGGCGACTACGTCCGCGCCATGTTTGATGCATTCGGCTCAATTCCGTTCGTGGTCAATCGTGACTATAACCTTCCTTCTTATGTCGGCCCTACGACCTTGGTTTTTGCCACCAGTTACAGCGGCAACACCGAAGAAACCTTGAGCGCGTACGCAGACGCGAAGAAAGCTGGTGCTCAGGTCATCTGCGTTACCAGCGGCGGAAAACTCAAGGAGCAAGCCATTGCAGACGGTTACCCGGTGATCACCGTCCCCGGCGGACAGCCACCGCGAACGGCGTTGGGTTTTATGCTTATCCCAGTTTTGGCGGCTTGCGTAAAAATGGGCTTGTTGCCGAAGCAAGACTTCGCCAAAGCCTTTGACTTGCTCGAATCACTTTGCCAGGAGTGGACGGTTGAAGGCTCAAACCCAATCGCCAAAGAACTTGGCTCGTCTCTGCACGGAAAGCTTGGCATTATCTACGGACTAGGCGGATGGCAAGCCATCATTGCCAATCGATGGAAGGGACAGATTAACGAGAACGCAAAGAACCACATCTTCGTGAATGCGTTCCCCGAACTCAATCACAACGAAATCCTTGCTTGGGTTAAGGCAGGCGAACAAGGCGTTAGTAACTACGTAGGAATGATTCTCGAAGATGGAAATGAGAGCGCGAAAATGAAGAAGCGTGCCGAGGTAACCGAGGGATTGGTTAAGGAATTGTGTGCCTTTACCCACGTCCAGGCCGTTGGTGAAACACTTCTCGAAAAGCTTCTAAGTCTTACTTATCTGGGTGACTTTGTTAGCCTCTACCTCGCGGTTTTGAACCAAGTTGATCCCGAGAATATTGACTCGATCAATATCCTTAAAACCTCGCTGGCAAGCGTCAGTTAGTCAGAAATTTGTGGCACTGATACGGATTTTGAGCCTGAGCGAAAAATCCTTATCAGTGTTAACTGTGACCAAGAATCACTGATAAACTTCGGTCGTTCCTCCCTTCGTGTATCAGTGCCACATAGCCCTGCGCCTATAGCTTCGACTCGAGCAACGCCCGAATGTCGTCGTCGCGATGCATACCGGTTGTCCCTTGTGCATACGCGCAATGCATCTCCAGAACTCCGCTGTCAAAAGTCATCTTCATATCTGAAACTTCCTTAACGTTTGCCAGCTTAACTAGTTTAAGGCTGTCGCGAATCGCTTCTTTGCCCATCTCGTCGCGACAGATGACGCGAAGAGCCATGTTGAGCCGGTGACAGGACAAATTATCGATGAAATTGAGTCCTTGAGCATCCTCCGCTAAACTGTCCCAATCGATTTCGTAAGGTATCGCCTTACCGCAGATCTCCTCAATCTCCTTCACTCGTTCAGGAAAGGTCACTTCCTGCAATTCTTTGATCATTCTTCGTTCGTTTAGTCCCATATCAGCTCCAATTGGTGGCGATTCTACCTGCCACCCGGCGGCAACTTCGACTTATCCGGATAAGCCGGAATCTTCATCGGGTGTGGCTTGTAAGTCTTCAACTCCAAAAGTATTTGAGCGATCGCAGCTTCCAACTGCGCGTCCCGACCTTGTCGCCAAAGATATGGGTCAAGTTCAACTTCAATATCCGGCGGGGTACCAACGTTTTCAATAACCCAATCTCCGCTTTCGGCACCAAACATCGCGTCGTCAGGGGCTCGCACGCTCCCGCCATCAATAGTCTGGAAGCCATAGGAGGAGATCATTGCTCCCCACGTTCGGCGCCCAACCAGCTTTCCAACTTTGTGTAGCTTAAATATGTACGGGAAAATGTCACCACCCGAGCCGGCCATCTCATTGATCAACATTACTTTCGGTCCATAAATGCCGGAACTCGGGTCTTTCAGAGGAGTTCCATAGCGGGCAATGTCGATGAAATCCAACGGCTTTTGCATTTCGTTAACCATGAAGTCGTTTACCGCTCCGCCGTGGTTAAATCGATCGTCTACGATCATCGCATCTTTGTCGGTTTGGGCGTAATAGTAACGCTGAAACGCTTCCCAACCTGGAGGTGAAGTATCAGGAACGTGGACATAGCCCACTCGTCCGCCGGTCGCCTTGTCAATAACTCGCCTATTTCCTTCCGCCCAATCTCGGAATCGAAGTCCGAAGTCATTGGCTATCGGCACCACAATAACTTCCCTCGACCCCACACCATCCGGAGTCGGCCCTATTTTTACCTTAACCTGTCTTCCGGCTTTGCCTTCCAACTCAAGATAAATATCCATCGCGTCATTGAGTTCAACACCATCAAATGCAAGGAGGTATTCCCCAACTTTTGCCTCAATTCCGGGTTGCGCCAACGGAGCCGTCAGACTAGGGTTCCAACGCTCCCCATCATAAATCTTCGTTAGTCGGTAGCGACCATTTTCGAAGCTGAAGTCGGCGCCGAGCAGTCCACCAGTGACTCTCGGAACCGAAGGTATGTCGCCACCGCCGATGAACATGTGCCCAACGCACAGTTCGCCGAGCATATCCGTGAATAAATAGTTGAGGTCTTCGCGCGACGATATATTGGCCAAGAATGGCGCGTATCGACGATCCATTTCATCGACATCGATACCGTGCATGTTTGGGGCGTACAGGAGCAACTTTTCGTTTCTCCAAACTTCATGAAACATGGCGGTCCACTCGGCTCGTGGATCAATTTTGACTTTCAATCCCGAAAGATCAACCGCGCCTTGCCCGGGAGCGGGAGGAGCAGCCGACGATACAATCGCAGCTCCGGCGCCTTGTGAAATCAAAAGTTTTGAGCCATCGACTGAACTTACCAAACTTCGAATTCCATCGCCAAATTTGACTAACTTTCTGTCGCTAAAATTAAACTTATAAGCCGAAGGCATGCCGCCTCCACTGACAATGTTTGCCCTTGGTGGCGTTACCAAAGCGAAGAACGAACCAGGGGTACCGGCTTCGAGACTTTGATATCCTTGTCGGGGTGCCGGCAGTACGATAATCCGTTTTTCGATACCATCAAGATCGATTCCGAATGGCTCGGGCTTGGATGCATCGGGCTTTTTGACTCCTTCTTCATCGCTTTCGGGCTGCAAAGGATTTGGCAAATTCTTACGGAGGACAACCGCATAGATCGAGCTCGTTTTGTTTGGTGCATTGTATGCGGAAAGGTCTTCGAAGTGCGCACCTTGTCCTACATCAGTACTGGCAATGAAGTAAAGGTGCTTGCCGTCACGGTCAAAGATCGGGCTCTCTGAGTCGGCGATGGAATCGGTAAGTTGAGTGATCTTTTTGGATTCCAGACTATAAAGAAAAACCGCATTATAGAGGTTCTTAAGGTCTCGACTCCACGTTATCCATTTGGAATCAGGTGACCACTTTGGATCTATTTCCCCTCGTCCTCGGTAGGTATTTTTGTCGACGACTGTATTGCTTCCAGTGGCTACATCAAAAATATTCAGCGTGAGCTTTTCGCTGCCATAGGCGATTTTCTTGCTGTCAGGGGACCAAACGAGGTTCCGGTAATAGCCAGAGCCGTCGGCAAGGGGAAGACGTTTTTCGGTTTCAGTGGCTACATCATAAAGGGCAAGTTTCTGGTTTCCATCTTCATCGCTGATGTAAGCAATCGTTTTTGCATCGGGAGACCAGGCGGGATCGCGACGATTGACACCTTGATTCCCGCTTAGCAATCGTATGTCACCTTTTGCGGCAGGCGCAGTAAAAATCCAGCCTCTTGCTGAAACAACGAGTCGTTGACCGGTAGGCGAAAGTGACATTCCGGAGACGCGAGATCGAACATCCTTGATACTGGTTCTGACTTCCGGGAAGTCACTGCGAATGGTGATCGGCACTCTGCTTGATTGATGAGATTTGAGGTCAAAGAGATTCAAAGAACCAAGTCGTTCATAAACGATTGCTCCAGGACCAGCACTTGCTGACTTAATGTCCAATCCTTGCCCCGGAATCTCGATTGTCACTTTCCCGGTTGCATTGTCGTAGCGGTTCAGACCGATTGGACCCGTAGGATCGGATAAGTAATAAATACTGTCCCCCACCCACATTGGGTTCTCATCGTTTGTGTTCTTGCGCGGAATAGATTTCCACTTGGAATCTGAGACTTGAGCAATCCAGATTGGAGTGGTCTGTCCGCCGCGATAGCGCTTCCATGCCTCTTGCCACTTACCATTTGGGACGTACGCAATATGTTTTCCGTCAGGCGAGTATGAACCCTCGACTCCAGCTGGTAAGGGTAATGCCGCTGGTACACCACCATTTTTTGACACGGTCAAAAGTCGGGGGTAGTCCGTGTTGGAGAGCATGTTAGAAGTGAACAAGACGCCTTTTCCATCGGGAGTCCAGCCAACTACCGTGTCGGCCGCAGGATTAGCTGTAAGGCGTTTTGGTACCCCACCAATTACCGGTACGGTATATGCATCAACATTGCCATCGTATTGAGCGCTGAATGCGATCGTCGAGCCATCTGGCGAGAAATGTGGATTTGTTTCATTTCCGGGAGAACTTGTCAGGCGTTTTGCTTCTCCACCAGTTCTCGGAACCGACCAGAGATCGCCCGCATATTGAAACACAATAGTAGTCGCACTTAATGTTGGATTCCGCATCAACATCGGATTTGGACCCGGATCAAACGGATTTCCCTGACTAACCGTCAACGTGGCGAACAAAGGTGCGAGGATCATTGATTTTGATTCTACCGTTCAAAACTTTCGCAGGAATGGTTTACGAAACCAGAACCGTTGTTGTGACGCGCGCCGTCTTGAATCTTTCCCGATGCAGTCCCGCGAATCCGTGGTCAAGGTCTTATTGCGTCCCTATCAAGCGAAAGCTCTAGGGCAGATCTTTGCGTGTCGAGATCGTGGATTGAGCCGAGTATTGGCAGTGTTACCGACTGGAACCGGAAAGACGACCCTTTTCAGTGCCCTGATCGGTGACTTCTATAAAGAAGCCAAAGCATCGACCCTGGTTCTCGCCCACCGTCGAGAGCTTCTCGAACAGGCATCGGCTCGGATCCAGCAACAGAACCCCAAGCTCAAAGTTGAAATCGAAGCCAATCTGAAAGAGCGTCCGAGTAAGCAAAACGTCATCATCGGCTCCGTGCAGTCACTGGGCAAGGAGGGCAACGTGCGGCTAGGCAAGTGGAACCCAGGCTGCCTCATCATTGACGAAGCCCACCACGCTCCGGCTGACAGTTATCAGAACGTGATGCGGGCAGTCGGTGCCTATGACTCCACCTGCTTTACGGTTGGAGTGACGGCAACTCCGCACCGAATGGATAACCGTCCGCTCCACGGCGAAGAAGAGGCGATCTTTGAGGAAGTAGCTTTTACCTACACGCTCAGGGAAGCTATTTCGGATGGTTGGCTGGCCGACCTTCGCGGGTTCAGAATTGCAACTGGCGTTGACCTAAGCCGGGTGCGAATCGTTCATGGCGACTACAGTTCTAGGGCTCTCCAAGAAGCGGTCAACACCGAGAGTCGAAATCGTACTGCATTTGAAAATTGGACCGAAATAGCCAAAGATCGCAAGACGATTGTCTTTTGTACCGGTGTGGATCACGCCAAAACGGTAGCCGAGTTGTTCAGAGACGAAGGTTTTGCGGCGGAGTCAGTTGACGGCTCCATGAGAATGGATGACCGAGCTAAAATCATGAATCGGTTTAAGACTGGCAAGACTCAGGTCCTGGTTAACGTGGAAATTGCGACCGAGGGTTTTGATGTCCCCGACGTCGGTTGCATTCTCTTGCTCAGACCCACCAAGAGTTGGGCATTGTTCTGCCAAATGATTGGGCGGGGCCTGAGGGTACTCCCGAACACCATCGAAGGGCTTGCCGACGCTACCGCCAGGCGAGACCGGATTGCCAAGTCGGCAAAGTCAGATTGCCTCGTCATTGATGTCGTTGATAACGGCAAACGCCTAACTGCCCCGAAGCCAGAGAAAGAAGAAGAAACTCCTTCGCTAGCGGGTGTGGTTGGGCTTCCGCAAGACTTCGATCTTGAGGGGCATACTCTGCTTGAAGCCATGCAGAAGTGGGACAAATTGGATCCTCGAGCTCAGGCACTATTGTTCCGCCGCAATGTCAACTTTGATGAATTAGACTCGTCATTAACTGCCGTCGACATTTTGTCCGAATTGACTCCGCCAGAAGAGGTGCTAGGGATTAGCGGAAATGCATGGATGAAGGTTGGAGAAGGCCGTTATCTGTTAGCTTGCGGATCATCAAAACTCGAAGGGCACCGAATGGCGGCAATTGAAGAAGACGCCCTTGGTTTCTTTCACCTAGTGGTGACTTCAAGTGTAAGAGACCCGATTGAATTTGAATTAGGGCGAGAAGTTGGGGAAGCTTTTCGACGGGCAGATCGGAAAATTAAGGATGTTTGGCCGTTTACAAAAGGGCTTACTTTGGCTCAAACGGGGTGGAGGCAGAACAACGTGACTCAGGATCAGAAAGAGGCGCTGAGATCGATGGGGGTCGAGGAAAATGTATTGGCAATGCTTGATACTGCCGGACAGGCGTGGACGTTACTTGAACTGAAGAAGAGAGAATTGGCGAAACTTTAGTCTCGCAAATTCACGATTGGTGAGCCGACTACTCCTGGTATCAAAGTCGGGATTGCCTCGATGCCTCGACAGTTAAGAAGCCGATTAAGATTGAGTTCAAGTTGAATCCAATTGCCTCGGCGACTGTAGTGTCGAGGCTATCTGAGAAGCACTATGCCGCATTGAATATCCCTTCCAATGGCTCATTTCAGTAGAATTAGGTCCTTGAAATCCTATAAGCGTTGGAAAAATTGCGATGAACCAGGCATGACTAGCTTTGTTACATGTACCTGCCTAGAATTTGCCCATCTACTTCAAAGGTCAGAAATGAGAACCAGGATGGCACTCTCTATTCTTGAGGCAACTCGGTACCACCAAGGTCGGCTTCATGCGTTTACCGTCATGTCTCACCACATTCACCTGCTTTTGACCCCAAATGAGAACCAAAAAATTTCGCAGTTCATGCAGAGCTTCAAGACTCAAACCAGTAAGGAGTTGACACCACTCTTGAATGTCTACGAACTCTCTCAGCTAAAGCAGCAGACTGGACTCAATCGACGCTCATTCTGGAAAGTGAGTTTTCGAGGCTTACCTGTTCATGCTCGGGAAGTATTTTTGCAAAAGGTGAACTATATTCACTCCAACCCGGTTCGGTCTGGCTTTGTGGAAGTACCGGAGGACTATTTGTGGAGTTCAGGGCACTTGTATGCAACGGGTCTTTGTGAGGAAACATCGGGTATTCGAATTAGGGAAGCGATAGACGTTTATGAGTCCATGTTGATCTAGGTGCAAATCATGCAACCTCGTCACTACGGTCGCAGATTAGTCGTTCGATTGCCGTACAAACCGGTGACTGCTCCCTAAATGCCGAGGTATCGAGATCTGCCCGGCATCTACTGAGGGCATTTCCGACGACAAATTAGCCTTGCTTTCCCTCCCTGCTAGGTTCCAATTGAACTCAAAATTAAGGTTTAATGATGGTAGAGCGTTATGACCCCCCAGAAAGGTTTCAATTTTTTCAGAAACTTTGTGGCCTCTCCGATTGATTCGGGAGACCGGCTCCCTGGTAATTCAAATTTCGCAAGTTTCGCTTGGTTTACGCTCTTTTACAACCTTCTCGTCGTCGGGTGGGGCGTTTTTCTTCGCGCAATGAAGTATGGCGATGGATGTGGATCCAACTGGCCGCTTTGTAATGGTCCAAAGGATCCAACCCACGGTCCGATGGCGACCATCATCGAGTCTTCCCATCGGATTTCAACTGTTTTAGCTGGTTTCATCGCAATTGGACTCTTTGTATGGTCGATTAGAGCCTTCGGTAAGGGGCATCCTGCCAAAAAATTCGCCGGCATTGCCCTGCTGTTTACTGGCTTAGAAGGCTTGGTTGGGCGTCATTTGGTCGTCAAAGGGTTGGTGACTTCGAACGAAACCCTGGAACGAGCTATCTGGATGGGTGTTCACGTCGTCAGCACATTCATGCTGGTTGGCGCAATCGCCTTAGCTGCTCTCGCCGCAAGCAAAGTCCGGCCGATGACGTTTAAGTCACAAGGTGCCGCCGGTTGGCTGCTATTCTTCGGATTTGTCGGAACGATTCTTGTAGGCGTAAGTGGAGCTATTTCAGCATTCGGGCACCAAGTTCGACCCGATGTCGAGGGGCTCAGTGAAATGCTAAAGCCTTCGGCTTTTTGGGCAAGTAAGCTGGCGGTCGCCCATCCTATAGGTTCGGTATCGATTGGGCTTTACTTGCTGCTCATGTGTAGCCTCGTCCAGCACTTAAGGCCAGATCCCTTTGTCAAAAACGCTTCAAAGCTTCTTATCGGATTGCTTCTATTTCAAATGGCAATCGGCGGCCTCAACCTGTTCTTAAAGGCTCCAGTCTTCTTGCAAATGATTCATCTCGTCTTAGCCGATTTGAACTGGATTTCGATAGTGGTCTTGGCGGCCGCAGCTTTTGGGGTCGGAATTGAGCCGGTTGAATCGAGACCTGCTCCCAACGAAGCAGAGGTTCCCGAGACCTTGAAAGGCAAAGAATTGGTTAAGGCGTATGTTGCCCTAACTAAGCCAAGAGTCATCAGCCTTCTTCTGTTTACGACGATGACCGCGATGGTAGCGGCAAAAGGCATGTGGCCCGGAACTGCCCTGTTCATCATCGTCAGCATTGCTGGTTACATGGTTGCCGGAGCCGCCAATGCGATCAATATGGTTATTGATCGAGACATCGACATCTCGATGAAGCGAACCTCCAAGCGGCCGACAGTCACTCAGAGCATTTCTAGCTTTAATGCCCTTGTGTTCGCCTTTACGCTAGCATCTCTATCGTTCTTCATGTTGTGGGTGTTCGCAACTCCATTAAGCGCGTTGATGGGCTTGAGCGGACTGGTTTTCTACGTCGTGATTTATACGATGCTGCTCAAGCGACGAACTTGGCACAACATCGTCATTGGTGGAGCCGCGGGGGCGTTCCCTCCTTTGGTAGGGTGGGCTGCGGTTACGAATAGCCTTCCGCCTCTAGCATTATACTTATTCGGAATTATTTTCGTTTGGACACCGGTCCACTTCTGGGCATTGGCATTACTGATCAAAGATGACTATGCTGCAGCTGGAGTGCCGATGTTGCCGGTAGTAAAAGGCGATCGCGTTACGGTCATCCAAATCGGCGTGTATATGATCGCCACGATTATCACGACCTTCGTGCCACTGTTCTTCCCCCAAGTCGGTTGGATTTATGGAATCAGCGCGCTTGTCCTCAATTTAATCCTCATTCGTAGTTTCTGGAAACTTTGGAAAAATATGTCGGAAAGGCCGCCTGCAAGTGGGCTTTTTCACTACAGCATGCTGTACTTGGCAATATTGTTTTTAATGTTTGCCATTGATAGAGTTGTGGTGATGACATGAAGACAAAGCATTTCATAATCCAGACTCGGTATCATCATTTTCGGTTTGTGAACATCAGTTTCGCAAACAGCAACGGCCTGCAAGGAAGCAGCGCAGGCGCTAACAAAAGGAGCATCGGTAGATAACATGGGTTCGCAGGTCTTTAAACCAAATGCCAACTCAATAGCGCACATGACGATTATTGCAATCGCAGTGTTGCCATTGACGGTTGGTCTCGCTCTCGCG
>JAYVHY010000184.1:0-4283 GCA_043770615.1 Armatimonadota bacterium | reverse complement strand
TCTCTTCCATTTCGTCAAGCAAGCGCAGGATAATTTCGACTCCAGCTAAGTTCACTCCTAGTTCCTGAGTCAATCGCTGGATTCGGCGAACACGGAGGATATCGAACTCTGAATAGAGACGATTCTTTGCCCCGACTCGTGAAGGAATAACCAACCCAATTCGCTCATACTGGCGAAGGGTCTGTGGATGGACATTGCACAATTGAGCCGCGACGCCAATCATATAAACCGGCTGATTTTCATGCCTCATTTGTCTTCAAGCTCCGAAAGTTTCTGCAGCAATAGCTTTTGCTCTCCTGAAAGTGTCTTTGGGACGGTGATCTTTAGTCGGGCCATCAAATCTCCTTTGCCGGCACCTAACTTGGTGATGCCTTGATTTGCGAGCCTGAACACCTGACCAGATTGTGATCCAGCCGGAATCTTCATCGTCATTTTCTTGCGAAGCGTAGGAATGGAAATCTCGCCACCTAAAGCGGCCTTCGTAAACGATACGGGTACTTCAACTTCGAGATTTTCACCATGTACTTTGAATAAAGGATGTTTTGCCCATCGAATAATGACGTACAGGTCGCCCGCCTTTCCGCCAACCCCGGCATGACCCTTGCTTGGAACTCGAAGCTTTTTGCCGTCTCCAATCCCAGCTGGAATCTTAACTTCAACCTTCTTTGTTGAAGGAACCGTGGCAACTTGGCCCCTTGTTTGTTGGGCATCCATGGTCTGATAGGTCAGGGTTCGAGAGCATCCAGCATCAATCTCTTCCATTGTCAGCTCTATTTCCCGCTCGATATCGCGAGGTTGTGAAGCTTCAATGTCTTGGATTCGAAATCCACCACCTTGTTGAGCACCCCCAAAGAATTGTTCGAAAATTGATCCGAAACCACCCATATTGCCCATGTGTGCGCCGCCAAAGTCCATGTCGTGACCCTGCATGTTCTTGGCTTGTTCCCAATTTTCGCCGTATTGATCGTACATTTTTCGCTTTTCAGGATCACCGAGTACTTCGTAGGCTTCACTTACTTGTTTGAACTTAGCTTCGGCGCTCTTGTCCCCAGGATTTACGTCTGGGTGAAGCTTGCGTGCAAGCTTTCTGTAAGCCGATTTGATCTCTTTTTCGTCCGCGCTTCGAGGGACACCGAGCAAGTGGTAATAGTCAGCCATGATAGTCAAACGCTCAATTACATGAGTATAGTACGCTCAAGGTAGATCTTCGGTTTCATAAAGGCATAAAAATATGCATTGACTATCTGACACTTTGAAATCTGTGCGCCGACACTTAATATATGAGTTTCGAGAGATTGTGCATGAAAATAACGCGTAGCGAAACTTTGCCAGTTTTGCCAATGGCAGTTTTGAACCTGCTTAGGTTGTTCGCACAGGAGAACGTTTCTTCTCGGGAACTCGCCAATGTGATTGGAGAGGATGCTGGTCTAGGCATCAAGGTATTGAAAGTGGCGAATTCGCCCCAGTTTGGAACTGGGCAATGCGAAAATATCCCCCGCGCCATTAGTGTGATTGGCATAAACCGAATGAAGCAGATTGCCGTAACGCTCGGTTACGAACAATTCACTTATGAGAAGTCGCTAGCACCTGAATTCAATAAGAAGATATTTATGGAGCACTGCAAAGTCACTGCTACTGTTGCACGCGAAATAATGGCGGTTATTAATCGATCCAAGCAAGATAATGCCTACATGGTAGCGTTAATCCACAGTGTTGGTTTTCTTGCAATGGATAAGCACAGCCCTCACGAGCTTAATCAGTCAATTCTTGTGGCTCGAGCCCGTCATCTCAGCATGGTCGAAGGAGCAAACCAGATTTGTGGCTACAACCATCAGATGGTAAGCGAGAAGCTTGCTCAAAGTTGGAAGTTAGCACCCTATATTCAAGACGCCATCAAGTGTCAAGGTTCCCCCGAATCATCGGAGTTTGATGTCGAAATGAGCATGGTCTTGGCGGCTGCAAAAGCCGTTGCGTGTGAAATGGGATTCCCGCCAATCCGCGGACTCGATCCAGAATATTCGTCCGAACAGTTCTTCTCGAAGATCGACCTGACCAATGAGCAAATGATTGACGTCGTGGAACGAGCAAAAACTGAGTTTTCGCTTACCGAAGATCCAGCAACAAAGAAAGCAGCCTAAGGTCCGGTCACCAAAATTTCCAGTGACCGAACGTCGGGTTACACTTAGTGATGCGCTTCGTGTTCCAGACGCTGCTTCTCATATGCCCCGATGAGCACCTGTTGCTCGGGAAATGGAATCTCGGCGTAATGCGCAAAGTGCTGCCTAAAGCGACCACGCCCCTTGGTGATTGACCGTAGGTCAAGCGCATAACGAGTCATGTTCGCCATCGGAACTAATGCCCGAATCCTCGACTTTCCGGTGGACACCTGATCCATTCCCAGCAGTTGACCTCTCCGGCCATTCAAGTCACCGACCACGTCGCCAACTTGTTCGTCCGAAACATCTACTTCAACTTCAATGATGGGTTCAAGGATAACCGGGTCTGACGACTCAATGGCAGCCTTAATCGCAATCGCCCCCGCCATTTTAAACGCCATTTCATTTGAGTCAACGTCATGATAGGAGCCATCAACAACGGTTACCTTGAAGTCCATTGCAGGAAATCCTGCAACAAATCCGTGTTCCATTGTCTCTCGAATGCCTTTCTCAATTGCCGGGATAAAGTTCTTGGGAATTGCACCTCCGACGACTTTATTCTCAAAGACAAAACCATCACCGCGTCCTAATGGTTCAACTTCAATCCAACAGTCTCCAAACTGTCCCTTGCCACCCGACTGGCGTTTGTGCCGACCCTGAGCTTTCGACTTCGCTCTGATAGTTTCTTTGTAAGGTACTTTGGCTTCCTCTAACGTGACCTGGATCCCAAACTTCGCCTTGAGTCTCTCAATCAAGGTATCAAGGTGAATGTCTCCCATTCCTTCGATGATTTCTTGATGAGCCGAAGAATCCCGATAAGCTCGGAATGTTGGATCTTCATCCATGAGTTTTTCAAGCGCAGTTGGTAACTTGTCTTCATCCGCTTTTGTCTTCGGGGCAATTGCAATTCGGTATACCGGCTCAGGCATTTCAATCGGAGCCAACAGCACTTTATTCTTGAGCCCAGCCAATGTATCACCGGTATGCGTATTGGTTAGCTTAGCTACCGCACAAATATCACCTGGTCCAACATGAGTTGCAGGCTCCTGGGTCTTTCCGTGTGGGAAGAACAAGTTGTGAAGTCGCTCATCGTTCTCACGGTTAACGTTTGCAACTTGGTCGTCAACCCGAATTGCTCCATTAAAGACGCGCAAATAGTTGATCTTCCCTACAAACGGGTCAGCCGTGGTTTTAAAGCAAAGCGCAGAAAGTGGTGCGCTCTCATCATTGGCTCCAATTGGTTCTGCACCTGACTTATGGATCGACATTCCGTTAACGTCTTTGGGTGCCTCGGTAGGCGAGGGAAGCTCTTTCGTGATTCGGTCAAGCAGAGTCGCGACCCCAATTCCACTCATTGCTGAGCCAACGGTAAGCGGCACAACTCGCCCTCGTTCGACGCCAACAAGTATGCCGTGTTCTACTTCATCTTCAGAAAGATCTTCACCTTCCAAATACTTCATGGCTAAATCATCGTCACCTTCTGCAGCCGCGTCCATCATCTTTTCGCGTCGGTATTCGGCTTCGTCTTGGTACCCACTCGGAATATCTTCAATTTCCACGCCTCGATCCCTACCCTTATAGACTTTCATTCGGGGTAAGTCGAGAACGCCCGAAAATGCCGCTTGATGACCAATTGGGATCTGAACGCCGACTACTGATCGGCCATATCGTTCGTGCAAGGTCTCAATCAAACCTTCATAATCCGCGTTATCTCGTTCAAGTTTATTGACAAAAATACACTTGGCGAGACCGTACTGTTCTGCAATCTCCCAAGCAAGTTCAAAACCTACATCCAAATCTCGTTTGGCTTCGCAAACAAGGATAAAGCTCTCTACCGCACGAGCAACGCAATGGAGCTCACCGATGAAGTCTGGATAGCCTGGCACATCAATCAAATTGATCTTGCACCCGTGCCATTCGAGGGGGAGCACACTTGAAGAGAGGGAGATTTTCCGTCTTATCTCAAGGGGATCAAAGTCACTTTGGGTGTTGCCCGCCTCAACGGACCCGACCCGGTCGGTGGCATTTGCTGTGTAGAGCATATGCTCAATCAGCATGGTTTTTCCGCAACTGCCGTGGCCTACCACGGCGACGTTTCTGATGTTATCTGGTGAATATCGCTGCACC
>JAYVHY010000183.1:0-9914 GCA_043770615.1 Armatimonadota bacterium | reverse complement strand
GGCGGTGGTGCCGATGCATACTTCCCATTTTAGACATTAATTTCACCAAACTGACTATTCAATTATGGTCGAAAGATAGCACAAACTAGACCAAATGACACCGGTAACCAATTTTCCCGATCTTTCTCAGTCCTATGAACTCTCGACGAGCCAAATTGAGGCTTACCAAACCAACGGACACATATTGCTACGAGGAGTGGCAAATGACCAAGAAGTACAGGCTTATCGACAATTGATTAAACAATCTACGGAAGAAATGGCCAAGTCATACAAGCCACTTGAGGAGAGAGATACCTACGGGAAGGCATTTATCCAGAATATGAATCTGTGGGTCGCAGACGAAGGAGTTCGCAATTACACCTTGGCAAAGCGATTTGCCAACATCGCAGCGGACCTGATGGGAGTAGACGGCGTTCGTCTTTATCACGACCAAGCCTTGTACAAAGAGGCTGGAGGAGGACCGACTCCTTGGCACCAGGATCAACAGTATTGGCCGCTTGACGGAGTGAAGTGCGTGACCATGTGGATGCCGCTGGTTGATGCCAAAGCGGATATGGGCACGATGCGATTTGCCGATGGCTCTCAAGAACTGGGCTACCTTGGTGCCCTCAATATTTCCGATGATTCGGATTCCCAATTGGAAGGCTTGATCAAGGATCGGGGATACTACGTTGCCTTCGCCGGCGACATGAGTGCCGGTGATGCGACTTTTCACAATGGGTGGACAATCCATGGTGCGTGTGGAAATGCTTCGACCACCACTACTCGAGAAGTGATGACGGTGATCTACTTTGAGGATGGAGCCATTATCACCGAACCCGACAGTGACTCTCGAAGAGCGGATTTGGCGACTTGGTTCCCAGGACTTGCTGCTGGTGATAGGGCTGCGAGTGAGCTAAATCCGGTTGTGTTTAGACGATAGGCGATTGTGGCTGTTCAGGACTAGGCTTTTTTTGGCAGTGACCGAGAAGCCTGGTTCCATGGAAGCTTTGCTAGAAGAAGAGCCATGCCACAGATGTTTGTCAATCCAGCGAACGTGAGCCCGGCACCGACGAACATTGCAAGATAAATCCATGATGACATTCCGATTGTAGCCAGGATTGTTCCCGTAAGCAAGAGAAGTCCGGCGGCAAGTCGCACTTGTCTTTCTAGCGACCATTTGTTGGATACAGAGGAAACGATCGGAAGTCCAGCGTCGATCCATGCTTTGGTTCCACCGGTGACTAACAGCAAGCCATCATGATGATCTTTCAGCAAGTCGCAAGCCATTCCGGCCCGGGTTCCACCTTGGCACAAGACGGCAACTTGCCCTTCATTGAGGTCGCCAAATCGAGCCTCGAGTTGTTCAAGCGGAATATTGATCGCTTGTGGTACGTGCCCCGAGGCATACTCGCCAGATGATCGGACATCAATCAGTTGGATTCGCTGACCAGATGTTTGAAGAGTTGCCAAGTCTTGAACCGTTATCGTTTTATTCATGGTTTGAGTTTGGCACGAGGTTTTCCCAAAGTCGTTCATAATTTTAGTATCGAGCAAGTCGGCATTGAATCAGAAAAACTAGGAGCCGAAAAAACTCGAACGGGTTGGCCGCTGGTCGCTTTGGCGGCAATGCTGTGGGCACTTGACCAACTTCTTCGCCCTATGGCGCAAAAAGCTGGTCTTTCGTCGGTTCAGATTGTTCTCTTCGAGCACGTTGGTTTAGCGGCAATTTTCCTTCCGTCGTTGATTAAGCATCAGTTGCAGTGGAAGAAACTCAGTAAGAAGTCGTGGGCAGGGCTGGCGTTTATTGCGATCTTTGGATCGGCGATTGCAACGCTTTTGATCACAGAAGCCTATCGGATGGGTTCGCCTTTGTTAACGGCCTTGCTTCAGAAAACTCAGCCGATTTTTACCGTTGTTTTGGCGGGTATTTTCTTGAAGGAGCAGAGAAAACCGTTCTTCTGGCCGCTTTTTATTTTGGCCCTGGGGGCGACATATCTGCTTGGATTCGGGTTCGGCAAGGTTTCCGGTTCGCCGGAGATTGTCCCGGTTCTCTTTGCTCTAGGAGCGGCAGCAATTTGGGGAACTTGCACCGTTGTTGGGCGATTTGCCTTAAGAGACATGAATCCGTCAGTCGTTGCGGGATGGCGGTTCATGATTGCCTTGCCCTTCTTGTTGACACTGGCAGTTCGTGATGGTTCTCAATCAGTTGGCGCACATATCAGTTGGACTTCGCTTTGGCCGGTCTTGTTGATTATCCTGCTGCCTGATGCGTTGGGTATGTTGCTTTACTACACGGGTTTGAAGCGAACTCCGGCATCGCTGGCGACGGTCGCGGAGCTGGCATTTCCGGCCACAGCCTTGTTGATTTCACTTTGGGACCCCAAGCTTGCCCTAAATTTTGGTCAATGGACGGGACTGGTGATCCTCCTAGTTTGTTTGCACTTAATGCAGTCGTCGCGAAGCGTTTCAGTCGAAAAGTTGACTTGAAAATTGCTAGAACGTTGTTTTTTGTAGAAACCCTCCTACGGAAGTAAAGAGCCTTCCTCCTTCGCTCTTCAAAATTCAGCGGCTTCGCCGGGTCGCTTCCTTCTTTGCCCCTATTCCTTCTGCTTTGGCGGACCGGGCGCTCCTTGGACTTTTAGCTTATTTTCTCTTTCCGGGGGTCTGCACTCAATTTTCGCTAGGGCTCAAGTTCGTTCCGACCACCCGGCTAAGTTCCGTGACCCCTTCTCCTTCGCTCGTACCTCGCTACGTCGCAAACCGGGGTCAAGTCATCGATTCTCAGGAGCAATTTTTGCATTGTCACAAGCTTCCTAAGGGGGGCACCAAATCCGCTGCGGTTCCAAAAACTAACTCTATCAGTTCTATGAACTGGTTCTGCTAATCTAGGTTTATCTATGAAAGATCGAGTTGCTGCATTTAACGATAAGCTCGCTGCCCTTATCACGAATGGTGTCGCGTCGATGTGGTGCGCTTACATTTTTGCCGGACTGGCACTCTACGGAGCTACTGGCGTGGATTGGCATGATCCGTTTAAGGTCGTTTCGTGGATTAGCCAAACGTTCCTACAACTCGTTTTGCTTTCGATCATCATGGTTGGGCAGAAGGTGCTTTCTACTGCTTCCGATCTTCAGGCGAAGGAGATGCATGATACGGTCATGAAGAGCCACGTTGAACTCCAGCAAATGATGCTTGAATTGCAGACTCTTGTAAGCGAGATGCACACATTGTGCAAAACGAACGATCCGAAGAAGTGGTAGCAATTTCATCAGGTGGCTCGCCTGTCATTCGGGTTTTCAATCACACCAAATTTGCGAAGACGTAGTATTCTCAATTCGATCCCATGAAAATTCGCTCTTTACTCATTTTAAGTCCATTTGCAATTGGGCTGGCGCTTCCCGCTTATTCATATTTTCAGGATCAATCTGGATGGCAAACGCTCTTCAACGGAAAGAACCTTTCGGGCTGGACACCAAAGATTCGAGGACATAAGGCGGGAGATAACTTTGCGAATACATTTCGGGTTGAAGATGGAGTGTTGAAGGTCAGCTACGATCAGTACGACGGAAAATTTAACGAGCGATTTGGGCATCTTTTCTATCGCCATCCCTATTCAAAGTATCGATTTCGACTTGACTATCGCTTTGTTGGGGAACAGGCTCCCGGTGGTCCAGGCTGGGCATGGCGAAACAGTGGAGTCATGATTCATGGTCAATCGGTGAAGTCTATGGTGTTAGATCAAGACTTTCCCGTTTCGGCGGAAGTTCAGCTTCTTGGGGGACCAGAAACAGGAAATCGATCTACCGGAAACCTGTGTACGCCCGGAACTAACGTTGTGATGGACGGGAAGCTTATAACCCAACATTGCACCGATTCGCGATCAGACACTTATCGGGGCGACCAGTGGGTTCATCTCGAAATTGAAGTCAATGGGAATGGAGTTGTTAAACATTTTATTAACGACAAAGAAGTGTTTTCTTACGAACAAATTCAATTTGATCCGAAGGACAAATACGCTAAACCGATGATCAAGGATGAGAAACTCCAGATCTCAGGCGGAACGATCTCCCTTCAATCGGAAAGTCATCCGGTTGAATTTCGAAACATCCAAATTAAGCCAATTACTTAAGGATGTCGCCTTGCTCTGAGAGGAGCCAAGCCAAAGCCGCGGTCGCAATTGCGCCGTATTCAAGCTCACGAGGATGGACGTTTTCGATCACGTCGTTTCGTGAGTGGTGGACATCAAAGTATCGTTGAACCTCGGGATGAAGGGCAAAAAGGATCGTGCCAAGTGGTTTGAGCGGACCGTTATCGGCATCGGCTCCGCCTGCCACAAACCTTTCTATTCCCAAGTCTTTCAGTAGTGGTTCCCAAGCTCTAACTTTGTTGAGCTTTTCTTCGCTTACTCCGAAGGCGCGTGGCATGAATCCACCAGAGTCGGATTCCATTGCGGCAAAATGGGTTTCCGATGCTTTGGCGGCGTAATCGTAATATGCCTTTGCGCCTCGCCCACCGTTTTCTTCGTTCATCCAAGCGACAACACGAATGGTTCGTTTTGGTTTAAGGCCAAGGGACTTGATTAGGCGAAGTGCTTCCATAGCGTGGACGACACCGGCTCCGTCGTCGTGAGCGCCCCTACCAAGATCCCAGCTATCGAGGTGTCCGCCAATGACAATGACTTCGTTCGGGAGTTCCGAACCCTTGATTTCACCGATCACGTTTGCTGATGGAACATCGGGCAAAGTCTTACAATTTAGTACGAGGCGGACTCTGGTTTTGCCTCGCTTAATGGCTTCGGTGAGTTTGTTTGCGGATTGGATACCGAGCGCAGCGGCGGGGATTTTCTTTCCCTCACCGTACCGCATGGCACCGGTATGAGGCGCATCATCAGTAGCCAAAGTCATGGAACGAACAAGGACTGCAACGGCTCCGCATTTGGTGGCAGCCGCTGCCCCACCTACCCGTTGGTCGTTCGCCCCTCCGTATCCGGTGGCTGATGAAACGGTATTCGTATCAAATGGACGATTGAAAAAGACAATTTTTCCTTTACCCTTGTCTCCAAGCTCTTCTGCTTCCTTGAGGGAGTGAACTTCGACGACTTCGGCTTCGATGCCGGAGTTGGGAGTAGCGATGCTACCACCGAGGGCGCAAATAGAAAGCTTGGTTATGCCATCCATGACTGCGTTCTCGCCTTTGCCTCGCGTCCAATGCGGCACTATGCAGGCAATTTCGGAGACATTGGTTGCGCCGATCTTGGCGAGGTTATTTTTTACCCAAGTTACGGATTTTGCAGCGCCGACTGACCCGCTCACTCTGGCACCAACATTCATCGTTAGGTCCTTGAGCATGGAGTATGCGCCAAGTTCGGCCAGACCTTTCTTCCGCATCGCCGCGATGTCGTTTTCCATTGATTGGGGCTGGATGGAGATTGCAAAAGCAATCGCGAATGAGAGCATTTCGCTAGATTACTCACATCAGGAATGGATCGTTCTTATCCGATAATGAAGAATATGATTTCGTCTTTGATTCTTTTGGCTACCCAACTGCCTTCTGTCGTTACGGTTACCCCTCGCGATAGAACTGACTATATCGAGCCACAGATTGCAATAGAGAACGATGGTTATGTTTACGTAACCTACGGATCTGGCAACACAGTTTATGTGTCGGTTTCTTCGGATAAAGGCAAGACATACGGAGCTCCGATAAAAGTTTCAGAATCCGGCAAGCTATCGCTGGGAATGAGACGTGGTCCGAGAATTTCTGCAATCGGCGGGAAAGTGACGATTACTGCAATTTTTGGTTCAACGGGAAATGGTTCGGACGGTGATATCTTCTCGTTTCGTTCGGTAGATCACGGTCAAACTTGGGCGAATGGTTCGAAGGTGAATGATGTGGATGCATCGGCTCGAGAAGGACTGCACGCGATGGCAGTTAGTCCGGATGGAACAGTTGCATGTGCGTGGCTGGACTTGAGATCAAAAGGAACGAAGTTATTCATGGCGACTTCAAAGGACAATGGTGGATCGTGGTCAAAGAACCAATTGGTTTATCAGTCACCCGGTGGATCAATCTGTGAGTGTTGTCACCCGTCATTGGCATACGATGACCGGGGAAAGCTCATGATTATGTTCCGTAATTCGCTGAACGGAGCACGGGATATGTATTTAACTTCCACCGTTAATGACGGAGTCTCATTTTCTGCAGCCATGAAGTTAGGAGACGGCACCTGGAATCTCAATGCCTGCCCCATGGATGGTGGAATGCTCTTTGCGGGTGAGCCTGGTTCGGTGGGGACTGCTTGGCGTCGAGAAAAATCGGTTTTCTTTTACGCCCAGGGCAATGATCTGCAGGAAATTTCTCTCGGAGCAGGAAAGCAGCCGTGGGTAGCAGTCGGACCGAGTGGCGATGTTTTTGCGATTTGGTCTTCCCCGAACGGACTCATGACTATGACGCTTGGCAAACCGGCCCAGATCATCGCTCCTCAAGGGTTAGACCCAGTTGTTTCATCGTCCCCGGATCGAAAAACGGTGGTTGCGGCTTGGGCAGATGGTGGTATTAAGTCAGCACTCCTAACGAAGTGATCACTTGACAAGCAGCTTGGCTAAGGCATCCTTTGCCAAAGATGGGTTAAATCCCCTTGGTCCGGGGTTACCACGGTAGACGATTTTTTGATCCTTGTCAATAATGTAGATACGATCTGGCCAGCCGTCGTAGGCTTTGCTGATCTTATCGTCCATTCCGTCAACGATAATTGGTAACTTCAAACCCAGATCCTTCCGAAGTTTTTCGGCGGCTTTTTCTCGGTCTTCAAACGCTTTGTGGTTTGCGATTAGAATGCCTTCTTTTTCGTTTTGTGGCACCTGCCACCCGTCGGTCGGGTGGGCTTCGGTCACATGCACCATGCGGAAGTCCGCTTTTTTCTTGTCTTGCTCGAACCAACTGTTGAGCGCGGCCACATTGGACCTAAATGGAGGTCACGTGCAACTGCCAAAGATCAGAATAGTCAGTTGCTTTCCTCGATTTGAATTGAGATCAAAGGAATTTTTGGATTTGAGGATCCTCGCAATAACAGGAGGTGCGGGAGTGCCAAGTAGCGGCCCGAGGTCAGCGCGACCCTGAAAAGCAAGTGCAGTTAATACAATTGATATCATAAGTTCTTTAACGACTTTATATCATGGATGTTCTCAGCGGAGATGTGTTATGCCAAGATTGAGGATAATGAGCGCACTTTTCGTCGCGATTCTTTCCATCATGTCAGCCAATGCTACTCCGACAGTCGTGAACCTTCAATGCGAATATGCGACTCGCCCGCTCGCGGTTGAAACGAACTCGCCACGATTGAGTTGGAATACCCAATTTGCGGGCAAGAACTGGAAGCAGTCTGGCTACCAAATCTTAGTTGCGTCTCGACCCGAGCTTTTGGCGATAGACAAGGGTGATCTTTGGGATAGCGGGAAAGTTGTCAGTGATGCGAGCATCCAAATTGAATACAAGGGCAAGAAATTGGAGTCTCGAAAAAGTTGCTTTTGGAAAGTCCGAGTTTGGGATGTTTCGGATATTCCCTCGGCGTGGAGCAAAGCGCAAGAATGGCAAATGGGGCTCATGACCGAGGAGGACTGGAAGCCTAGTCAATGGATTGCTATGCAAGGTGGTGAGAATGGTAACCCTGCACCGTACCTTCGGAAAGACTTTTCTTCGAAAGGCAAGATCGTTCGCGCAAGGCTCTATGCGAGCGGATTGGGTTATGCAGAATTAAGCATTAATGGCAAGAAAATTGGTGGCACGGCTGAGCGTGATCCTGGCTACACCAATTTCGACAAGCGGGTTTTGTACGTCGTCCATGACGTTACTGGGGCAGTAAAGACCGGAGCCAATACGATTGGTGCGATCCTGGGTACCGGCTGGTACGACGTCCACGATCGGGCGACTTGGCGATTTGAGAAAGCCCCTTGGCGGGGTCGTCCTCGACTTCGGCTGCTTCTGAATATTGATTACGATGACAATCGCCGCGAGACTATTGTGAGCGACGAAACGTGGCACTGTTCAAAGGGTCCGATCCTGAGGGACGGCATCTACACTGGGGAAGTCTATGACGCCCGCTTGGAGGTCCCTGGTTGGGATAAACCAGGATTTAATCCAGGCGGCTGGTCAACAGTTGGAATTCCGTCATCGCCTAAAGGAGTACTTGCCGCAAGAGTTTGCCCACCGGTCGTTATTGGTCAAACGATCAAACCGATTTCGATCAAAGAACCAAAGCCAGGAGTCTTTGTTGTGGATTACGGTCAGAATTTTGCCGGGCACACTCGTTTGAACTTAAAAAATGCTCCATCTGGGTCTAAGATCACGATGCGATATAGCGAGAAACTGGACGACAAAGGCATGATCGAACGGTCTGAGATTGGGAAATTTATGACAGTAGACACTCCGCCCCAACCGTTCCAGACCGATGTCTATATCGCGAAGGGCGGGGCTAAAGAGAATTGGGAACAGCGGTTTTCGTATCAAGGATTTCGATACATGGAGATCACCGGCTTCCCAGGAAAACCAACTAGGGACAATTTTGAAGGGCGATTTGCCCATACCGATTTAGATTCTGCGGGCGACTTCTCTTGCTCAAATGAGTTGTTCAACAAAATACAAAGTGCTACTCGATACGCTTATCTGAGCAATGCCCAGAACATTCCAACTGACTGCCCTCAGCGTGAAAAGAACGGATGGACTGGAGACGCACACTTGGCTTGCGAAGCTGGGCTGATGAACTACAAATCAGCATCGTTTTATACCAAGTGGCTTGATGATTTTGCCGACGACCAACAGAAAGATGGTCGATTTAGCCTGATTATTCCCAGCGGTGGTTGGGGGCAAGGGGCTTGCCATCCGTCATGGGACAGTGCGTTTGGGATTATCGCGGATGACATGCTCAAGTATCAAGGGGACTCTCGCCTGATTACGAAGCATTACGAGCATTTGAAGCGATACGTGGACTATTTGTACTCGCAGACGAAGAATCATGTGGTTCCTTTCGATAGCTTAGGTGATTGGCTACCCTGGAAGACTGAGACTTCGAGCCAGTTGACTTCAACCGTGATGCTGTTCATTGATGCCAAGATCGTTGCGAAAGCAGCTCGATTAAAAGGGCTAGAGGCTGACGCGGTGCGATTTGAAGGGATAGCCAGTTTGGTTAAGGCGGGCTTGAATCGAGATTTCTATCAGGCTGGGAAGTTCTCGACAATGTCGCAAACTGCCTTGTCACTTGCAGTTTATTTCGACATTGTTCCGACTGACCAGAAGCAGGCGGTGTTGGATGCGCTGGTTGCCAACGTTGAACGGCAGGGGCACATTGACACCGGGATTATTGGCGCGAAGTTCATTCTTCGAGCGCTGTCGGAGAATGGAAGGACGGATTTGGCTTACAAGTTGGTGGCTAGGAAGGAGCAACCGGGTTGGGGCTGGTGGATTGAGCAGGGCGCGACTACACTTTGGGAAGATTGGAAGGGCGAGTCGTCTTTGAATCACATTATGTTTGGCGATGTGAGCAACTGGTTCTTTCAGTGGATCGCGGGGATTGGGCTCGATCCGGCTTCGCCGGGATTTAAGCATATTCTGATTCGACCCCAGCCAGTTGGGGATTTGGCGTGGGCGAAGGCAACAGTTTCGTCACCTTACGGGATGATTTCATCTTCATGGAACAAGGATGCGAAGGGATTCCATTTGGATGTGGTGATTCCTGCGAATACGACCGCGACGGTTATGTTGCCAGGTTCGGGAGAGAAGAAGAAAATAGGGTCGGGCAGTTGGTCCTTTGACGTAGCGATGTAGTTAGCAGTTAAGAGTCTAAAGTTGCCAAGACTTGGGTCCAGTATTCGATCGGTGATGAAGGCGCCTGAGGTTCCAAGTCGTATTCTCCATTGTCGCGGATGTACTCGTCGAAG
>JAYVHY010000182.1:0-9962 GCA_043770615.1 Armatimonadota bacterium | reverse complement strand
ATTTGATTGCGGATGTTAAGCAGGCGTTGGTTGAGTTACGATAGGTTCTGATGCTTGCTCGTGGGCTAGTTTCGCCTCACCCGGTTCGGTCAGCAGTTGCGAATTCTTTATTGGATTGACCTTACCGACCTCTCCGTCCGACGAGGTAACTCAGTTTGGGGGGCTTTTGAGAGTTTGGTGGTGGCGTATGAAGTGCAGCCTTGCGACCATGCTTGGCCCTTATGGCTTGTTGAGGTGTTCTCATGGATGGAATATGTAGACGACTTGATTGCGGATGTGGGCACGTCTTTGTTTCTGGATCTGATGAGTGGGTCATTTAACGGCTACAATACGTAGGGCCTTATTCCTATGCTTAAGCGAACCATATTTACTCTATTCATTCTCGTTGTTTCCCTTCTCCTCCAAAGCTGCGGTAACTTGTCCAAAGGAACTGGCGGAACTACGCCGACGGTTACCGAAGGAACTGGCGGAACTACGCCGAAGGTTTACGCAACGACCAATGGTGGTCTTTCCATCTCGACGGATGGCGGGACTAAGTTTACGAACCGGACCACGGCAGACGGTCTGGGGGCCAACGTTGTGTATGGCGTTGCCGTCAATGGCAGTACGGTTTACGCAGCAACCGAGGGTGGTCTTTCGATCTCGACGAATGACGGGACGTCGTTTACGAACCGGACCACGGCAGACGGTCTGGGGAACAACCTTGTAACTATGGTTTTGGTCAATGGCAGTACGGTTTATGCAGCAACCGCTGGTGGCCTTTCCATCTCGACGGATGGCGGGATTAAGTTTACGAACCGGACCACGGCAGACGGTCTGGGAGGCAACACTGTAAGGATGGTTGCCGTCAATGGCAGTACGGTTTACGTAGCAACCGAAGATGGTCTTTCCATCTCGACGGATGGCGGGATTAAGTTTACGAACCGGACCACGGCAGACGGTCTGGGGGACAACGGTGTCCTACGCGTTGCCGTCAATGGTAGTACGGTTTACGCAGCCACCACTGGTGGTCTTTCCATCTCGACGGATGGCGGGATTAAGTTTACGAACCGGACCACGGCAGACGGTCTGGGAGGCAACGCTGTAAATGGCGTTGCAGTCAACGGCAGTACGGTTTATGCAGCAACCACTGATGGTCTTTCGATCTCGACGGATGGCGGGACTAAGTTTACGAACCGGACCACGGCAGACGGTCTGGGGAACAACACTGTACTTGGCGTTGCCGTCAATGACAGTACCGTCCACGCAGCAACCGATGGTGAACTTCCCATCTCGACGACTGGCGGAACTACGCCGAAGGTTACCGAAGGAACTGGCGGAACTACGCCGACGGTTTACGTAGCAACCTATGGTGGTCTTTCGATCTCGACGGATGGCGGGATTAAGTTTACGAACCGGAGCACGGCAGACGGTCTGGGGGACAACCGTGTATATGGCGTTGTCGTCAATGGCAGTACGGTTTACGCAGCAACCTATGGTGGCGGTCTTTCCATCTCGACGGATGGCGGGATTAAGTTTACGAACCGGACCACGGCAGACGGTCTGGGGGCCAACGTTGTATATGACGTTTTGGTCAATGGCAGTACGGTTTATGCAGCAACCGATGATGGTCTTTCGATCTCGACGGATGGCGGGATTAAGTTTACGAACCGGAGAACGGCAGACGGTCTGGGGGACAACGGTGTCCAACGCGTTGCCGTCAATGGCAGTACGGTTTACGCAGCAACCTGTGGTGGCGGTCTTTCCATCTCGACGGATGGCGGGATTAAGTTTACGAACCGGAGGAGGGCAGACGGTCTGGGGGACAACTTTGTACGTGGCGTTGCCGTCAATGGCAGTACGGTTTATGCAGCAACCAGAGGTGGTCTTTCCATCTCGACGGATGGCGGGACTAAGTTTACGAACCGGACCACGGCAGACGGTCTGGGGGACAACCGTGTAAATGACGTTTTGGTCAATGGCAGTACGGTTTATGCAGCAACCACTGGTGGTCTTTCCATCTCAACGGATGGCGGGATTAAGTTTACGAACCGGACCACGGCAGACGGTCTGGGGGACAACACTGTACTTGGCATTGCAGTCCAATAGCAACCGATGTTTGTTAAGGTGACCTTCGGGTTGCCTTCACTCTTGCCCTTGGACTCGACTCTCAAATCCAAGGGCGAATTTGTATGTGAGGGCAAGGTCTCCCGACTCGGCAGAGCCTCTCCCCGATTCTCGTGGTAAACGTGCTGTCACCACGTTGTTAACTGATCGTTTACACTTCGTTGTGATTTCGACCACTTAACGTAAAAAGAGGAAAGTCCATGTTCTGGATTCCGAAGATGATTTTCACCTGGCATTAACATCGTGATTTTGCTCGGTATCTATGCTTTCATGCCCAACTTTAATACAATGAGGGCATGAAGTTTCTAGCCTGGCTGAAGTCAATATTCAGCCAAGTGGCACATGCTTCCCTCTTGATGAAGAGGAGACCGCCACTCTCAAAGAAACCCAATCGGAACCATAGATGCCCATGAAGCATTTTCATTTTTTCCGAAATCATTAAGCAAATCCTTTGATAACAGCGTCTAAACCCTGTATGGGCGGATACGGTTCGGGTTCGTGGTGCCGATAACACATAAAACCAAGGCTACGATTCCATGAGTGGAACCACCTATCTTATCATGAGGTCTGGCAAGATCAAAAAATGGGCCTCAGACTCAACATAAATTAACCAGGGCTTGCAATCGAACCTATCAATAATCTGACTTTGTCCTACCTCTTTTGCTTGGTTGGTTTCAACGTTGGTTTCAATTGGCTAAGAAAAACAAAAAAGCCTTCCGACAATGGAAGACTTTGAACCTAAAAAACTGGTGGACTGTACTGAGGATTCGCTTCGCGAGCATTAGTCAACTCGCCCTCTCCAGTTTCGTTCCTCAACGACCTCTCCCCCGTGCAGAGGTACCTGGGCTCTTCTCGCCACAATATAGCCGAACACAAAAGCCCCCAGCCAAAGAGCTGGGGGCTTTTATGTTTGGTGGACCGTGTAGGGCTCGAACCTACGACCAGCTGATTAAGAGTCAGCTGCTCTACCAACTGAGCTAACGATCCAGTGGTGACATATTATTGCGCATCGGCAACATACTTTGCAACCCAAGCAAGCAGGTCAGATTCAATCCAACAAACGAATCTATTGCCGACATCACCCAGAAACAATTGTGAATCGCATATTTAGGATATCTAAAAAACAGACAATGAATATCCAACTAATGTAGACGTATGTCGGGTATCTTATCCTTGTACTTTGAAAATCTGAATTCAGCTTGATATAGACGCTTTTAGCAGAAAAGCAGTGAAAAAAAATTGAGTCGTCAATTTCAGGTTCAAATGGTCATCAATTGAACCTAAAACACCGCGCCCCCATCGCTCCCTGGTACGTCCCGCGTAACGCCGCCGTCAGCCCAAATTTCTACGACTCATCGTTGTCTTGTCGGAACCCATGCCGTGGTCCGACCACCAATTTGCTCGCGAATGATTTGCTCGCCGCCAATGGTATCTTCACCCTTCTTTCCACCCCATCGAGCGTGAAAAAGCCAAGTGTCAGGAAAGGTGTCTTTGTCCGCACCGTGCTCAACCGCATAGTCAATAACGAACTTTATCGCATCCCTCAAACTTTCAGATTCCAAAGGCAACAAACTCGATCCCAAGCGAGACGGTCTAATTCCTGCCACATAAAGCACCTCATCCGCGATCCAGTTCCCAATGCCAGCAAAGATCGCCTGATCGAGCAAAATTGCCTTTATTGGGGCATTTTTCTTTACAACTCGAGCGTGAATCTCGTCAGCCGATGGCAAATCAAGAAAGCAGTCTCGTCCGAGCTTCGAAATCGCTACATCCTTCTCCGGAGACTCGCAAAGCCAGATCCGAGCTAAACGTCGACCATCAGTCATGGCAATCTTCCTCCCGTCCTCAGCAGTCAACATCATCTTCAAGAATCGCGGGCGCCCAGTTTCGTCCTCCATCGGAGCCTCTCCGTGTTCTCGCAATCGAATAGTCGGTTCGCCAATCTCCCGCAGCCATCCTGCCATCCCAAGGTGAGCAAACAGCCACGGCTTTTGATCAAGTTCTAACCAAAAGTACTTCCCTTTCCTACCCGCTGCCGTCACGGTCCGATTGATGACGGCACCATGAACAAACGTCGAAGTCATGCCTTTCAGCACGATGTCGTCCGGAACTATTTCGGCTTCAATAATCCTTTTTCCAACTAACGCGCGTTCAATCGTTCGTCGGACAGTTTCTACTTCTGGGAGTTCTGGCACCCTTGAATTATGACCAATCAACAAAGCTCATCAGTGCCTGAGCTAAACCTTCAATCAGCGCAATCATTGCGCACAAAATCAATGAACTCGGTTAGACTCATGATATGACAATGTTCGATGGGGGGCGCTCGGAATACACGTCCGGAAAATTGGATATCAAGACACTGGATCCTTCCCCGTTTGCTCAGCTATCGAGCTGGCTTGGTGACGCAAAAAAAGCAAACGTAACCGAACCAACCGCCATGACTTTGGCTACGGTTGATGCGGAAAACCATCCATCAGCCAGAGTCGTTCTTTTAAGGGGTCTCGACACTGGCCTCATTTTTTACACCAACTACCTGAGCCGAAAAGGCAGCGACCTTGCCGAAAATGACTCCGCTGCAGTTTGCTTCTGGTGGGGGGCTTTAGAACGACAAATCAGAGTTGAAGGTACGGTCACAAAGGTGACCGACGAAGAATCCAACGCCTACTTTGCGTCGCGACCCCGCGATAGCCAAGCCGCATCGGCCAGCAGCCCCCAGAGCCAAATCATCGATGGACGGAAATCGCTCGAAGCCGACATGAAAGAACTACTAGAACGAGAGCCGATCGAACGTCCCGATCACTGGGGCGGATATCGTTTAACTCCCAACTACTTCGAGTTCTGGCAAGGTCGCAAAGCCCGACTTCACGATCGGTTTTGCTACGTTTTTCAAGGCACCGAGTGGGTTATCCACCGACTAGCTCCCTAGGTTCACTTAACCGTTTGAGACTTAAGGTAAGTCCAAAGCAGGATCAAAGCAAATCCACCAATCGCAAAGCCAAGACAGAGTCCCGCCTTAGGATCATCTTCGCTCTTCGCCTTAAACGCGTCAAAGACGTTCCAACCCGAAACAAAAATGCCTCCATACCGAGTGAACATCGAAACAACGATTCCGAACGCCAGCCAGCCAAGAATTCCCCAAAGTCGCGTAGGTTGTTTCGCCTGCGCTCCAAACTGAGGATTCGAATAGGGTGACATCCCCGGCTGAGGAGGGGCCGAAGCATTCGCATAAGGTTGACTCATTGACGTCATTCCCAGTTCGGACATCTGGGATGCGAGAAGCGTAGAATTCGATAAATTGTCGGTGACCCTGGTATCAGGCAAAACACGACCTTCTTGAACCCATTGCTTGAGAGTGATAAGATCGACCGGCCCGTATTGGTTGCCATCGCTTCCGTGAACTGAATATTGCATGATTTTGTCTCTAATTTAAGCTGTGCGACGATTTGTACACTGTCCAACCACCAATTGCGGCTAGGCAAAGTAAAGCAAGAACAACGCAAAGTATGCCATTTGGATCCTTATTCATCAGTGCGCGAACCGCATAATACACGGTGAACGAAGATACGATTAGCCCACCACTACGAGTTAAGGACGCAATACCAAGCGCAAGAATGATCCGAAAAATGACCGAACCAATCACCGTTCCTTGAATTGGCTGGGCTAACTGAGTTTCGTAGCCTGGTCTTGGATAAGCAGCAGGTGGCGCCGCATATGGATTTGAAGTTACCGAAGGGCGATTGATCAACCCGAGTTCTGGCATTTGCGAAGCAATCATCGTGCGGTTCGAAAGGTTATCCGTAACTTGGGAGTCCGGCAAAACCCGACCCTCTGTCACCCACTGCTTTAGCAGAGCCAAATCTACTGGGCCGTACTGGTTTCCATCGCTACCAAGAACTGTGTACTGCATTAGATCCTAATCATTATTCGCGGAACCACGAGAAGAATGATAGTTCCAACCACTCAAAGTAAGACGTGCATTCGGATGGGTGCAACCATCCACAACTTTATCCTTCCCACTATGCATCTGAACCAACACTGTTTTTCGAATGTTCTGGGAAGTATTGGGAAGTGAACCATGAATCAAGCAATAGTGGAAAAAGACAACATCGCCTGGCTCAGCCGTCAAAGCCGTTGAACCTTCTATTGGATACTTGCTCAAAAGGTCAGATTCGCGGTTTCCCGTGGTTCCTCCAACTTTTCCGATCTTATGAGTTCCGGGATAGACACGGAAACATCCCATCTCCTCCGTTGCTGCGCTTACGTGGATAATTCCCGCCATCATGGTGTCTTCGATGGTCGGAAAGTACTCCCAGTCCTGGTGCATCGGAAAGGCCGCCCCTTTTTCTGCCGGCTTTTGAAACAGCTTGCTATGGTGAAGAACAATGTCTTCACCCAAGAGTTCCTTGGTAACCCCTAAAAATTTCTCGTTCAAAAACGCACGGAGCCAAGTTGCGGAAAACTGTTGAACATTGTGGGTATGAGCAATAAAAAGCTCCTTGCCCCCAATCCGGTCAACTTCTGGTCCGGACCATCTCGCGTTGACGTCTTCCCCAGTTGAAGAAATTTGGTGAACGATATGGTCAAAATCTGCTTCAAGTTCGGCAATTTCTGCCGAATTGAAGACTCCCTTTACAACCAAATAGCCGTTGTCTTCATAGAACTCTTTATTTGTCATAAACGCACACTCTCAAAAACGACATCCCCAATTGTTCAAATTACTTCCCGCCCGTCGTGGCAATTCCTTGAATGAACGTCTTTTGGGCAAAGAAGAACAGAATGACAATTGGAATCGTAAACATTGTTGCTGCCGCCATTAGTTGCATCCAATTGACATAGTAATTGCTAAGGAATTGCTGGAGCCCATAGGCGAGCGTGTACTTGCTCGGATTGCTCAAATAGAGCAACGGCCCAAGGAAGTCGTTCCACGTACCAAGGAACGAAAACAGAGCACAAGTCGCCAAAGCTGGCTTGCTAAGCGGCAAAATCAAGCGAGTAAAGATAGTCCACTCATTCGCCCCATCAACCTTTGCGGATTCAGCGAACTCCATCGGCAGGGTTTTAAAGAACTGAGTCAACAAGAAGATAAAGAATGGTGCTCCGAAAAACGCCGGAACAATGAGCGGCAAATAGGTCCCATACCAGCCCAAACTCCGGAATAGGGAGAAGATCGGAATCATTGTGACTTGTCCTGGCAAGGCCATCGTAGCGAGCATGAGAGCAAACAACACTCCGGATCCTTTAAACTTGATTCGAGCGAAGCCGTAAGACACAACCGCACTACTGAGCACGCTTCCGATGACTGTCATCACACAAAGAAAGAGCGTGTTTCGAAGATAAACGAAGAACGGCATTGATTCCAACGACTTCGGATAATTCTCCCAAACTGGCGGGTGAGGAATCATGCCAATCAAGCTAAATGCCGCGGTTCCTGAGCCTTCCTTGGTATAGATTTGAGCATCGTCTTTTAGCGACGTACTAATCATCCATAGCAATGGCATGAGTGGTGGAATGCTCAAAATGATCAAAGTCACGTACACAATGATCTTTTGTGCTTTAGTCAGTCTTTGTCCGCCTTCAGTCGCCAAATCCAAGCTCCTTTCGTTTTCGAAGTTCGTCGTTAACCGTTCGTTCTAAGTTAATCAATGCTTCCTTCGGCGTCACAGAACCCCGACTCGCCTGATCTTCTGCTCGGTTGACCTGATCAAGATAATATTGAAGGAATCCTACGTTCGGATACGGATGACAGTTATTCCCACCAAGCGTGTCGACAAAGGTCTTAAATTGCGGGTTCGTTCGTAAGTACTCCTGATACTTTGGCGAATTAGCTACATCGGGTGACAAGGGCAACCAGCCACCCCAACAGTAGAATTCTGCCGCTCGCTCTGGATGAGTCAATCCACTCCAAAATTTCACAAACTCGAAGGCGCCCTTTTTTTGCTTGGCCGAAGTCGGGATGATCATGAAGTTGCCACCCAAGGAACCCGCATAAGGCTTTCCACCCTTTGGCGGAATCAGCGGCCAGACTCTGTAGTCCATTCCTGCATTGTATTTACGGATCTCCTCAACTCGCCATTGACCATCATAGGCAATCGAAACAGCTCCTGGAATAAATGGCCAAGCACCGGTGCTTGAGCCAGTATTTTGAGAGGACCAGAATCGTTGCGCTTGGTCAAACCCGACTCCCTTCTTTTGTTCAACTAAGGCGGTTAGCGCGGCCAAGTTAGTCGGTGTGTTCATCGTCAACCGTTTAGAGTCATGTTCATAGAAGCCAGGACCCCAGGCATACGCCTGAGTCATGAGTTCGCTAACATTGAAACCCATTCGTTTAATGTTTCCGTCGGCATCCTTCGTCGTCAACTTTTTGCCGAGCTCAACTAACTCTTCAAAATTTGCTGGCGGCTTATCTGGGTCCGCCCCTACTTCACGTAGTTGCTTTGCGTTAACGTAATAACCCATCAGATCTGCACCAATGGTGATTCCGTATGTCACCCCTTTAAACTGACCACTCTCTCTTATGGCTGGATACGGAACTCGGTTGAAATATTCCTTTTCGGCAGGAGTCATCAGAGTTTCGAGATCAGTAAGAAGTCCTCCTGATGCAATCGATGGAATCGCACCATTCCACATCGACATCACATCCGGTGGATCTCCACCAATCGTCGAAAGCATGAACTTGGTTTCGCTGCCCGTTCCAGTCGTAAACATTGGCACAACTTCATATTCGGTCTGACTATCATTAAATCGACCAACGATGCGTTTGACAACAACTTCCCATTCGCCTCCCCATCGATGCCAAAAAACGACACGGGTTCTACCAGGAATGGTAATGTCAGCCATTTTCACTGACATCAAGCCCCATGTGACTCCAATTGCCAACAAGGCAAGAATCCAGCGGATTAAGATTTTGCTCAATTCTGGGCTGGAACCTTGCTCCAAAGTATTATCAGCGTCCATAGTGCACCCACCGCTTTTGAGACTGGAAAATAAGGGTTGTAAGAATCACAATGATCACAAACAGAGCCCAAGCCATGGCACTTCCGTATCCCATGTCCATATATTTCCAACTCCTCTGAAACATATAAAGAGCATAAAAGAGGGTGCTGTCTTCGGGACCACCCGAGCCTTTCGAAATCATGAACGCCTGGGTGAAATATTGAAAGGTGCCAATGACACCCATAACCAGATTAAAGAAGATAACCGGAGTCAACATCGGAAGCGTGATCATCCTTGTTTTCTTGATGACGCTAGCCCCATCGAGTGTTGCCGCCTCGTAAAGATATTGCGGAATATCCTTCAGTCCCGCGAGATAAATCACCATCGATCCTCCGGCTCCCCATATCGCCATAAACACTAAGCTCCACAAAGTCCACTTAGGATCGGTGAGCCAACCTGGTCCAACGACTCCAAATAATGCGAGGACTCGATTTACCAAACCTACTTGAGGATTGAGAATCCACATAAATATTGAGGTGGTCGCTACCATCGGAACAATTGACGGAAGGTAAAAAATTGTACGAAAAATCGACATTCCCTTAACGTTGATATTCAAAAGGAGTGCAAGCAAAACGCCCACAACCAAGACAATTGGAACGGATACAAGTGCGTACCGTATGGTCACCCACAATGATTTCCAAAACAGTTCGTCTTGGAACAACATCATCTTGTAGTTGGCGAATCCAATGTACTTGGGTTCTTGGATGATGTTATAGCGGGTTAGGCTCAAATAAAAGGATTGGCAAAATGGATAAAGCGTAAAAACCAGAAATCCAATCAACCAAGGTGAAATGAACAAGTATCCGACCAGATTTTCGCGAAATTTGTGCTTCATCCCGTTGATTGCCAATATTACACCGCAA
>JAYVHY010000181.1:0-23732 GCA_043770615.1 Armatimonadota bacterium | reverse complement strand
AGTCTTTTATGACGATTCGCTTGGCACCAGCTTTGCGAGCCCCGCGGATGGCGGCATTAACATCGTGAGTCATCATTCGGCGGGCAAAAGCGAAGTCGTAGTGGTCTCCGTTTGGTCGCCCGCATTGGGACCACGAAACGAGACCAGTAATGCCTTCGATATCAGCGGAAATAAAGACGTTCATCCTGACATTATGGTCAGAAAGTTAAGCCCTTTGCCTTATTGGTCCCGAGATGCCACTGCCTTTGCCGGTTCCTGTCCCGCCAGAAGTTCCGCCGCCGGTCTTAGGCTTATCCTTATCATTCGTAGGGATATCTTTGTCTCTGGTCGGCATCTTGGCTCGTCCGGTCTTGAACTTATATGTATCGTCGTCCTCTAACGTCGAAACCACACCGGATTCTCCATAGAGTTCATCGCCGATTGAGTTTTTGAGGATGACGTCTTGTTTGTTGGCGGCGCTAAAAAGAGAGAGGAGTTCCTTTTCTCCATCCCAATTGGCATGATCGGCCCAAACGTATCGCCAACCATTATCCGAAATGTCTTGCCTGGCTTGAGGGCTACCGGTGATGATTGCCCGTCGTTCGCCTTTTTTGTACCAATACTCAATTGAAGGAGCCAGAACAACTAGCGGATATTGCCGAAGGTTTTTCATGCTTCGAACTTCATCTTCCTTCTTCTTGGTGGTTTCGTCGTCAGGGGCTGGCGGGCGAGTGGAAGAAATTGAATCGGGAACAGCAGGGGGAAGTGGCGTCAGTTCGGTTTCCTTGGCGGGTTCCTCTTGCTTATCTTTTGGCTTCACAAGCATTGTCACGTTTCCGGTCAAGACAGCACGCTTCTCCTTACGATAGACGACAATTTTGTCGGCAATGAGATTGGCTTTGGTCCCGAAGTAACGAACTCGACCAGTTGCGGTCATGACGTTTGTTTTGTCGTTGACTTCGATCTTTGGGGCGGTAACAATGATTTCGCCGTCGGTTGCTCGGGCGTTGGTGTAGTAGGTGGTGTCGCCTTTGGGATGGTCAATTTCGTCGTATTTGATATCCCAAATTGTTGGCTTTCCTTGGATTGGAACTTCGGTTCCTAAATCCTTTGGAGGAACTCCAACCCATTCCCCTTTTCCGGCAGAGAATGCTTCGTTGTCGAGATTGTACGTGAAATTAACCGCTTGGAGTTTGCCGCCATAGGCGGTGCCAGCAACGTCTTTGGGAACTCTGAACTGGCGACGGGTTTCGTCGTAAGTGAACTCCTTGCTTCCAAGGTCAAACTTCTTGCCTTTGAACTTTAGGGCTCCAGTCAGTGAAAGTTTCTTGGCAAAACCATTCCATCCACCACGTTCTGCTTCGAAATGATAGGTGGCCCCTTTCCATTCGAGTCTTCCGTTTGAAATACCGGTAAAGGTGTACATCTGACGGTTCTGGAAAACTTCCACTGTCTTGACATCACAAGAGGTTTTTGGTTTGCCTTCTTCGAAGTGATTGAACTTTGTACCGGTTGATCGGATGGCAACGGAATCGGGTAACTCGTCGGGCATCTTCTCTTTGAACTTTGCCAAAGGATCTTGCTTAATGATTCGAGCCGAGTAGCGATAAACACCATAGCCGGCCGCGATTAGACAGCCGGTAACGATCCATTTTGTGGGTTTCAATTTTCTAATTAAGGGTTGCGTCTCTTCGGATGACATCGGAGTTGTTATTAAGTGTGACGTTCTGAGTTGGTGCAGTGTGCGTCCCATTGACAAATTCGAGGGAATATTGTCCTGCTTGGACCCAGAATTGATACCTTGCATCAACTCCAACAGTAAATCGCCTTACCGGAGTTCCCCCGGTGTCCTTCAAAGTCACAACAGTTCCGCTGGCGAGGTTTGAAGGCGATATGATTCCCCAAATATTAAATGGCGTTGGGGGAGGATTACTGCTGGAAAGAGGTGACATGAGTACCACGCCAATATTAACGATGCCAGACACAGCTGTATTTCCACCGGCCGTAAACTCGTTGGCAAGGAAATTGGTTGCTTCGACCCGACCTGAAAGCCCAAGAAACCCAGATGTGTTTGTATTTGAGTAAGCAACCTGGAGAATATTAAATGTCCCGGTATTGTCTGTGGTGGCAAATTGACCGCCAAATCGGACCACTGCATTGGGAATAGGACTGTTGTCAGCCGCATTCTGAACTATTCCACGTACAGTCACTTGTTGAGGCCCTACCCAGAGATCTCCAACATCATTTTGAGTTTGCTTAAGTGGCGGGAAGGAATACGTAAAGACTGGATAACCGAGAAGCGAAGGTGCGCTGACCAATAATTGAGCCTCATCCTTTTTGCCTCCACCAATGAATGAGCCATCAATAACCGACGTATTGACGGTTATTGTGCTTGATTGAACGCTAGATGCACTGGTTGTTGGGCCACCAGTGGATATATCGAGAACACGACCAGTAATTCTAATACTAGACGGTGGTCCGCCGCCGCATGCCGCTAGAACCAACACCAGGAGAAACAATAGGAAGTTCTTCATTATCTTGCACCCTTGACGGTCACATCAAATGCCATTGTCGCGTTACTCGCTGTGAATCCGAACGTACCGGAACTAGAACCGAATATTTGGGTAGTGCCATTTTGGATGTTTTTCACGACTATCTGGACTGCCCTACCAACTTTAGTGAAGAGGGTGAATGCGTACTTTTTACCGCTTACGCAACCCGTTGCGTTTACTCGATATGTCAGTTGAGCCGAGGGACCCCTTACATCGGTAAACCGTCGGTCGACGTTTTGGACGGCAACTTGAAGTCCGCCAAAGGAAGGCGGGAGATTGCTATCGAATTTCGGGTCAAAGGCATTTGTGGCACCGATTGCCTGCCCCAATTGAGCATACGACGATTCGCCGGAACGACTTACCTGCACTTGAAGCAAATAGCCTGGATTTGCTGCGGCCATTTGGGCGGCAAAGCTTTGATTGGGTATTGGCTTAAAGAGCATCGCTGCTCCCTCTGGAGCTAGACAGCGAACAAAGTAACCGGAACCAGGCTCAAACGATGTAGCGGGTACAAATGATCCGCCTTCTGGTACACCGGATGTTGGATCGGGTGCACCTGGAACAAATCGAAACACATCCTTGCCAAGCAATGGCGGACTTGTATCACCTACGTCGTTGCCCGATGCGCCCAAGTAAGTTCTGGGGAAGTTGGTCGTGTGGACTACGTCAACGTTCGCAAATGGCGCGGAAATTCCTAATGGGCAAGTAATCATGTTCCAGCCAGGTCTGAGAGCGACTGATACGGCGGTGCTTGATTCAACTTTTGCCAGCCAGCTCGGAATTCCAGGGGCTGGCACTCGCACAAAATATGCTTGCCCTCCGTTGACCGATCCTGAATTAGGATAAAGGTCATAGGCAGTCTTCGAAGAGTTGTACCTGGCAGCCAAGAAGTTGGTTGAATTTAGTCCTAAGATTGATTCAAGGCCGGAAAATAACGGATCACCAGTGAATCCAACCATTTGGATTCCACTGGCGAGACCTACGGGAAACGAGGTTGACACGACCGGATCATTTCCAAGTTGAATTCCCAATGGTCCGGGGCCCTTGTCAACAATTCGAGTGAGGAGGATTGTTTCGACTCCAAATGAATCCTTCCTAATCAACTTTACGTTTAACGAGCGGCTTGCTAAGAAGTTGGCCGTGTTGACCTTGAGTCCGAAGGCGTAAGCATTCACGGGAGCATCAAATGTATCAGAGCCATTCTGGACTCGGACAATAAGAGATGAGCCGGCGGGAACCGCAAAACCAACAACCGTTCCGTAAAAGTCACTCACATTTGCTGAAGCCGGAGTCGCGATACTTCCAGCTGGGACATATTGTCGAATAAGTCGATCTTGAATCGGTATGTCAATCGCGACTCGGTATGGAACTCCTCCGTTGTCGTTGGTGAAGTTCGGAACAACTGATCCGTAAGAGGCCGCAATGTCTAGAGTTTCAGCCTGAGCCGAAGCTAGGATTCGGTTATATGTTCGATCCCAGTAGATTGGGTAAGACGTACCTGAAAGAAGCGTCTCGTTGCCGTTTGCATCGGTCGAGAAAAACGTGGCTTCAATGTTGAAGACGCCAAAGTCTGTTCCGCTTAATCCGTTTGTAATTGGAGTGATCAGTGAATGGAGTTTGGTTCCCACATTGAGTCGAGTATCGAGAATGTGCTGTTGTCGTACCCAAGAGCTAAACGGTTGACCCTCAATTGTTCCTGCTCCAATAATGCTGGCGGCAAGGGCTTCAATTTGAGCGGCGTTATTTGCAGCGGATGGATTCGATCTGAGGAGTAAATTGAGATCCTTGATGAAGTTTGGATACTCAGTGAGCACCTTTTCCCAAACCGATCCTGACATCTGGTAGCGCTGAAAGAACAATCCACCTCTCGTTCCTTGTACGATCGGGGTAGCCAATAGGTTCGGGGCGATAAATCGTGGACCACCCAGTGATTTTTGGTTTGCCCAATCGTAGCTAGGTCCGATCTCATAGGTTTGATCGAGAACGCTTTCGATGACTTCTTGGTCGAGCCCCACCGGAAGTGCAGCGGGAATTCGCACGATTTTTTGAGTTGCTGCTCTTGCTAGACCCTCAAGGTAGCCATCAAATCCGTAAGCTGGATCCGGTAGGTAGGCAAGCAAAATGCAGTGAATGAGGGCGACAGCAGCTACTTCACGGCTTGCATTGAGGGGAAGTCTGATTTCACGGCCGCCAGACCCGTTGTTTGGGAGGTAATAACCTCCTGTAATTGCGTTTCGATCACCGATTGTGTCGTCGGCATTCACAACGTTTACATTACCGGTGATAGCGGCATCGCCAAATACCGCCTCGATCGTTGGTTTTGCCGCACTATAAACGCTCTGCATGAACGCAACTCTCGTAGTGTCGTTCGCGGTGTTAAAGGTTGAGTCAATGACGAGCGTGATTTCGTTGCCGCGCGTTCGACCGCCGGTACTTAACACTTCGTTTCCACGCGTAAACCGAACGATAGCGGGCGCAATAAATGGAGTTCCTGGCTTGACGAGACCCCGAGATTCTCGTTCTTTTCTACTCAGATAACTGAGACTCCATAAGTTCTGCTGATACAACTTGTACGCAGCATCAGAGAGCTCCGCTGGAGATGCGACCCCTCGAGTTGCAATATCAATTTTGAAGAGGCTTGACTGGGCAAATGCAGTTGCCGTTCCCGTGAGAACGGCAACCAACGTAAGTAGGCGGCGTAGCATTTTTGTTCGGTTTTCGTTCGACGACTATGGGGCCGTAAAGGATCCTATGGCACTCAAAGTTCGAGCAGAGTCGTCTGAGTTACTACCCATTATAAGATAGTAATACAGGTGTCCGCTTACCAAAGGAGTCAAATTATACGTCCATTGTGTTCCGGACGCAGGGTTATTGAAGTTATTCGCGTAAGAGTTAACCATGATGCCAGGATACGAGTTGAAAACGTAGATCGTATAATTGGCCGCATTTGGAACTGCTGACCAATGGAAGGTCACATTTCCACCGCCAAATGTCGGGCTCGAAACATTCATGTCACCCAGGGGAGTCACGGAGACTGCATTGCTGTCGTCGCTCAACGAATTGCCTGTGTTTGGATAATTCGTGTTGGCAGCGTCCACAACGTAGCTGTAGTTCACGCCATCAAGCAAGTTGATGTCGCTGTCTAGATAGGATTCGGCCAACGGGTCTCGAAGGAAGTCGATACTTTGGTAAGGATCGGAGCTTCGTCGCCGCCATACTGCATACCCTAGGAGTTCAAGGCTATCGAACCTATCCCAATAGAGCTGAACTTCAACTGGATTACCCTGGCTCGTAAGCCTTCCAGTTCCGTTTGACCGTCGATATCGAGGTTCGATGAACTTCTTGACATTCTCCATTGCGTGGCGAGCTTCTGCGTCTCTCGTGAGCTCGGCAGGAGATGTCCAGGCAGTCAGAGCTAGGTTTCCGGGAGGTGGCAACAAAGGGTCACCGTTTGGCCCAAGAGAGAAATTGACAGTTTGGGTGTTACCAGCTGACGGAGTTCTCGTTACGTCTACCGATCGGAACCCGGGGAAGCTTACGATGACTTGGTAGGTTATCCCACCAGCTAGACCGCCGAGGAAATAGTTGCCGCTATCATCAGCAAGGGCTTGAACCGATCCCAGTTGGCTGCCGTTTGTTGGCTTCGCGGAAATTCTCGCGCCTTGAATCTGTTGACCACCTGAACTCAGGACTCGTCCCTGAAGAGCAGCGATTTGAGACGATGGAATCAAGACTATGTTGTGACTATTAACCTGCTCTTGGTCGAATACGCGGGCAAGGTTTTGACCCCGGAAAATCGTCGATCCATTATCGTATTCAGCTTTAATGACGATATCAGTAGCCGAGACTCCGGTGATTCGATAAGATCCCGAACTGTTGCTGTTGGTTTCTCTTATCGTCACATCGTCAACAAATACTCGAGCTCCTCGAACAGGGTTTCCGTTTATGTCAAGAATAAGTCCGGCAACGGACCCTACGCCCGCGCCGGTACCGCCGCACCCAAGAAGGGCTGTAACTAATATGCCAAAGGCAATCCAATTACGTTTCATACCAATTGTAACGTTTCTAGTTGTCATTCATTTCACCGTCTATTAGAAAGATCAAAAGTAAGTTCAAGACTCAGGCCATTAGCCCTAAACGCCCCGCTTATTGCACCGGGTTCAAGGTTCTGTAAATTGCGATAACTGTATTTACCAACCAAGGCTACGCCAGAGGCAATCGAGTATGAATAGCCAGACTGAATCGAAGTATCGTTCTGAGGGAACAGTCCCCGAGTTCGGCTAAGACTCGAATTAAAAAAGAGTCGTTGTTTCGGATTGAGACGGTATCCGATATCAAAACTAAGTCCGAGGCTATCTTGCCCAAGCTGAGAACCCGCGGATCGCAGCAGATTGTAGCCCAGGCTATAGGTCCAAAATTTGCCAGGATTTCCGGTCAGGTAGCCAGCATAAACATCGGAGTTACTTTTTACGATACTTCCGCCAAGAAAATCAGCTTTCACGCGAGAAAAATCAAAGATTAAGGCATGGGACGCATTGATCTTCCAGCTGGTGTCTAACGTGATTGCGTCAATTTTGGCATTGCTGGTGGAACTTCCGATGGATGATGTGTTGGCGTATGTAATGCCAACCGTGAGATTATCACCGGCCTGATGGGTGGCATTAAATGCCGTTCGTCGAGCCTTCAGTTGGCCAGTACTGAGGGTGCCGCTCCCTCCTGAAGTTCCAAAGCCATTGTTTCCGTATCCCAATGAGTTTCCATTAAGGAATCCTCCCAAGGAGGCAAGAACGCCGGAATCACTCAATGTATATTCAGCGCCTAGGGCCCATGGACCGCGCTGAGTCATATTCGCGCGAAGTGAATAGTCGTATCCTTGGGACTTGATAGTGTCAGTCCTGACATCGCTCCTTGAAGCAATTGCCGAGATTGACCAGTTCTTTCCAGCATCGTAGTTAGCACTTGTCCGGTAGCTATTAACTCCTATTCCCGTTATGGTTCCGTTAACCCTGCCACGGCCGGACAAGTTTTCCAGACCGTATCCAAATGTTAGCTTTCGGAAATGATAATTCTCTTTGAAGCCGAGACTCGATATCTTCGAATCTTCAGTTGTCCGAGTTCTAAGTTGGTTCCAATTAAATGTTTGGGTCCGAGTGATATTTTTTGTATCATTTTTCGGATCACTGTAGCTGAGCGTAAAGTCTTGAGATGACAAGCGGTTTGAAGTGACAGATGAGCCTGTATTCACAGCAATCAGGGTGTTTCTCGAACTTGCGGTTGCTTTGAGTCCCTTTGTCGAATAATCTAATGAAAATTCGGCAGCATTTTCATTTCGGTTAAACCCAGTCTGCTCAATGGTTCGAAATCCTGGATCAATCTTTCGAAGCCCTGCTTTGAACTCTCCTTTTCCTTGGTTAAACCTTAGATCAATACCTTCGGCTTTGCCACTTGCCGCACTGGCACCACTTACTGAGCCGTTTGCCCTTGAGTAGTTTAAGTAGCTGTTTGTTCCTTTTTTTCCAATGGGTAAGCGCCAATCAAGACCTATCACTTTTCTATCCCCGTCGACAGCTTGGACGAGCTTTGGAACATACCGAATAATAATGGTTTGACTCTGGAGAATTGCTACTCTGGAAATGACAATCGACGGAACATTTGCACTGATATAGAACTCAGAAGACCCATCATCGATCGTCGAAAAACTCCGTGGAATTCCGTCAACTTTGACAATGATGCTGCTGGGAATTGGCTCATAATCCAATTGATACTGGGCGCCACCGAAACCGAAGCCTTGAAAAGCATTATCAATCAAATTGATGCCGGAAGCATTTCCTGTTTTTTGTTGTTGAGCCGTGAATCCAATTTTGCCCGCAGAGCCGAGATCATAGCTCAAAGCTCCCCCTTGAATCGAACCCCCTGAATTCGTCACGTCATAAGACTCATAGGAAGCTACGATGGTGCTGGTTGGAGCAATGTTTCTACCTACGAAACTTATTGAACCGACCGCAACATCCACAAAGTAGTCGACACCCTGCTTCAATTCAACTCCGTCGAGCAAAATCTTGACAGAACCACCAATGACTCGACCGCTTAGCAAGTAATACGGGCCAGAAGTATTATTGCCCTCTATTGTTACGGTTCGAGCCGCTCCTCGAGCCTGACTACTGATAACTTTAGCATCGAACTTTCCTTTGCGATAGCCACCAACAAGGCCGTTCAAAGAGCGACTGAAATTTGTAAATCTATTCCCACTTTGAAGAGAAGCCTGAACGGTTCCATAACTTACATCCCAAAATCCACGTTTGTAATTCAGGGTGTACTGTTTTTGCTCTGGATCACTAAATCGGTTATCGGTAAATGTGGCACGAAAGTCGAATAAGCCGAAAACCTTACTTCCCTGGAGGGACAAGTTGCCAATATCGGTGAAGCGTTGGAGACCAGTTCCGTAATTTGTTAGCGACCCAAATGCGTCTTCGTCACCTTCAAATCTAAAGTTCTGATATCCAAGTGTGCGAGAACCACTGTAAGAAAGGCGCGACCAGAGCTCTCTTTCCCACCAGTTGTTACTTTTTGGCGCGTTGGTTTGCCCTAGACATGACAAAGTCAGGGCCATTAGTCCACCACAGATGAGCAATTTTGACATCAATTCGCTATTTGAAGAACTTATTGGCAAGCTCGATTCCGATCATCGCTTGTTCCCGCAATTCTTCTCGCTTCTTTATGATAACAAGCTTATGGGCTTCTTTTGCTTTTTGATGTTCCATAAATGTCTCAAATAGTCGTTGTGCAGTCAATCCTTCGATTGTTAATGCTGGACCAATATCAATTTGTCTTGCGAAGGCCGCGACCTTTGGATCATAGTTCAGCATGAGTGGTGGAACGCCAACCGTTGTGGCTAAAATTCCTGCGTGGAGCCGCATCGCGATGACTCCTTCCATCCGAGCAAGTCTGAATTGCACCATTCTCGAAGAACCCAAATTGCGCAAAAATGGAATTCGTCCATCTTGCTGTTTCGTGATATCTTCTAGCATTTTTCCATCTTCGAACGGATCCATTTCGATGAGGGTTGGAATAAATCCTGCGTTAAAGAGGAGCCGAGACGTATCTCCGAAGAGCTTTACGATGTCCACACCTTTTCGCTTCCAGGGTCGTGGCGAGAGGGCAACCGCTTTCATCCCACCTACACCGAAAGATGAGCCATCGTCCTCTCTCAATGGTTCTCTTAGGATGAGAGCGCTATCCGCACCAATATGAATTTTCTTCGTCACGCCAAGATCCCTGAGCGTCTGGTAAGAACCTGGGTCTCGAACAACGATCAGGTCGGCAAGATCCATTGCGGTCTTGGTTTGACCCTTCGCGATCCAAGAATTAAGTGGTCCTACGCCTTGGTTGAGAAGCATTACTCGCTTGTTGTGCTTCTTCGCCATTTTGACCAAGCCTGCATAGTAGATTGAGCTTTTAACACTCGTGACATCCTGAAAAATTGAGCCTCCAGGAAAAATAAGCGCATCACATTCCCTAATGGCGGCTTCGACTTCTTTAAGATTTTTGCGGGGAACGCCGTGCATGGAGTAGTGCCTAAATGTATCATTTGGGTCGCCACTGAGGACTAAATATTCGTGGTGGGTTCCGAGTCCATCAACAACTCCGATCATCACGGAATCATCACCGAGATTTCCGCACCCAATGTATCCTGCGAGAACTATTCTAGCCATTATTTACCCCCAACAAAGCCAACGTCTTCTTTCGGAGAACGAACCATGCAACGAGCCCGAAAAGGGCGCCGATTATAAGACCAATAATATCCCTCAAGAAGCTCACCATAACGGGAGTATGAAGATGACACAAGGTGTTCACGGAATCAGTTAATCCTACAAATCCTAGCATGATACAAAGTGACACCCAACCGGAGAGCTTTCCGAGGTTTTTCGCATCATATTTTGCGGCGTGAAGTATAAAAAGACCGAAAAAGAGAGCGGGGAAACCGAGGACGAATTCTTTCGTTCGTGGTCGAACTGGAAGTAACTGTTCAAGTACTCCCCGAAAAGCGAGTTCTCCACCACTAACCGTATTTGGGTTATCGTTTCCGGTTCTCAACATCATCAGCACGAGAGCGCCAAATATGATCATTCCGATTCCGGCGGCTCCCCAGGTAATCGGCTCCTTCATCGATTCCTTGAAGCTGTTGAAGTCGGCAAAGGCGACTATGCCAACAATCCCAATTGGAAGGAAGACGGAAAGTTTCACTCCAGAAAAGGCGTCAGCCCGGATATAAAATGGAACTGAGTTCATAAGACCCGCAACGCAAAATCCACCAATCATGGAGAGAGCAACGAGCCCAATCAAACCGACGTATGGATTCGGTTTCTCCAGCTTGAGCCAATAGTAAGATCCGATAGGGAATACCATTGAAAGCAGGAGTGCAGCTAATTCAAGCCCCATTCCTCGCGAAGTTGCCGAGCCACCAATTATCAAGAGTGCACCGATTACGCCGACAGGAAGCCCTCGGCGTTCTCCAAACATTTGGATCGCAACCCAAGCCGCACAAATTCCACCAAAGACGCCAATGAGTATCTTGACTGCCTTACTGACTTCTGGATCCGAATACGGAGCAGGCTCCCCAACGGTCAGCCCTTTCTTCGCCAGGCCCTCCGATAATTTGGCAACGAATTGACCAAATGAATCAAGCGGAGAATCTGCTGCCTGAGAAATATTTCTCACCAGTAACACTCTCATGTTTCTTTCTTTTGCGGCTTTCAGATAACGCTCAAGCGCTCCATCTTCGCTCAGCTTGTCTAGCTCAGCGGTCTGTGCGGAGTGTAATCGAACAACTCGATCTGGCACCATGTTGAGCATCTCTTGGTCCCCGCCAAGCTTTGCAAATTCGGGCGAAGCATAAAGCATCTCATTGAGAATCAGACTGTCCCGCGTAACTTCTAGCGAGTCTCGTCGACCAAGAACTTGTTCGCCCTGAGCAAGAAAAATCTTGACTCCGGACTCCTTAGCCCATTTAAGGGTCTCGGCAATTGCAACCGAATTTACTCCAACTGGGTTTGAGTACCTTCCGACAATCGTGAGATTGTGCTTTTGGGCAAGGGCAACCATCTGAGGGTCTATTCCAATCGATGTTGATCGTAAAGTTGCGGTATCTACAGCAGGAAGAGCTAACCGACCGTCTCGCAAGGTGGTTGACTGAACCAACTTACCAAATCGGATCGATAATCCTTTCACGACTCGCTTGACAATCGAACTATCTTCGAATGCCATCGTGCTCATCTGAGACTGATTCTCAACAGTCTGTCCGTTCAGATGGGCCTTTCCATCAAGAATTAGTTCGCCAACGGTCTCTTCGGGAATGATAACTCCGTTTAGTCCGACTTTCTTAAGCTTGGTCAGCGCAGCATCAATCGTTATCTGTTGCGCGGCCGCAAGGGACTGAATCGTATCCATCTCCGCCGCAATGAGGACATTCTTATTCGCGTTTTCAACGTGAATCCGTTTTCGAACGGAAACCAGACTTACGGCGAGGGTAATGATCGCCATAAGGAGGAAGAATTTTGAGGGTTTTATGAAAGACATACCTTAGTCGTCAGCCTCGATAAGTTCAGGATGTTGACGCAAAATCGACTCCCGCCCACCGATAACTAGCACCGTAACCATACCCGCTAAAAAGCCTCCAACATGGGCCCAGGTTGCCACACCTTCTTGAGTAACAAATATTTGATAGAGAAACCAAAGGCCGAGCAAAACCCAGGCTTTCGTTTCAATTTCCCAGATTCCCATGATCAGCACGTGCAACCGATTTGAAGGGAATAGTAGGAAGTAGCACCCTAGAACTCCGCCGATTGCTCCTGATGCCCCCAAAGTCGGAACATTGAGGTTTGGTGAAGCATAGATTTGGCAAAATGCGGCGAATACTCCCCAAGCCAAATAGTAGAGAGTGAATCGCCAAGGTCCAACTGCTTGTTCCACTGGTGGTCCAAAAACCGCCAAAAACATCATGTTGGCGAACAGGTGAAGAAATCCGCCATGAAGGAACATGGAAGTGAAGAGAGTTACGATTGGAAATCGATCGGGTCCGCCGGTGATCGCAGAAACCACCTCTGGCGGTCGCATGGCAAGGTCGCTAAAGACCACTCCGGGACCAAAGAGCCCTAGCTTTCGATCCCAAAGATAGATAACAACATTGAGCAGAATGAGCATCCAGGTTAGGACGGGAATCGGTTCCTTGGTCTTTTCAATGCTCGACATCTTGCAGTTGGGAGTCTACTCGGTTGGGATTCAGCTACTAGCTGCAAGCTTCAAGCTGCTAGCATTTGGTGCCAACTTTGCCTAACGGATTACTCCTGCGAATTCAACGCCAGAATTTTCCTTGCGGTTCCGGGTAGCTCGCACACCGAGTCTTGCTGAAAGCTAGAAGCTCATAGCTGGAAGCTAACGTTCCCCCGGCAATACAATTCCTCTCATGATTACACGCTGGGCAAATAAGAAGACTAAGAGGGTTGGGAGTGCAGCAAGAGCCAACGCCGCCATCACAACCGACTTTGGCGCTGTCGTTTGAAGTTGATAGACCCAAACCATCAAGGTCCACATCTTTTGGTCTTGGATGACCAGAAAGGCAAACATAAATGTCGAGTAGGACCCCATGAACGCCATGAGGGCTAGGTAGCCAAGGACGGGACGACTTAGGGGAAGGGCGACTTTTGCCATCAGGGTGTGTTCCTTTGCTCCGTCCAATTGTCCAGCTTCGAAGAGTTCTGGTGGCAATGAGTCAAAGAATCCCTTTAGGAGAAAGATCATATAGCCACTAGCTGCACCGGGCAGAATGAGGGCGGCGAAGGTGTTGAGTAACCCGAGGTCTTTGAGCATCAGGAATGAGGGAATCATTGCGACTTCGGCCGGGAATGCCATTGTGGCGAGAAGAAAGAGGAGGATTTTTCCTGATGCCTTTATCGGATATCTTGAGAGAGCGTAAGCGGCAAGTGGATTCACAATTAACTGGGTGAGGACAGCTAGCCCGCAGAATATGATCGTATTGCCTACTGCTCGTCCATGCAAAAGGATGTAGTCAAGGACAAAGCGAAAGTTTCTGGACGCATATTCTCGTTTCAAGTCGCCCTTGTTTACGGTGACAAACGCCTCTTCGGCGCCAACAATTGGGAGAGGATTTGTTGAGACTTTTCGCCAGAGATCCTCTGCAGTTCCGGCTCGGTAGCGATCGGGGACTTTTGCCATGAACTCAGCAGTTTCGGCGTTGTCAGGGATTAGATTTAGGGGAAGTTCTTCAAACTTCTTTTCTTTTCCAACCTTAAATAGTGCGGGCACGTCATCAATCCGGTTTTTGTATTTGACCCTGAGAAACTCTTGCCAGAGCCGGGTTCTACGGACGGGTATTCGAAACTCGGTGGGAAGGCTTGCTTTAAAGACGAGCCAGTCGGCGTACTTTTGATCGGCGGAAGACTTCCATGTGGCTCGTTCTAGGAGTTCTGCCGGGGGCATGACGGTTTGAAAAGCCACGTTTTCTTCGACATAGGCTTTGTTTAGTTCATCTATGGTTGCGAATTTCGTTCTGAGCCATCCTTGGTACCGAACCATTAACTTGCTACTGACTTGGTTGGGTGCGAGCTTAAAGCCAGCGGTCCACATTTCTAGCGGTAATGACTTAAGGAATTCATCGTACTTTTGAACTTCGGATTGGTCAGTTCCAATTCGCGTACTCGCGATGATCCCCGCTTCACCTGAATACTTGTCGTCTAGATACTTGGTGAGCAGCTCTTGATCGTCGCCAAAGTACTTGGGAATAAGGACATTATCGCTTTGATCGGTAGGACCTTTTAGCCCGATACTGATCATGAGAAGGAAGGGATAGAGGGTGGTGAGGGCACCCACCGTAAGCACGGTATAGAGGACGGTGAGGGCAATTCTTGCTCGTGGCCGCTTCCTCCCGACTTTGCTCACCAAACTCATATGAGTAATTTACCGCTCCATTGCTCATCGAACCTGATCTATTTTCAAATTCAGCCAACAATCCAAGTTAGTAGAATTGCTAGGTTAAATTTTGGCCAGACCATGGAAGGGCCGCCAGCAATATCTCTGAGGCTGACATGTCATTTCGAATCAATACAAATTTTGCGGCTCAAACCGCGCACTCACATTTGACAACGAATGCAAACATGCTGCAGGCGTCAATGGGACGACTCAGCTCGGGACTCAGAATCACCAAAGCGAGCGACGATCCATCTGGTCTCATTTCGAGTGAGAACCTACGATCTCAAATCGGCAGTCTTGAGGCCGCAATGAGGAATAACCTCGATGCGATCAACTACTCGAAGACAGCCGAGTCTGCCTTGTCTGAGGTCAATCAACTCTTGTCCGATGCACGAGGCTTGGTCATTTCTTCCGGGAATACCGCAACTCTTTCTTCCACTCAGTTGCGTGCAAACCAGGACCAGCTCGCTAGTATTGCCGCAAGCATTACGCGTATTTCGCAAACCGCGCAGTTTGGTTCCAAACGGCTCTTGGACGGTTCTTCAGGTATTCAAGCTCAAGTGAGTGCGGGCAACGAAGTTCAAGGAATTTCTCTGGCAGGAATGTTTAAAGGTGTTCCGATTACCGCTCAAGGTCTCATGACTTTGACGTCTATTGTCCCAGGAACTCAAGCCGCTCTTACATCGGCAACCCTGACCGGCGGAGTTATTCTTAGTCCAGGTTCGTTTAGCATTAACGGCTCAACATTTACTTTTGTTGCGGGGGCGACGGGTGCACAGGTTGCGACCTCGGTCAATGCGGCATCGGCTTCTACCGGCGTTACCGCCAGTTGGAATAGCGGAACCAACAAACTCGATTTTACGACCACCAGCTATGGTCAGAACGCGGTTCTTAGTTTCTCCGACTCGACGGGAGTTATCAGTAGTGGTCCTCCGGTGACGATTACGGGCACGAATCCGATCGCAACAATTAGCCTTGGAGGAATGGGCACCGCCCTGTTTACGGGTGGAAGAGCGGGAACAGATGGATTGAGCTTGTTTGACCAAGACGGCAATATGGTTCGATTGACTTCGGCGGGGAACTCTTCGGGTGGCTACCCGATGACGATTGGTCAGATTACTCCCGGTAGCGCAGTCTTCCAATTTGGCGGGAATGCGGGTCAAACCGCACAGCTAACGTTGCCGAACATGGCGGCGGCTCAACTTGGTAATGACGTGGTCGCCAACATGAACATGGCGAGCCTGGACATTACGAGCTCGGGCAACCTTGCCAACGCTTTGTTAGTTGTTGATCGCGCGATCAACCAAGTAACCGCGACCAGGGGTCAGATTGGTCAGTTCACAAACTATGTATTGGAATCGAACAACCGTTCGCTTCAGTCGGCGAAGGAAAACATGACGGCTTCGGAAAGCACGATTCGAGACGTGGATATGGCTTCTGAGATGACTTCGTTCACGACCTACCAAATCCTTCAACAGTCGGGAATGGCGATCTTGGCACAAGCCAATTCAATGCCAGAAACCGTCCTTGCGCTCTTGAAGGGATAAAGCAACAGTATTAGGCCGTCGCCTACCGCTAGGTGACGGCTTTTTTGCTTTCGAGACACTAGTGCTTCGTTGGCGAATTGAGAATGTGATCGAGAACTGACATTAGTCGAGCAAAGTGCGTTGGAACTTCACTATCAAATTCAGTCGCATCCATTTCGGACTCCTGAAAGTGGCTCAAGTTGATTTCGATCCATCTCTCAGACAGCGACTTTGAATTGGCCGAAAAGCTACATTCAAGTTGAGTATCGAGGACTTCCCGGCGAAATTTACTTACAAAGTTATATTCGAAGTCACTTAGTGACTCGAACAGACCCAAAGACAAAAGAATAGGCAAGAAGTACAAAAATCCATCGCGGGTCATAAGGAACATCTCAGCGGCAAGATATTGGTTCACTTCCGGAGCGATTAGTGCTTCCGGAAGACAGTGACTCCATGCGACGGTTTCGCCTTCATGAATCGTATCTATGTGGATATTGTTAGGTCGAGAACTGCTCCGGACTTCATGAATTGCCTTGTTTGTCAAGTTCTTGTCGGTGTCAGAAAGTTTGTCAAACATTAGGCGAAATCCCATTCAATTTGCCTACTGCGGTGCTCGCGGAGCAGACATTCTCAGTGGCTCAAGTCGCTTCTTCGCCTTTATTCCCGAGTCTTTCTCGACACCAAATAAGTCATACGGCTCGGCTTCAGTGATCTGAACTCGTGCCATATCACCCGGCTTTGATGTCCCTTTAAAAATGACCAAACCGTCGATGTCTGGCGCGTCTCGGTGCGACCGACCGATCAGCCAACCATCTCGAGCGTCCTCTATGAGGACGTCGAGTTCTCGTCCGATCCAGCCATCATTGACCTCTTGTGAGATTTCCTGTTGGAGCGTCATCAGCTCATCAAATCGCTCTTGCTTGACTTCGGCAGAAACTTGATCGGGCATATCCGCGCTTGGAGTTCCGGGTTCAGGCGAGTAGACAAATGCGCCTACTCGGTCGAGCTTTGCTTCTTCGACAAAGTCGAGCAGATAGTTGAACTCTTCTTCGTTTTCGCCAGGGAATCCAACGATGAAAGTTGTACGAATCGCAACGTCGGGCATTGCGTTTCGGACCTTCTCGAACAGTTTGAGATACCGGTCGCCATCCCAAGGTCGGCGCATGCGTCGGAGCGTCTCTGGATGGGCATGCTGCAAGGGAATGTCGATGTACTTGGCAACCTTGGGTAGTGTTGCCATTGCTTCGATGACTTCGTCGGTCAATCGGTTTGGATAGAAGTAGAGGATGCGAATCCAGTCAAGACCGTCGACTTCGTTTAGTTCTCTTAGCAGCTTCGGAAGCGTGAATTCTTTGTAAAGGTCATAGCCGTACTGGGTGACATCTTGGGCAATAAGATTGATTTCTCGGGTTCCGAGTCGGGCAAGGTGCTTGGCTTCAGCCAGAACTCGTTCAATTGGTTTACTATCGTGCTTTCCGCGGAAGCTTGGAATGGTGCAGAACGTGCATTTGTGGTCACAGCCTTCGCTGACCTTGAGGTAGGCGCTCCATGGCTTGCCGCTGCGAGCTCGAGTCTCGACGTCTGCCCATCGATGGTGAGGAGGGGAGAGGTCAATAACTCGCTCTTGCGAAGTTAAAGTGGACTTGACGATCTCGTCGAATCGACCCATCTGACCGACGCCAATGTAGGCATCGGCTCCTGGCGCTAGGCTCATGAGTTCAGCACCCATCCGCTGAGCCAGACAGCCGGCGACGATGACTTTGCTGGTCAGACCGGCTTCTTTGTCGCGAATTGCTTGTTTGATGGCTTCAATCGATTCTTGCTTGGAGGCTTCGAGGAACCCGCAGGTGTTGATTACCGTCACATCGGACTTCTTGGAGAGTCCATCGATGGTGTAACCGGACTTCATCAAAACGCCAGCGATCTCTTCGCTGTCGACGTCGTTTTTGGCGCAGCCGAGGGTGACGATTTTTACATTGGCTGCGGACATATATTCATTATGTCAGGCTCACGATTAGTCGAACTCATGTGTAGATCGGAACCGACTGGTAAGATTTCCTTGTTCGGGTGTGCGATGACTACAGTCTTGCTGGGATTTTTGATGGGTGCGTCGCCCGCATGGACAGCCAAATTCGTTCCGAATTTCAGAGGAATGACGCATCTACGGGTTATAGATTGCTCTAGGGACCTCTCTCTCGTTGGGTACGGGTATTCACTAATGATAGACGCAGTTCCTTGTACCCCGATTGCAATCATTAAGGGTCATAAAGCTGAAGTCGAGGGCTCAAGCAAGTCTCGCTTTTGGGGGTTTCAGATTACAAAAAGTGGTTACAATGCGGCGGTTGCGGAGTACCAGCAATTTGACGAAGGCGACCAGAGGGCAAAATGGAATCCGAAAATCGTAACGGTGGCATATCCAGGGCTTCGCGTGTTATCTACCAAAGCCCGAAAGCTGAAAATTTCTAAGTTTGCAAGTGGCTTGGATCCGGCGAAGATTGAGATTTTTCCAACTCTGCCGGACAGCCTGGCGTCCGAACTGAAGCGAAGAAATCAAACGCTCTATGAGCCTGGAATATCGGTTCGCTGGATCGGACCAAATTCATCTGTTCGAATAGGAAACGCAAACTATCAGCCGGTCAACCCAGGCTCTCCATATATGAAGCTCTATGACTCGGACGTTACGATAGCGGTTGTCAAATCGCAGGGGATCGTTCGACCGTTGTCTTCATTTGTGTTGAACGCTAACAACATGTCTTTTGACGATATTGTGTGGCGATCTTCGTACGGTTGGTTGGTATGTCGAGGTTCTCGGGGCAAAGAGTCGGGCTTGATTTGGCTGTACCCGTATCGAAATGGCATATAAACGCCAATATCTATAAAGGAACCGTAGGTCGGGTGCACGGACGGATATTTACTTTTTTCGTCGTCGCAAAAGAACCAGTGCGCCAAGTGAGATCGCAACGATGCTCATTGGTTCAGGAACAGCCTGAATACCGTTCAAGGAGAAGTCGCCACCAGCCGCTGGATCAAAGAAGATTTTGATGCCATCCACATCGCCAAGAGCCGCGGCATCGGTTGAAAAGTCAAATTGATAAACGAGAGGGGTGGCGGACAAAATTCCGGCACTAATGTTCATCGTACGAGTATATGAATTGGCTCCGCCGTTTGTGTACAGGGTTATGGTAACGGGTTGAGCAAGATCGTTGGTTCGGAAATCTAAGTTGATCAGAAAGTTACTCGTAAAATTGAGATTGAGAGGACCAGATGCAGGCGTTGTGGAACTGCTCGCGTACCCATATCCTAACGTGTAATTAACATCTACATCGGAGTCTGTGCTGACATCAAGGACTCCAGGAGAGGTAATAACACGGCACTTTGCGTCTCCGCCTAGAGGGTTTGAGACTACGGTCAAGGATTGAAATCGAATGCCACCGAGGGCGTTTGCGGCTGGGGTCCATGCGTTAAGAGTGCCGGAGGTTATGGCGCCACTGTTGTAGCTACCGGTCATAAAATCATCAACGATAACTGCGTGGGCACTTGCTCCGAACAGAACCAATCCTAGTATTGCTAAGCCTTTCATTTTGAAACCAACTTGTTGAAACAAATCCTTTGCCAACAGGTTCAGTATATAGTATTTGCACCCGGAACCTTTGTCTAAGTCCCAGGTGTAGGTCGGCCTTAATGAATTTCTTATACGCCCAATACGACGTATTTGATTACAAGATTCTCGGGGTGAAATCGGTATCTGGTTTGACCGATCGGCAATATGCGGCCATGAGTTTTGCGCAATTCTCGACATCGGTAAGACTGAGCAGCTCGACAGGGGTGTGCATGTAACGAAGGGCTACACCGACAATGCCAACCGCCATTCCCGCTCGGTTGAGTTGCATTGCGTTTCCGTCGGTACCGGTTCCGCCGGCGGTTACATCGACCTGGTACGGAATTCCATCCTTGTCGCATGCAGTTCGAATCATATTAAACACATTCGGGTTTGCGTTGGCTCCTCGCATGACCGATGGTCCCTTGCCTACGTCTAGCTGACCATACTTGGTCTTGCTGACACTTGGGTAGTCGATGGCATGGTTTACGTCAACGGCGAGCCCCGATTGGGCATTGATCCAATAGCTACTGGTTCGTGCTCCGCGGAGACCAATTTCTTCTTGAACCGTGGCAACTGCGTAAACGCCAACACCAGGATCAAGTCCTCCGTCTTGTTTGAGTAGCCGAAGGGCTTCGGCAACAATGAAGCTACCCATTTTATTGTCGAATCCTCTCGCGGAGGCTCGGTCACCTTGAAGCATTTGGAATTCGTATTGGTAGGTGACTGGATCACCGAGGGAGATAAGCTTTTCGACTTCCTCTCGGGTAGAGCATCCGATGTCAATCCAAAGGTCTTCGATTTCCGGCTTCTTTTTCCGCTCTTCGTCTTTGAGGAGGTGGATCGCTTTTCGCCCAATGATTCCCGGAACTTGTTCTTTTCCGTGGATCCAAACCCTCTGACCAACTGGAATGACGCTGTCGTGCCCGCCAATCGTGCTGAAATAGAGTAGTCCGTCATCGCCAATGTAGTGGATGAGGAAGCCGATTTCGTCCATGTGTCCCGCAAGCATGATTTTCATTTCTGCGTTGGGATTCAGGATTGCCGCGACGTTACCATGAACGTCGGTTTTGACTTCGTCGGCAAACGGTTTCGTGTAGGTTCGGTAAACCTCCGCAGCGCGCTCCTCGAAACCCGAGGGGCTCGGAACGTTTACAATGGCTTTAAGAAAATCGAGGGATTCAGCTCTCATCTAAGCTGAGAATACCTACTTCTTTGCTTTGGCTCGGGCTCTGAAATAGATCGCGAACGAGTTGATGAACAGTAAGCAGACCATAAGAATCAAGATTGCACTCGCGGCTACCTTGTGGAACTCTTCTTGGGAGTCATTTGCCCAGTCAAAAATCTTGATTGGCAGTACGGTATATCTGTCACCAAGACCCTTTGGAAGCGAAGATACATAACTTGCGGCACCGACGACGATGAGGGGGGCAGTCTCGCCGATTGCCCGGGAAATCGACAAAATGACGCCAGTCAGAATTCCGGACATTGCGTTCGGAAGGACTTGGAGACGAATTGACTGCCATTGAGTCGAGCCGAGTGCCATTGATCCTTCGCGATAGGATTTAGGAACCGCTTTAAGTGCTTCTTGCGTGACGATGATAACGGTTGGCAAGATGAGGAGGGACATGGTCAACGCGCCAGCGATGATGCTTTGTTTGAACCCGAAGAAATAGACAAACAGGAATTGACCTAGCAAACCATAGACAATGGATGGAACACCGGATAGGTTGGCAATGTTAAGCTGGATGATGCTAATAAGTCGGTTCGATCGCCGGGCAAATTCCTGAAGATAAATTGCGGAAGCGATGCCAATCGGGACGGCGATCGCAGTTGTAAGCACCATTACGTAGAAGCTGCCTACGATGGCTGGCCAGAGGCCCGTACGTTTAGCACGCTGAGAAAGATCGCTCGTGATGAATTTCCAACTGATATGTTGGATACCATCAATCACGATTTTCGCAAGGAAAATGACGAGGATTAAGATTCCAAGACTTGCCGCCACCAAACACAGAATCCGGAAGAGCGAGTCGAGTCGCTTCCGGGATTGAATGTTGCTTTGGGTGCCGGGATCGAGAATCATTGGTAGTTCAACTTAAATTTCGCGACCAGTTTGCGAGCAATCATGTTCATGCCGAACGTCATTGCAAAAAGGACGAGACCAACGGCAAAGATCGAGTAGTACTTCATCGATCCGTATTCCATGTCTCCCTTTGATGTGGAAACCATGTAGGCGGTCATTGTCTCAATGCCTTTGAGGGGATTAAGGCTGAAAACTGGATTTGAGCCGGCAGCCAGAGTTACTGCCATGGTTTCCCCAAGAGCCCGGGATAGGGCAAGGATGAACGAGGCAATAATGCCGGACAAAGCAGCAGGAACCACGATTTTCATGGTTGTTTCGGCCTTTGTCGCACCCAAACCTTGAGCACCCTCTTTAAGGGCAACCGGAACCGAAGAGATGGCATCTTCACAGAGAGAAGAAACGAGGGGAAGAATCATGATTCCAACGACAATTGCACCGGCAAGGGCGTTGGATGATTGAATCTGAGGGAAAACGTTTCGTAGGGCGGGAGTGACAAAGAAGAGACCAAAGTAGCCGTAAACGACGGTGGGAATTCCAGCAAGAAGCTCCAGAGCTGGTTTAAGAATGGCTTTTGCTTTCGGCTTGGCGTATTCGGCAAGGTAAATCGCGCTTAAGAGCCCCAAAGGAACCGCAAATAAACCGGCACCTACGGTTATCATCAACGTACCGGTAACAAGGGGAAGGATTCCATATTTGCCCGGTTCGGGAGTCGGCTTCCACTCGGTGGATGAAACGAACTCCTTCAGGTCAACTTTGGTAAAGAATGGCAGAGCTTGGCTGAGAAGCACATATACAATGGCGACGGTTGTGACGATTGAAATAAAGGCACACAAAGCACAAAAGGCCTTTATTAGGCCTTCTCGAATTTGGCGTTGCAGGTGAACGCTAACTCTCTTATGTGGCACGTTGCCGGACCCATTGGGTCCGGCAACGACTGCCTTTTCGGTACTGGTCGAGGTCATTTCTTGACGTAGACTTCAGAAAGCTTCATGCCAGGCTTGAAATCTTTCATCATGGTACCAGCGGTACCGGCGGCAACGTGAGCTTTGATTTGAGTCATTACATCGTCATCGAGCAAAACGTATTTTGATTCGGTGACGGCAGCTTTTCCTTTATCTCCAAGAGCAAAGTCAACGAAAGCTTTAACCTCAGGTCGACCCATGGAAGCTTTGTTGACGTAGATGAAAAGTGGTCGTGACAGCGGCCGGTAAGTTCCGTCAGCAATCGTCTTTTCTTCAGGGTTAATTCCTGAAACAGTGAGTGCCTTTACCTTGCCGTTGCTCTCAGCATAGTAGTTGTAAGCAATGAAAGCCATTGCGCTTTTATCTCCTGCAACAGCAGTGATAATAGCAGTGAATTCTTGGTTCGGTTGATACTCTTTTCGGATTTCGTTCTTCTTGCCGTTGATTGCCTCGGTGAAGTACTCGTAGGTTCCGTGGTTATCGGTTGGACCGTAGAATGTGATCTTCTCCTTCGGGAATTTTGCGTTAATTTGATCCCAAGTCGTTACTTTGCTGTCCTTATTCCAAGCCGTTTTGAGTTCTTCTGGGGTTATGTCGGTTGCCCATTTGTTTTCTGGGTTAACGATGACGGTTAGTCCATCGTAAGCAACCGGGATTTCGACATATTCAATGTTTTTCTCGGCTAGGGACTTTGCTTCGTCATCCTTGATTGGTCGCGAAGCGGTGGCAATGTCAAGTTTGCCTTCCATGAATTTTTTGAAGCCACTGCCGGTTCCGGATTTGTTTACGGTTACTTTTACGCCGGAGTTTTCCTTGCCGAAGTCTTCGCCGAGGATCGAAACAATTGGGAATACAGTCGTGCTTCCGTCGATAGTCAATTCGCCGGTCATGTTGGTTGCAACTGGGGCACTGCCTCCAGTTGTTCCAGTTGGGCTCGGATCGCTTTTAGCGCAGCCGTAGCCGACGAGAGCCATCGCGGCTCCAATAATGAAGGTTGGTAATACCCATGTAAGCTTTTTGCTCATTTCATTCAAAACTTACCAATCA
>JAYVHY010000180.1:0-9990 GCA_043770615.1 Armatimonadota bacterium | reverse complement strand
GGTGGTATTCAAACAAGCTTTCTTCTTTGAAACCCGACTCAGATTTCATCATTGCCAAGTCTGGCCCGCCTGCGCCTCCTCCACGACCAGGGGATCGTGGACGAACCACATTGACGTCCCCTGCCAAGAGCTTCAAGCTTGCATCAAGAAAAGAAAGTCCTGATTGATTATTCAGGGTCACCCATCCTTGCATATCGCTCATTCCAGTGCTTCCCAAGGTTAAAACATAGTTAGCTGTCCAACTCATTCCACCAGTCAGGTAGCTAAGCTCCATTTCGGCATTTTGGTCCTTTTCACTCTCCAATTCCCAAAGAAGCGAAGGTCGAGAGATCAAGCCGTCGGGCATTTCCATCACGTCAATTTCGCCTTGCGGAGACAAGATGATTCGACCGTCATCCGCCTTAATAACCAATCCGTTGTAGCTGTATTGGTTGCCATTTCCGGTGTTAACCACCGATGTAGGCGAGCTCATCAGGATTCCTTGAACAGTCTCCTTTGTGTTGCCCATCGCCCGTGTAAAGCGAACTCGTTTCCCGACTGATTTTTCGAGAATCGCCTGAGGCGAAACCAAGTCGTATTGATAATTCTGTTCTAGGACCGATATCGAACCCGGATTGTTCAAACACTTGAATCCAACACTCGTGGCATCGATGAGTTGAGCAACGTCTTCGACGTTTACTTTTTGCTGACCTTTTCGGAGCTTCACCGTCCGAATATCCTTGACGAAACCAAGCCCCTGATTGTAAATCGTGATCTCGGTTGAACCTGGCGCAAGCATAGCGCTCATGAAAATAATTGGTGCAAACATGTTTCTCCCTGCATGTCTAAGACGATGCTGTGAAAGGTTTGTTACCATTGAGCGCCAAATTGTTCAACAGAAATCATTACACGCGTGAGTCACCCGTCCCGGTAAACTTTGCCCACAATATGAAATTGCTCGTACCCATCAAGCGGGTCGTTGATCCCTACGCAAAGGTCCGACCGCTTGGCGACGGTTCTGGTGTGGACACCACTGGCGCAAAGTTTGAAATTAATCCGTTCGACGAGATTGCCGTTGAAGAAGCAGTTCGCCTCAAGGAACGCGGAATCGCGACCGAAATCGTCGTTGTCAGCGTCGGTACCGCCCAATGCGAAGACCAACTTCGAAAGGCCCTTGCAATCGGTGCAGATCGAGCAATTCTAATCGAAACCGATGCCGATTTAGATTCACCAGCTGTCGCAAGCTTACTAAAGGAAGTTGTCGAATCCGAAGATCCTTCTCTTGTATTGATGGGTAAGCAAGCGACCGACGACGACTGCAATCAGGTTGGGCAAATGCTTGCCGCAAAGCTCGGTTGGCCCCAGGCAACCTTTGCCGCCAAAGTTGAAATCAGCGGCAACGTAGCGACCATCACCAGAGAAACCGACTCAGGAGAACAAGTTGTTTCAATGACCTTGCCCGCAGTCGTCACCACCGATCTCCGCCTTAACGAGCCGCGATATGTCGCTCTCCCCGGAATCATCAAAGCCCGAAGCAAACCCCTGGAGAAAAGATCGGCAACCACAGTACCAAATTCAAAAACCACGGTAACTGCCGTTGAACTACCTCCCGCACGTCCACCCGGACGACGGGTCGGTTCAGTCCAAGAACTCGCCGCTGCCATCAAAGAGCGAGGTGGAATCTAATGTCAAAACTTCTGATCATTGCCTTTGATCCATCCGATGCCGCGTCAAGCTACGGGTTTGCCAAAGAACTTGGAATGCCTTTTGATGTCCTATTGCTAACCGGATCAAGCGTCGCTTGTGGAGCTGCAGCCGTAAATTCGGCAAACTTGAGTTCTCTGCCACCAGCTGATGGCCTTGCCAAGTCAATCGAAGCATTGACCTCCGGCTATTCCCATATTGCCTCCCCATCTTCGATGAGGAGCAAGGATGCCTTGGCGTACCTAGCAGGACTGCTCGACGCAGGAATGGTCACGGACGCAATAGAAGTTGTCTCTTCGACAACGTTCAAACGACCAATTTACGCCGGCTCCATGACCGCAACCGTTGAAGTTGCCTGCAATCCGGTGGTCATCACCTTCCGCCCAAGCAACTTTGCCAAAGAGCTTGGCGGCGCCAACGGGTCCGAAGAAGCCGTCACTCTAGCCCTTAACACTCAAGTTACAATCGTCAGCGAATCCAGCAAAGGTAGCGCACGACCAGACTTGAGCCAAGCCGCGATTGTCGTCTCCGGAGGTCGTCCACTAAAAGATGCCGCGACCTTCGAGTCGGTGATCGGTGGCTTCGCCGACGCACTTGGAGCAGCTGTCGGGGCAACCCGTGCCGCCGTAGATTCAGGCATTGCCGCAAATGAACTTCAAGTCGGTCAGACCGGAAAAGTAGTCGCACCGAACCTTTACATTGCTGCCGGAATCAGTGGTTCAACCCAGCACATGGCCGGAATAAAGGACTCCAAATTGATCGTTGCAATCAACACCGACACCAATGCACCGATTTTCGATGCCGCCGATTTGGGACTGGTAGGCGACCTTTTTTCGGTCCTTCCGGAACTTCAACGCGAATTAAAACAATAGAAAGAGGAGATACGAGGTCAAGACCTTAACCGTCTGAGATACTTATGAGCATAACCGCAATCACACTTTGCAAGCTTGGACTGATCACAAATCAGGTTCAGGCTCCAGTCGCAACCATCAATGGAGAGGCTTTGACTGCTCAAAACTACCATCGTCGCATGGAATACCTTCCGGGCCTTGGTCGGAAAACCAGCACCGGACAATTCATTGAAATCTTGCCCGCGATTGCAACTTTGGACACGCTCGTTACTGAAATGCTTTTGTTACAAATAGCGAAAGCAAAAGGACTCACTCCAACCGAAACAGAGATTGACCAAGAATTGTCCTACCGGGTACGCAACGACTCCAACTACGTTGGAAATTGGCTGACCATCGGGCGAACAATGACCGAACTTCGACAAATGCTCAAAGTCGAGCGAGCCCATTTTAAGATTCAAACCGAAGGAATTGTTGTCACCGAGACCGACATTCAAAAGGCTTATGACGCGGCAAAACCTTCTCGCTACACCATTCCAAACCGAGTAAAGCTTCGGGTCATAACCGTCACCGATGAAGAATCGAAATCAAAAGTCGACGATGGACTCAAAGCTGGAAAGACTTTTGAATCATTAGCTACCCAATACAGCACAGATGCATCCAAAACATTCGGTGGAGACTTCGGAGTAGTGCCCATCGAAGCTCTCGGCGAACAAGTCCAAGCTGGCATCAAAACACTCAAAAAAGGCGAACGAACCGGATGGCTCGCCGCTGACAAAGTATATGCCAAGTTCCAAGTCGACGCCATCATGCCGATGACCATCGTTCCCCTCGATGCAAAAATCAAGGAAGACATCCGCCGCGACCTGATGCTCCTCAGGGGTGCTCCGAAAGTAGACATGGTCAAACTTTTGCGAGAAGCTCGCCAGACTGCCAGCATCTCCATCACTTCACCCGAAATCAACAAAGCCTACAAGCAGTTTGTCGATCTCGAAAAAAGTGCTAGACCTGGCGGATAATGACCATACTTGACGTAAGCCTCAATACCAATTTCGCAATGTTGCGCGAAGACCTGAAAGGGCTTTCCGTCTATCACGCAAATCCCAACTGCAAAACGTTCGAACTTTTTGGTAATGCCAATCCCTATCCCGGAGCCGCTAAAGTCGAACAAGCGGCTGTTGTTCTTATTCCCGTCAACGAGCCATACACCAAACTCGGAATCATCATGGACCTCCTCCTCGGTCCTTTTGGTTGCCCGTGGGATCGAGAGCAAACCCACGAAACCCTCAAGAAATACCTCCTCGAAGAATCTTACGAAACGCTAGACGCCATCGATCGAAAAGACTTTGAAGCCCTTGCCGAAGAGTTGGGAGACCTAACTCTTCAACCCGTCTTTCACGCTCGTCTGGCTGCCCGAGACGGCAACTTTGAGTTTGAAGAGCCGCTAAGGAACATTTGTGACAAGCTCATTCGGCGTCACCCTCATGTGTTCAACGACACCGAAGTCGCCAATGCTGACGAAGTTCTCCGCAATTGGGACACAATCAAAAAGCAAGAAAAGGAAACCCCAACCTCAATCCTCGGCGGAGTCCCAAAGGCGATGCCCGCGCTGGCTCGCGCCAACGAAATAAGCAAACGAGCCGTACGTACCGGATTCGAATGGCCAAACATCGAAGGCGTTCTCGACAAAGTCCGAGAAGAAGTTCTCGAACTCGAACAGGCGATTGAAGAAGGCGACCAGGAAAATATAAAAGCTGAAATTGGAGACTTACTTTTCACAGTTGTCAACCTCGCCAGATGGCAAAAAGTTGATCCCGAAGATGCTCTGCGTTTAATGCTCAATCGATTTCAATCAAGGTTCGAAACCATGGAAGCCAGTGCGACCAAGCCACTCACCGAGTTATCATTTCAAGAGTGGGATGATCTGTGGAATCAGGCTAAAAAGACCCTGAGCGAGGCATAATACGTAAAGGTGAGAAAAGGTTCAGCAAGGGGAATAGGGCAGCTACTGAGTCCAGAACGGGAAACGGTTTCGCGAGAAATCCCAATTGACGATATTGTTGCAAACAAACGACAGCCCCGACGTCATTTCGATCAAGATGCCCTCGATGAACTTGCCGAATCAATCAAAATCCACGGTGTTCTCTCCCCAATTCTGGTTCGTCCCCTCTCGCTCGGTAAATTTGAAATCATCGCCGGAGAACGTCGGTGGCGAGCATCTCAACTAGCAAAACTCAAGACGATACCGGTTTCTGTAAGATCGGTTGCCGGTCAAGAGTCGCTTGAATTGGCGATCATCGAGAACGTTCAACGCGAAGACATTTCCGCATACGAAGCCGCGTTGGCTTACCTATCCCTTATCGAAGAATTTGGCTTAAACCAAGAAGAAGTTGCAATGAGAGTGGGCAAGACTCGAACTTCGATCTCCAACACAATCCGGCTACTTCGACTTCCCGCCGAAGTCCTTGAGGGACTTCAAGAAGGGCAAATTTCCGAAGGTCACGCCCGAGCCCTCCTCGGCTTTCCTAGCGAATCAAAGCAGCTACTGGTCTTTAGGCAGATTGTCGCCCAAGGTCTCTCGGTAAGAGATGTTGAGCGACTTGCCACCTCCGACAAAGAGCCAAAGCAAAAAGCTCCCGCAACGAGAGTCGAAAAGGACGTTCATACGCGTCAACTCGAAACTGCCCTTAGCGAGAAACTAGGACTTCCATCCAAAATCAATCGAAAGGGCGAGCAAGGAACCATCGAAGTTTCGATCTTTTCCGATGACGACCTGCAACGAGTACTCGATATTCTCGGTGTTGAACTTTGACGGTGACAATTGCTCCTATGGAGCCGATTCACTTTGCTGGGGTCATAGAACTCCAACAACTCGCCTTCCCGCCCCCATTTGATCGCGATCTTCTTTGGAAGGAAGAACACCTCATCGCTCATACAACCAAGTTTCCCCTCGGTCAGCTTGTCGCTGTTTCCGACGGTCAAATTGTCGGTTCATGCAGCAATACAATCCTCAATTCGGATTGGTTTGACCAAAAACTACCGTGGCAGGAAATGGTTGGTGGCTATTCCATCTCTACTTTTGATCCCGCGGGCAAAACCCTGTATGGTTTGGATATCAGCGTTCACCCCGACTTCCGGAGGCAAGGAATTGGCAAAACATTCTATGAGCACCGAAAAGCTCTTGTCTGTAATTTGGACTTCCAACGATACGCCACAACTTGCCGAATCCCCGATTTCGAATCGAGCGGGTGCTCCAATGTTCATCAATATGGACAAGAAGTTCTGGCAGAATCCCGTTCTGACCGGACTTTAACTCCTCTACTTCGGTATGGTTTAACGATGATTTCCGTTTTGGAGAACCACTGGGACGACCCGGAATCGGGCCATGCCGCCGCCCGATTGGAGTGGTATCCATGACCGTTCGAGTTGCCGCCGTCAACTGGAAACTTCGATCAATTCGATCCGACGGGCAGTTTTGGAACCACGGATACGAGTTCATTGAACGAGCCAACGACGACGGTGCTCAACTGGTCGTCCTTCCTGAGCTATTCAGCCTTGAGCTTCTGTTTCTTGAACCAAAGCTGGTCGAGAAGAAATGCCCCAAATACCTCACCCAATATTGGGATGACATGATCAAATGGCTGAGCCGAATGTCTCAAAATAGCGGAATGACCATTGTAGGTGGTTCGCACTTTCAGCGAACCGATGAAGGCATCAAGAACGTTTGCCCGATCGCCTATCCTGACGGTCAAGTCTTTCTTCAAGAAAAGAACAAGCTGACGGTTTACGAGAGGTCCGACTGGGAAATCTTAGCTGGACACGGCGTTCAGCCGCTCCCCGGTCGCCTGGGCGTCAGTGTTTGCTACGATTGCGAGTTCCCCGAAGGTCCACGCCAACTAGCCGAAGACGGCATGCTTATTCACGCCGTACCTGCCTGGACCGAAACCCGACGAGGCTTTCAGCGAGTTCGCTGGTCTAGCCTGGCTCGAGCAATCGAAAATCAAGTTTTCGTCATCCACAGCTCACTGGTCGGCGATATTGGTCGAGAACCAATCCCCGAAAGCTACGGAACCTCCGCAATCATCGCCCCAAGCATCGCTCCGTTCCCAATGGAAGCAGTTCTGGTCGAATCCAAGCTCAACGAAGACGATATCATCATCACCGGTCTCGATATTGACGCCCTCTTCGCCTCCCGAAACGAAGGTGAAGTCACGAACTGGCATGACCGCGACGCATCCTCGTGGCAACTTCTCAAAAAGCCAATGGGCGATGCCCCATGGACCATTTGAAACCTACCTGCTTTCTGGAGCAATATTCTCAATCGATGCGGCCAGTTCAGTTGCATCGGTTTGACTCTGGAGGGCCATGGTGTCTCCGCCTGGAAGGGTTATCCCGTGATGATTCAAGAGCGAAGTGAGCATGATAATGATATGGCTCGATTCTTGTTCGGCCAGCAAATTAATTTGAAGATCTAGGTGATTTCGTTGTTCGGCCAGTTTCAGTTGCCGATTTTGGCTAATGAGGATGAAAGTTGATAGGAAGATGGACTCGAGCGAAACAACCAAAATCAGGATTCCAAAAGGGGGAGCATCGAAACGCAAGCTATTCTTGAACTGAGGTAGCCAGTTGATACCTAACCACACGACAAACAAAATGCAATGAACCCAAAGGAAGGTCAAGCTACCGCAGAATCCGGCTATTTTGTCAGCAACCCTATCAACCGGTGTCCTTAAATCGTGAGCAGTTTGCTCGATATCCGCAATTGTCTTGATATTTTGATCAACAATTTCACGTAGCCTTTTTCCACCCTTAAAATGATTCACTTTTTTCTCCTATTGTTTCGGTGCGCTAACCAACAACGCATGTTTCTTAATTCCAATTTGAGCATTTGTTGCCCGGACGGGGTCACCATCAACCACGAAGATCTTTGCTCCAAGTAACGTCACCATTGCCGACACTGCCTCAACATTCCAGACCTCCGGCAGCTTCGTTTGCCGATGAAGCAAGAGTCCAACTCCATATCTCCAAAGGCTATTCTCCTCCTTGCTAATCAAAACATAGATTGACAACTTTCCATCTTCAATTGAAGCATCGGTCGAAACCGGGAATGGGCCACCGTGCAACCGAGTTGAGGCCGCAACGAATTGAAGTGCCCTGCCTTCGTAGATTCCTGATTCAGTTTCAACTTTAATGCTAAACGACCGCGATTCCGCAACCGCTCGCCATACTGCAGGCAAATACACGAGGCGACCAAACAAGCCCTTATTCGATTTCTGAACTTCCTCCATGATGTTAGTCGTCAATCCAAGTGTTGCTACATTCACAAATACTTGGTCATTAAAGACTCCCACGTCGATTCGTCTTGCTTCTGACTCTTCGAGGTGAAATCTGATCGCATCTTCGAGCTTAAGCGGTATTTCTAGCTCGCGAGCTAGCGAATTACCCGTGCCAAGAGGAAGAATTGACAGTACGATGCCCGTATCCACCAAGTTTGCTGCTGCTGCTCTTATCGAACCATCGCCTCCACCAATCCAAATGTTTTTTATCCCTTCACGCTGGGCTCTCTCAATCGCCAGCCGCTGATCTTCCGGCCGCTTCGCCAAAACAATGAATTTGGCTTGTTCGCCAACGAGTTTTTGAATTTCTGCAAGTGCGTTTTGACCATTTCTCGACTTGGAATTGAGAATAATGGCGAACGAATCGTTTCTGTTGCTTTCGAGTTGAATAATTGGTCGTTCCTATATTGAAATTTTTATCCTAATCTTGACTCGAAGAACCACAGGTGTATTTCAAGTTCTCCGGAAACCTTTGTTAGCAAATCCGTAGTGATGGCGTCTCCCGCCTCCGCAGTAGCATTAATTGCTGAATGCAAAGCGTCCACCACAGCTACTAGGTCATTAAGAATAGCTTCGCAAGCTATTGTTGCATTAACGATGCCCTTTGGAAATGGCTTTAGCGTTGTATTTTTGGCGACGATATCAGTCGACGCATCAGTGACAATTCCAAGTTGTCGAGCTCGTTCTGCAACTTGATCCGTGCCACGATCAACCGTTGTCGCGACTTCATCAAGAAGGCGGTGGACCGAAATGAAGTTTGGGTCATGAAGGTTCCAGTGTGCCAGTTTTACTTGACTTTTTAGTTCAATTGCGTCAAAAATGAGCGGCAAAAGGATCGCTCCAACCTTGTTCTTGATAGCGGGTGAAAGCGGGTTTCGATTCTGTGGTGCCATGAGTTGAGTGTCTCCAAAATAAAGGTCGCGACAGAAGGAAGCGACACAAACTCTCTTACTCCGTAGGTCCGTATCCATTCCTCCCTTTATCCAAATTTGGCTATATTGACTTCGTCTGATTACCGATCAAAGCGGTAATCCAGTTGAAGGCGACGCCGGGAAGCGTGTCTTGCCTCTCAACATCCGACCAAGATCATCGACCAATCCAACGTAAGCACTTCCAATGTTCGGCTCCATCTGGCAGGTTCCAAGCCCAATCGCACATCGCTTTCCGTCGCCTAATTCAACTATCGCCACTGCGGCAGCGTTCTTGAGGTTGATGGTCGTTCCCATATACGTCAGCAGGTCGCCATTCACCGAGAAACCTGCCTTCACACAAAGCTCCTTCATCTGAGGCATTGTCGACGGGTGCCCAATCAAGAATTTCTGATCCAAGTCATCCAGTTTGCCGGTGGCGTTACGAATCCGCTCCAAATACTCCGGATGATTTGGATCGCGCACAACCTTATATTCACGGTAAAGGTCACCAAATGATTGAAACGCGGGGTCTTCACCTGTTCTCAATGCTCGGTGATAGGGGTCAAAATAGACTCGGTTGGGTCTGAAATCTGGCATGGCAATCGTAAACTTGCCGTCCTCGCCAACATTCTTAGTGTCAAGGGTCCGGACTTGCCTTCCCCCTCCCTTATTCTCAAACCAAAGTTCTATCGGCATCCGAAATCTCTTGCCGTTCCACTGCAACCTTCCTTCAAACTTCCCAGGGGTGAATCTCGCCGAGTCCATTGTCACATTGGCAAAGCCAGGACGACGGAACCAGTCATCGAAAAAGTCTTTGAGTTGATACTGCGAGAGTCGCCGCAAAACGACCGCTTCAAATTCTTCCCATTCAGCGGGTTCACCTTTCGGGTGGATTCTCACCCATTCATTCATGCATTGAACCAAATTTGTCGTTCCGACCAGTTGCTCCAACATGGCAAGCACCAATGCGCCCTTACCGTATCCCAGAGAGCCGCCAGACGTTCCTGAAGCCACGCCTGAATTCATCAGTGTCGCATTGTTATATTCATCGCTCGGCGAAGAAACGGTCTGAAATGCCTCTCGTCGGTCGAGGTTATTCCCAATCGGGACTTCTCGAGCGAAATAGCCAGAAGACCAAACCGCAAAGCTCTCGTTCCAAAATGACCGCAGATAGGTGTTCGGCAATATTCCGCCCCACCAAGTGTGCGAAGG
>JAYVHY010000179.1:0-10008 GCA_043770615.1 Armatimonadota bacterium | reverse complement strand
CCAGATTCAAAATCGTCGTCGTTGATTCCGTAGTTGCCGACCAATGGGTAGGTGAGCATCACGATTTGACCAGCGTAGCTGGGGTCCGTGAGGATTTCTTGGTAGCCGGTCATGCCGGTATTGAAGACAACTTCGCCAGAGGAATTGTTGTCGGCTCCTAACGCGGATCCCGGGAAAATTGAGCCGTCACTAAGTAGGAGAAATCGCTTCAAACTAAAGGCAGATTTTACCCGTTTTTGGGTCGTTGATTTCGGATTTTGTTATGGCGAGTTTGAGGATTTTGGGTCTTGTTGGAGTCGAACGCGGGTTGGACGCGGGCGGTACGCGGGACGGGTTGGGGCGGTACGCGGGAGTTGAGAATCGGGAGTCAAGAGTTGAGAGTGCGGAGTTGCATTTTGAGTCTGTGAAAATAAAATGTTTGTTTTGTAGCACCGCAGATTTGGAGTTAGGAGTTTGGAGTTCGATAAAAACGGCTCTCGAAAAAAAAGTGACATAAATTAAGTTTCAGGTTCCCTGGAAGTGTGAATGCGCAATTTTCAAAATCTTGCATGACAATCCTTTTTCTTCTTTGATGAGAGCATTCATGATTTTTTGATGAGTACTTATATAGACGTATGTCTGGTATAAATTGTTTCATCAATTGGACGGGCATCACTTTGTGGGGCAAGCCACGGCGTGGACTGGATTATCTTTCTGTGGCACTGGAGACGCGACCTGTCCGCCAAAGTGAGGAACAAACGACGGAGGAAGCGTCCAAGCTGAGAGATACCAGTAGAACTTGATGCACGAGATTGTTGGTGCCGTCCTCCCCTTGCGCGAAGGAAGATTTCCAACTCCCAACTCCCAACTCTTTCACCCCTTTCCCTTGTCCCGTCTCAGCGGGATCCCGTGCTTGATTGCTGAGCGAACACGAAGTTCCGAAAGCATTGGCGAGCCACTGCGTGGGCTGGGTAAAAACTCTGCCTGGGGGTGGCCTGTATAAGCGACATTGTGCGCAGCTCCGAGCTTATGCAGGGACAGACGGTTAGTTGGCGAGCCACTGCGTGGGCTGGGTAAAAACTCTGCCTGGGGGTGGCCTAGAGCTGCGAAGCAGCCAAAAGCGACATTGTGCGCAGCTCCGAGCTTATGCAGGGACAGACGGTTAGTTGCTGGCACACTGGCATTGTAACACGTCTCTACTCCAGGCTGGCATAGTGTCGACATTTGACTGCTCCTTCCTCTTCGGTGAAATACCAGTTTGCCGATGACCAGAAGTAATCGACGGAGGATTCCACGAGATTCTTGACTACTGCATTTTGATGAATTTAGTTTATCGCATTCTTTCGGGCTTTTGGGGTGAAGATGTTACGGTCGTAGCCTCCGCCGACCTCCCACAGATCGGCGAGCCACGTTGTGGGCGGGGCAATTCCGTCGTTTTTCCGAGACTTGTTGTGCCCTGCTTACCCGACAATCTGCGTAGCTGAGAGGATAAGCAGGTTCTCATGATGTTTCACTCATATTTTACAGCGGTTTTCCGTGCTCCAGCGTTAAAAAGAAGTGACATCGGATATCGCCCTCGACTCCGTTGACATACCAATCTGCAGACGACCAACGGTAGTCCCAGGATTGTTCAACAAAACTCTTTCGACCTGGGTTTCGCAAAATGTAGAGAATGCAATCGAGCCTTGCCTTTGGGCTAAAGATGTTGGAATCGTATCCGCCTCCTCGTTCCCACAGCGCGGTCGATATCCACTTCCGATTCTTGGCGGTTTTCGAGGGACCTTGCTTAATCGCTTTGAGAATAACCGCCATTTCGTAAACCTCGTTCATCGGGTGAATGAGCATGTGAACATGATCCGGCATGAAGACATAAGCAAGGACCTCGAAGTTGTGTTCCTTCGATGCCTCGTTGATGCGGTTGGCAAGGGCTTCGCATATTCGGTCATCGAGCAAGTACTTTCGACGGTGATAAGTCGAGAAGGTTATGTAATGAGAATGCCAGAAGGTGTTGAAAGACTTGCGCTTGTTGAAGTTCGGCTTTCCTTCGCGCGGCATTCCATGGTTTTACCCGGTCGTCATTGAGTAAACATGAGTCTATCCTGCTTATCCTCCCAGCTCCTTCGTCGCAGAACGTCGGGTAAGCAGGTCACACCAAGATTTAGTCCAGCACACAACGTGACTCGTCAGCGATAGGCCTTTTGACGACGATCAACGGCTAGTGATTTCGAATGCTTTCACAAGATGATATCCCATAAAAACATTTCAGAAATGTCCTTTAATAAACCTTTCTAGGTTCCATCCGTAAATGCCAACATGTTTTTGTTCGTTGTCTCAACCAGAGAATCTATGTCGACGAACTTTCTTCCGTCTTGAGAAACCTTTTGAAATCCTGCTTTCTTTAATGCCTCGGAATCAAGACCCAAACCATAGTGCATGCTCTCCAATATATCAGGAATTCTAGGGTCGCCGTCTCCGAGATCGTTATACATCTCCGCTTTCCACACGAATAACAAAACATCTAAAAGTCCTGTATGAACTCCAGTCGGAGTCAAATAACTCGGCATCAGTCCGTCATGCGCGTTGCTAGTTCTATGGCACTTGTACCTAATCCAGACTGCTCCAGACCCAACCGCCTTTTGAAACTCAGGAGAGTGAATTTTTAGGATATCAATTTTTGACATTCCCCGCTTAAGAATTGATGCCAATACCATTCTCTTTGATTCATCAAGCTTATAAGTGTCTTTTTCACTATCAAAAAGATGACTTTCCACCGCCTTAATATCCAGACTGGAAATGGCGTTGACCAAGTCAGTAGATTCTTCCGGTAATGTCTTTGGGTGTGACAAAAAAACATTCAGTAGATAGCCGCACGATCCAATTACGATCGTGCCAGCCACTATTTGTCTTGTTTTTGGTCCAATTTTTGGAAAAGCTATGACCCGCCACCACCGGTGCCAGTAAGAGAGACACAATTGGCGAACTCATTTGTTACCGTCGGGCAATAGGAATTGTAAGCTGCAAATCTCCACATAAATGGGGTTTTGGTCCAGGCTCCATTTGTCCAGCACCAAACGTCACCTTCCTTGGTCCAACAACATGTCCCGTTATCGCCACCACAATGGTAGAAAGGACCACCATCGGCCCAACCATTATTCGGCTCGCACATAGTTGGATCCTTGGTAGGACATCCGCCCTGTGCATCAACGACGAAAGCGATAGCCAAGAGGGTTACCACTGATAGGATTTTGCTTTTTTTCATTTTTTTCTATTTACTCCAAGTGGACAAGGCATCTTGATCTCCACTTCGGCGAACTTTCTTGGTGCTGCCATCTAGGTAGACGACAATACCAAGACGCTGAAAATACGGTGAGAAGGTCGGGATATCCTTAGGGTTGTGATTCACATCTACGAGCATAGGTGTGTTGCCCTCGTGCTGCATCACAAACGTAGACCAGATTGATTGGCTGTTTCCTGCTACGTAACCTTGCCATAGTTGCTTGTAGGGAAAAAATCCACCATTCGGTCGAGAATTACAACGAAGCATTGCATATTCAGGCTGAGGCAATGGAGGCAACCCCATTTCGCTGGCTGACCCAAAGGGATTTCCATTGTTATCAGACCGATAGACTTCTAAGGATTTGTATACTTGGGAAAGATTAGATATGCAGGCGGACTGGTGCCCAGATTCTTTTGCCTGAGAAAATACTGGAAATAAGATTGCTGACAGGACCGCAATAATCGCCATAACAGCAAGCAGTTCCAATATTGTCAATCCGTTTCTTTTCATTTGTAGCACTCACTTTCTGGTTCGTTGCGATCCTGAAGTTTGGTAACTATTAAAGAGATTCCCTCAATATCTCCAGATACATGGCGATATGGGAAAAATGCATTTAGACTTGAAGTCAGAACATTGTCTGGGTCGGCGACGATGATCGTCGACTTCCCAATATCTCCTTTCTTGAACTCCTGGCGAATTGCCCGAAGGGGCGACGAATACACAAGTATCAACAAGTGACTCGGGCCAAGAGTTTCCGAAAGTTTCAAAGGATTAATAGCCTTGAGTGAGCAGCTTGCACAAGTTCCTGCAAAAACAAGCGTAAATCGTTTGGCTTCGCCGAACCGCTCAGTTTTCATCGCCGAGTCGAAGTAGGCAAAAGCTAAATCTTTTGAGTTAGAAGTCGTATTCGTTACTGCCATGGAGGAGGAATAGACACATTGAAGATTGCTATTCAATGTCATCGGGAGTTTCGGATCATTGGCTCTGCTATATATTTGATCTGCAGATCGAGTGAAGATTTCATTTGACATTCCTTTCGAATGCCAAATACCAACAAGCAAAGCTATTGATACCAAGATTACTGCTGACGATGCGAGTGGTCTCATAAGGTGTGTCCAATCGCTTGGATTGCAATCTCCGTACAATCTATAGCCAGTATTTCGGATTGTATAGGTATCTGAAATTTTTTAGCCCCTGCACCACCAGTTAACACCTGACCACCGGTTGCGCCAAATTTGCCGATTGCTGGCCTAGCCCCAGTCGCAATGACCAAGAACAGCACCAGAACGATGCCAGATAAGACTTTGCAACTAGTTTTCCCTTGCTCCACGATTCCCTCCAATTAACTTCTATTAAGTGGTTACTTTCCTTTATATCAGGTCTTTCACCAAATGTGCCTAATAATTTTCACTTTTTTTTGCATACCTTTGCAAATAACGTTTCCTTGTTACATTCCACACTTAGTCATTGCCAATATAACTTTAGGTTCATTTGAATCTGAACTACTAAATCCAGCTTTAGGCAGTGCTGCTAAGCCTGTTTCCACTCAAGTTTTGGACAAATTGAATGCTCCTTTGGCAAGTTTAGGTTCACTTTCTAGGCAAGAGTCTAGAAAGTGAGCTTGAAACACCTCAATGCACTTTTTCTCCAACTTTCTCGATCAAGACGCCAATCTATAACCTAGTTGATCCAATCCTCAACCCAATTCTCTTTGTTCATTAGTCCAGGAACATAACACTAATTGCATAGGTATCAGGCACGACAAAACGGACCACGAAAAAGTGCATTCTCCCACCCTCAGACAACATAACGACCGACGTAACCCCAGGCTAACAAAAGTGACAAAATAATTCTCCCAACTCCCAACTCCCAACCCCAAACTCTTTCACCCCCTTGCCCGCCGAAGCGTTCCCATGAAAGAAAGTGTGAATGCCAGCAAAAATGCGAAGGAGGGTTGACTTTTATAGTAGACACATGTATACTATATATTAAACGATAAAAATGGGCTGGCGAATAATCCATGAGAGGCCGTACTTCTACGAAACTGTCTACGAAAATGACGTGCGCACCAAGCGGTGCTGGACCATGTGCCATGCCGGTCTCAAAGCCTCTTCCGAAATTGCGCAACAGCAGTTCGAACGCCAAAGAGAGATCGCATGGCTAGAGACAACCAAAGCCCGCGATGAATACATCGATCAACTCATTTTCACGCTAAATGCTCATATCCGCAAAACCATCGCCGCTCGAATGGGCCAATCTGGCTACTTCTACCTTCGTGGTCAATGGCGGAAGCGACAAGAATCCAAAATGCAAACCCAACCAAACCTAACCAAACTAAGAGATGAGGTCACAAAACCGGGCGAAACAAAGACCGTCACATCTCAAGAATGCGAACAGCTCAGCGGCGACATTCGCCGACTTGCGCTCGAAAGTCTCCGTGAATTCGCCGCCAATCAACCCTTACCTGAACTCAATGACGAGGAAGACTGTTCCGATGCTAAACCCCGCGTGAAGATATTTTGCAATGTCGAACAGACGATCGCCGAGATTGAGGCAAAGGTTCAGTCGATGAGGCAAGACTTTCAGTATGAGCATGTCAACAGCTTCGACCGACTCCTCGTCGATCAACTCACCACCGCCTGGGTGCAATGGTATGTCGCCGGATGGCTCAACGATGGCGTCATAACTTCCAGTCGGACATGTCGGCAAAATCAATACTATGCCCAGCGCTACCAACAGTGCCATTCGCGCCTCACCCGGGCTATCGATCAACTAGCCAGGATCCGCCAAATCCCCGCCTCGGCTCTTCGTATCGAAACCCAAGCCGACAAAGACGCCAAAGCCGAACAAGAACGACGACGATTGGCAGAGCGAGAAGCCCAACTACTTGCTGATGAAGGTGAGGCAGATGAAGAGTAGTCTCCTTCTACTAGAAACTGTCGCACGGATGCGAATAGCTCGGAATAGCTGCACCGAGAATACCGATGCTAAAGAAATCTTGCTCGGTTTTACCCATGCGAAAGTCTCACTAGAGGTCGAAAATACTCGCACCCGCACGAACAAATTTACGCCACTTTTTTTCGATGGCCGGAATTTTGTTCGCCTACCGAACTACCTTGAACAAACCTAAGCTCCAACCCTTACTTAAACCCCGTCATGACGATCACCGAGCCAGCCATCAGGAGTTCCCATTGGTTTTGGAACCCTATCCCTCCAGTTTGACCGAGAAGCCGCCGCTGCTCGACATTTCGAAGTTGTACTTTTGACCATCAATGTCGATTCGGTTGAAGTTTAGTTTTCCGATTTCTTCGGGGACGGACGGTTTACAACTGAGCCACCATCCAGACTTGAGTTTCTTGCTCCACTTTGAGCCAGCCAGCGGAGTGCGGTCAATTCTGAATCCGGCGAACCCATAAATGACGGTATTGAGGGCACCGGCAGCCCCGGTGTAGAAGTACGCTCGGGCGACGTTTTTGCGCTCAGAAAACAGCTGATTGGGACCAGTTAAGTAGGGGGTCCAACTTTGCTTCCACGCTTGATAGGCTTTTCGCTTTTGTCCAAGGCGAGCCCAAATGGTTGCGGCAATGGAGTGTCCCATTGCGGGTCCGTTCGGGCTTAGGCCACCTTCGAATCGAGCCATCATGACACTCGCTTGCTTTTCGGCTTCGGGATATTGGAGAGGGTAAATACTGAGCAAACCGGCCGCCTGCTGGTAGTCGCGTAGCGGGTCGTTGTCGTAATTGAGAAATGACTTCTCGTCCTTTGGAAGATAGTAGCTCGGCTTTTCTTTCCAGGTTCGATTGTTGGCAATCCATTCGGCAAGGAGATTGGTATAGAGGTCGTTATTGCCAGTGAATTTTTCGTTGGGCGAGGTCACATCATGAATTTCCGTTCCTCGCGGCGTCTTGATCGAGCGGAAGTCATAAAATGCCTTGACTCCTTGAGCAACAGTTGCGACTTGGGCTGAACTGACATGTCCCATTGCTTCCGCCTGAGTTAGCCCCCAAACTACATCGCCGGAAACATGGTGCTGCAACTTGGTTTTGGCGATGCAAACTTCCCTTCCGGTTACCGATGATTCCCATGGAAACATCATGCCTGCTGGGTTCGGTGACTTGCCGTTCGCTCGGGCAAATTCTTGGAAGTTCCGTTGGGCTTGGTCGGCACGTTCCAGTCGATATTGGGTCATAGACTTGGCCGCGTCGGGAGCCAGAAACAAAGCGGTCGGCAAGACCCAAACATCCATGTCCCAAAAGGTGTGACCAAAGTACAAGTCGTTGGAGACTCCGAACGGACCGAATCCGTACTTGGCAACCGGAAGTTCCTTGCGCCGAAGGGCAAAGGTGAGATGGCGGCACATTTCCCTTACCGCGATTCGATCTTCGGCGAGGCCATCTAGTTGAATGGTCATGGGGATATCGTCTACTCCCGCCGACACTCGACCGGATTTCAGTTCAAATCCAAGTTTTTCTTCGCCGGTAGATTCGAATTTGGTCGGCACCCAGTAAGAATCGGCACTATCGGTCGTTGGTTCAGCGACGGTTCGCGATGGACTATATCGGACATCGGCTACTTTCCAGGAACTGGGAACACCCTTGTTCTTGATCGAGGTCACCGGCTTTGCGGGTGGGTTTGCGCACCCGGTTAAGACAAGGCCGACCGCGAGAATTTTGAATTTATCGCCCAAGGTCAACGCCCTTCGCGACCGATGCCACCATCGGATTGATGTCTTTGGTTAGCTCAATGATTCTGGCTCGGTATGACTCGGGGACTCTTCCGCTGAGGGTCGTCATTGCTTTGATTCTGGCACCTCGATGGGGGGAATTCAATCCAGCACCAGCAAGTCTTAATGACTCTTCGGTTCCAACCTTGCCGAGGAGTTCGATTCCGATCACTTGAGAACGCTCGTCAGCTCGGGAAAGGAACTGCTTTCCGAGGGCTAAACCACGGGGATACTTCGCCACAAATTGGATCGCTTGAGATCGGACGATGATGTCATTGCTAAGGATGAGGGACTCCATGGTTGAGACCAGTTTTTCATCGCCAAGCTTTCCGAGGGCAATGACTGCATCCTGGGCAGTTAACGAATCTCCGCCGAGAACCAGACCCGAAATGAGATCGACAACTTCGGTTGCGCCAATGGTCATGGCATACCTGGTCGCAGAGCGTCGCGTTACGTCATTTTGCAATGCTGGACCCAGCAAGGGTCGAAGCTCTTGAGTATTGGCTTGGGACGCGATGTCAAAGAAAGCTCTTTTGCCAAACGCGGAGGCGGTAGCCGCCCTTTCTCCAAGAATCTTCTTGGCTTCCGGAACTTGCGCGACGATGTTGGCGGCAACCCTGCGGGACCGGGAGCTTGATTGGGCGACAATAGTGTCACAGAACCGGACAAACGCGGGAAGTCCGATACCGCTGAGCTTTCGGCTGGCATCATAGGCGTCTCGTCCGGCTGATTGAACTTTCTCCCAAAGCTCGTCAATCTCGGCGGTTTCGGCGCGAATTGTCCCGGGTTTGATTTGGGATGCGGGGTCGATGATGTCGCCTTCTTCGCCGTTGTACGCAATGCTGGCGTCCTTGAGCACAGCCGTCCCGGGTACGGGTCCGCTGGCAAATCGGTTGTCTCCCCCCATATCCATGAAGAGCCCGATCCCAAATCGTCCACCAATTTGAACTCCGACCCCAACGGGACCAGAGAAGCTATCCGCCCCATCGGCATCCAGATAGATTGCAACCGAACCTTCTTGGGCGGTTGCGGGCTGGCTATCGTGGGCAGCTACGACATCGTTTCCGGCACGATCGAGTACGAATGCAAAGCTTCGATCGATGGCATAGGCGTGACACTCGCTTTCGCGAACAACGTACACATCGTCACCGGCAAGATCAAACAACAGAGCACTTCCTTCGGAAGTCGCAAAGCCTTGGGCTTGTCGTTGCGAGACATAGGAGTCTTCGCCTGCGAGGTCGTATAGGCTCCCGATGCCAAATCCGTTGGCGCAAGCCTGAGATTCGGATCCCGACTCAAACAGGTCGTCACCCGCGTTATCTGTGATCAATCCGATGCCTCCCGGCAAGACTCCGCTGTAACCTTGAGATCGGCTAAGATAGCCTTTTTTGGAGATACCGTCAGGAATGAGCCCACCGGCTCGGTACCGATCGTTGCCGGTTGGATTGAAGAGCCAACCAACACCGCCCATCATTCCGACACCTTGCCCCATGTAGCCAATTTTTGAAGTATCGGTGCCGCGACTACCAATTACCAGTCCAACACCGCACATGCCAAACCCTTGGCCGAGCGAACGAGATTCCATCCTAAAGGCTTGATCAACTTTTACGATTCCGACTCCGCCAAGACCACTTCCAAAGGCGATGTTTTTGCCGTTCAGATCGGGACGTGAACCTTCGAATACCGCAATTCCAACTCCCAAAATGCCTACCCCGGCAGAAGCATCAACAAAGTTGGTCGTGGTTTCGATTCCGAGGTCTATCAGGACTCCGGAGTATCCAATTCCGGCTCCATATCTACCGCTGAATCGATTTCGTCCGCCGAGGTCAATGCACAGATTAGAATTTTTTGACTCGTGGTAGTCGTCGCCGATGCCTGATATTTCAACATTGACTCCATTTTCCGAGAAAACAACGTTGCCAATCCAGGCTGAAGCGGCGGCGATTCTTAGCTTGGGTAACGATTCTTGAACGACCCGGTCAAGGTCAAGGGCGGCTAGACGGATCGCGGATAGGTCAACTTTTGCCAG
>JAYVHY010000178.1:0-10068 GCA_043770615.1 Armatimonadota bacterium | reverse complement strand
CCTCGAACCGCGCCCGCAAAGAAACACATTGGCATCTACGCCTATCGACGAGATGTCCTGCTCGAATACCCTTCGTGGAGTCAAACCCCGCTGGAACTCAGCGAAAGCTTGGAGCAGCTTAGATTTCTTGAAAATGGCGTCGGAATCCGCATGGTCCCGGGCCAAGGCTCCATCATCTCGGTTGACACCCCCGATCAGGCTGATGAAGTTAGGAAATACTTTTCTGGACTCGTTTGAGCATCGGTAGGAACTATAATTAAAGTTCCGTCATGCCTGCTGACAAATACGAACTACCAAGTGACTGGGAAGATCCGGAAGGATTTCACCAATTTGTAGTTCGACTGCGTGAAATTCGTAGCGACGCCAACATCAACCAAGTTCGGCTCGCATATCACATAGCAGAAACCGAGCATGCCGGACAGACTCGGCAGTCCGGAGAGCCGTACATCATGCACCCCCTCGCGGTGTCCGGGATTCTTGCCGAGCTCCAGATGGACGATGATACAATCATCGCCGCTTTACTCCACGATGTCGTCGAAGATGGAGAGATTAGCCTTGACGAAATATCAAGCTATTTTGGGGCTGACGTAGCCCACCTCATTGACGGCGTAACGAAGCTAAAACTTCAACAGCAAGAGAACCTCACATCAAGGCAAAAAAAGGCAGCAGAGACAGCTAGGACCGCCGAAACCCTAAGAAAGATGTTGCTTGCCATGGCTAACGACTATCGAGTCATGGTGATTAAGCTCGCCGATCGATTGCACAACATGCAGACCCTCAATCACGTCCCGGTGGATAAGCAATTGAGAATTGCATCGGAGACCCTCGACGTCTATGCTCCCTTGGCCGCTAGGTTAGGAATTTGGCAGATCAAGTGGCAGCTTGAAGATCTGAGCTTCAAATACCTCCACCCGAGGGAATTTCAATCCGTCTCCGAGCGAGTTTCCGGATCTCGAAGTCACCGAGAAACCGAGATTGAAGAAGTCATCCTGTCAATCAAAGAAAAAGTGCAATTGCGAGGCATCAAGATTGTCGAAATCAAGGGTCGTCCCAAGCATCTGTATTCGATTTACAACAAGATGGTCAAAGACGGAATTCCGTTTGAAGAGATCTACGATTTACTTGCCCTTCGAATCATCGTTGAGGAAGTTTCCGACTGCTATCTGGTCCTCGGTCTCGTCCACGAGATGTTTGTCCCCTTGATGGCATTGTTTTACGACTACATCGCCAAACCGAAGTCTAACGGCTATCAAAGCCTTCATACCAAGGTGCTCGGACCAAGCGGTCAGCCACTTGAAATTCAGATAAGAACACGGCACATGCATGAAGTTGCCGAATTTGGCGTCGCCGCCCACTGGACTTACAAAGAAGGGAAGTCATCCGAAAAGGACGTTGGAAACTTCTCGAACTTAAGACAACAACTCTTTGACTGGTCCTCGGACGCAAGGACTTCCTCTGATTTCCTCCGGTCGCTTTCAACCGACCTCTTTGCCGAGCAAGTCTTCGTATTTACACCAAATGGAGATGTGCTTGACCTTCCGCTCGGTTCGACATCGGTTGACTTTGCCTTCCGAGTTCACACTCAACTTGGCATGAAAATGGTTGGAGCAAAGATTAACGGAATGATTTGTCCGTTGAGTACTAAACTGGAAAACGGGGACGTGATCGAAGTAATCACGCGATCAAACGCCACTCCGAGCTGGGACTGGCTTGAGTTTGTGCGATCAGCCCATGCTCGAAGCAAAATCAAGTCGCACTTCCGCCGTTTAACCAGAGAACAAGATGCGGTCCGAGGAAAGGAAACCCTTGAAAAAGAGCTCAAGTCACTAGGGCTCGATGCCAAGCAGTTTGTTGGTGAAGAACGCCTTGACAAGCTCGCCCGGGAATTTGATAGCGTAGAGAATGGTCAGGATCTGCTGGCTAAAGTCGGATCTGGGCTGATATCGGTTCAAAAAGTCATTGCCAAGCTAAGGGGAACCCAACCTGAAGCCCCCCAAGGTGAAAAGATTGAAGTCACCAAAACAAGGGAAGGGAAGCTTCAGCTAACATCCGAAGGATTCAAAGGGATTTTGCTGAATAGAGCGAAATGTTGTGCGCCGATTCCCGGGGACGAAATTGTTGGCTATGTCACCCGTGGTCGAGGAATCATGATCCATCGCCGAATATGCCCCCATGCGCTCGAATTTGCCGACAAAGAGCCCGAGAGACTGCTCATGTTTAATTGGCCCGCCGATGACAGCGTCTACTCAGTGACGATCAAGATCATTTGTGTCAATCGGCAGGGTCTGCTCATGGAAGTTTCAACAATCTTCGGCGAATCCAAAACTAACGTCTCGGCGGCAAACGTACGAACTAGCGGTCAAAACACCGCCGAAATTACCGCGACAATCGATGTGCGAGATACTGCCAACCTGGCCGCCATCATCACGAAAATCACAAACTTCAGTGACGTTATGACGGTGTTAAGGCTTGATGGTCGCCCTCTTTAACTAAAAACCGATCCAACTCTTCAATTTGTGAACGACAGTGTCTCGATTTAGTTGAGCAATCGCCAACGTAAGCGGAACCCCTTTGGGGCAGACTTTGACGCAGTTCTGCGCGTTCCCACAACCTGAAATTCCATCGTCTCCGGTCAAAAATTCATACCGCTCAGAGTCCAAACTCTTTCCTACCGGGTGAAGACTAAACAGAAGGGCTTGCCCCAGCGCAGCCGGCCCAACGAAAGAAGACTTCTCACTTATCTGCGGACACGCTTCCATACAGCATCCGCAGGTCATACAGCGAGATAACGCATACCGGAGTTGACGGACGTGGTCGTCTTGTGGTGGTGCCATGCCAAGATCGAACGATCCGTCAATTGGAACCCAAGCTCGAACCTTTTTAAGGTTTTCAAACATCTTGCTTCGATCAACGATCAAGTCTCGGATCAACGGAAACTTCTTCATTGGCTCAAGCTTAACTTCGTAAGTATCACCCACCAAGGTTCCAACTTCTTCAATGAGCGCAGTACATGCCTGGCGAATGCCGCCATTGATGTTCATGGTGCAACTTCCGCAGACTTCTTCGAGGCATGCAGCTTCCCAAACTGGCGGTCGAACGGTCTTGCCCTCTACTGTCACCGGATTCTTTTGAACCTCGATAAGAGCGGAAATCACGTTGATCTTGTCAATATAGTCGATTTGGAAGGTGTCCCATCGCTGTTCTTTGCCTACTCCGTCCTGGCGGAGAACAGTTAATCGAATTTTGGTTGCAGTTGCGGTCGCACTCATTGCTTCAATTCCTATTCTACACAGAAAAGCCCTCTCAAAGTTGAGAGGGCTTTTCAGGACACAACGGATTGTCTTAGAGACCAGGTTCAGCGAGCATGTTTGGAATTCCGTTGATATCGAACGGAAGGTTATAAACGCGCTCTGTTGTGCTTGTGCCACCGTAGCGAGGCAAGTCAATGGCAGATGTGTTCAGTACGGCATTACCCTTGTAGGTTTTTGCGTGCGTATCCGCAAAATTGAAGATTATTTGACCTGAGTGTCGAGCAACTCCAGGAAAGCCTTCGCCCCCAAGACCAACAGCATTTACCCGGTACTTGACTCGAATTCGCTCTTGAAGTCCAGCGGTAGCAACTGTTGGAACGTCGACATTGAGAGTTCCTGGTTTGACCGGCTTTCCGGTTGCAAACATTATTGTTTCGGCCGAAAGATCCAACGCGGTTCCACTCATGACACCATCGTCGGTGCCACCAATTCCTGGATCCTCAAAAACTGCAAAGTTAGGAACGACTCCGGCATATCGGATGAAATTCGTTGCAGTCGCCACACTTGTTGCCCCATTAAGAAACGGCATCATCCCAACGGATGCTAGAAAGTCTGGAAAATCGATTGCCTTCGGCTCAGAAGTATCAAGAATGATATCTCGGTTTTTCGTGTAAGGCATCAATGCGTCATAAACCGTGAACAATTGGGATCCAATCATTGGCTGACCTGTGGCTGTACATGTAACGGCACAATATGCGCTTTGAGGGAACGTGTCGTCGCTGTCGGCCTGATAGATTGCTACGGCAGTACCATTTTGTTTGAGGTTGCTTAGGGTAGCAGTCTTCTTTGCAGCTGCTTTCGCTTGGGCAAAAACAGGGAACAAAATTGCGGCGAGAATTGCGATAATCGCGATAACAACGAGGAGCTCAATTAAGGTAAATCCTTTTTTACAATTCATAGTTTTCATCTCTGAAAGATTTAGGACGACATTGTCCTGTCTAGAGTTTCACCAAGGATCATATCCCAAAAACGTAAATATTGTTAACAAAAACTTAAAGAATGGTTGAAGTGAGCGAAAACACAGTAACTGAACTTGAGGTTGGTAAAATATTCAATATGGCGGAAAACGTCGTTCCTTCTCCGCAATTTCAGTTTGAACGCACAAAAATTCTTGGCTTTCCCATTGATCGCGTAACTCTTGATCAAACACGAAATGTTTTGGCTGAATACATCGAATGCTCAGAAGTAGAATCGCTACATCCGACCAAGCTTGTCCTTACCGCCGATTCAAATGCATTTGTAAGTGCACGAACCGATCCCGTCTATCAACGTCTATTTAGAGAAGCTTCGCTGATCACTCCCGACTCTGCTGGTCCAGTATGGGCACTTTCACGAATTGGCAAGCCAGTACCCGGTCGAGTCAGCGGAGTTGATCTTGTCGAAGAACTCTGCAAGCTCTCTGAAGTAACTGGCGCAAGAATCTATTTTTTGGGAGCAGCCCCAGGCGTTGCCCTTTCAGCTTCAAAGATCTTGAAAGATAAGTATCCCGCAATGGTTATTGCGGGAGTACGGGACGGTTTTTTTGGTAGTCAAAGTGATCAAGAAGTAGCCGAGAAAATTGCGGAAACAAATCCGCAAATTCTGATTGTCGCCATGGGTATGCCGCGTCAAGAATTGTTCATCCTTGACACCGCACATATCATTGGTGCGAAGGTTGGAATTGGAGTCGGCGGTTCGTTGGACGTACATAGCGGAACCGTAAAGCGGGCACCAACTTGGATTCAAAGACTCAAACTTGAATGGGCTTGGAGGTTCATCCTCAATCCACGCAAAATTGCAAAGGTAAAGAACTTGCCGATTTTTTATTGGCTCGTCAGATTCCAAAATTCGAAATGAAAATATATACAAAGACCGGCGATACGGGACAAACGGGACTTCTTGGTGGAGATCGAATTGCCAAGAACTCTGCTCGTATTGACGCAATAGGAACCATTGATGAACTGAACGCTTACATTGGGATTTGCTGTTCCGTCATTGATGATTCAACATTTCTCTTGAGGCTCGAAAGAATTCAAAATCAACTTTTTGATCTTGGTGCAGAATTAGCCTGCTTACCAAACAGCAAGTTCAATTTGACGTCGATTACGCTAGGCGACATAGCTGAACTTGAAAACGAGATCGACGAAATGGTGCTTGAATTGCCACCCCTAAAAGAGTTCATATTGCCAGGCGGATGCCCATCTTCGAGCCATGTCCACTATCTTAGAACCATCTGCCGCCGTACAGAACGTGAAATTTTAGAACTTCATGCTATTAATCCGATTCGAAGTGAACCCATAATATATGTGAACCGTCTATCTGATTGGTTGTTCTGCTTTTCAAGGCTCTTAAATCATCGGAGCCAGGTAGCAGAACGCAAATGGACAAAGAGAGAAAATAAATGACTGCCCTAATTGTCGCGCTTTTAATGACACGTCACCAGACACCTGTAATGAAATCTCAGGATATTTTAGCTAACTGTCTAGCTAAATATGCTGCTGCATCATCGGTGACAGGCGAATTTCTCATGACGCAAACTTCTGGCGGAAAGAAAGTTTCGGTCAAGACCGAACTTCAGATCGAAAGACCAAGCAAAATTTACCTTCATCAAACTTCTGACTCTGTTAGTCCAAATGAGTGGTTAGTTGTGAGCGATGGATCGAATTTTGGATATGACTTGCCAAAAGATCAATTGGGAGCCCGAAAGAGACTTTTTGAACCAGTGGTATCTCAGCCAAATGTAACTGGCGAAAGGATGGCACTTAAGGTTCACAGCATCTATTTGGCAACAAAACGTAGCCTAGGTGATGTTCCGAATCCGTTTGTCGAATTTTCAACTCAAAGTGCCGGAGATAACATAAGCGTAAAGGGTTTTTTGACCAGGCTAAAGTATTCCGCCGATGCGAAAGAAAAGGCTGCAGCAGACGGAACACCGGTCTATTCAATTTCGGGAACAATCTGGCTGGGTGATGCCATAAAAAACTCCGACGGAAGCCCTTCTTTGGATTCACTTGGCAATCCAAAGTATGAGTCAGCTGGGCGATACGAAATGCAATTCTCAAAGGAATTCGATTTACTCAGCATGAAATCAACCGAAACAATTTCGATTACCGACAAGGCAAATAACTTGCCCACGCAAATCATTATTGTCACAACCTGGACGGGCAAAATTTCGGTCAATCAAACTCCAGTCCAGGCACTTTTTAAAGTTCGGTAGCCTTTCGGTAACGAATCAATACTTTTTTGGGTAGATTAAGGAAGAACACAAAATGACAACAGTTAGTTTTGGCGAACTGAAGAAAGGGAATACGGCAATAATTGCCAGCACACCTGAACCAAAGGATCAAGTTTTGAGACTCCACGAGATGGGTTTGATTCCTGGAACTACATTCAAAGTAGTCAAAATTGCTCCCCTTGGCGACCCAATTGAGATTGATTTGCGAGGATACCGATTGTGTCTACGCAAGCAGGAAATGGCTGGATTTGAAGTCGAAATCATCGACTAGTCAGGCTCAAAAGCGCGTTGCCCTAGTAGGAAATCCGAACGCGGGGAAAACGACGCTTTTCAATTCTCTGACTGGCTCAAAGCAAAAAATTGCCAACTATCCAGGCGTCACGGTTGAACAAGTTTCCGCTTTTCTCACTTTCGATAGTGTCACTGCGGAGTTCATTGATGTCCCGGGCCTCTACTCATTGGATGCAGTTTCCGAGGATGAGGCCGTCGCTGTCAGTGTTATTCACGACAAGAGCATAGATTTAATTGTCTGCGTGATCGACGGATCAAACCTCGAAAGAAACCTCTTCATTTACACCCAAATTTGCGCTCTCAAAAAGCCAATCATGGTCGCAGTTACGATGGTCGACCGTTTGGAAGATAAAGGCGAGAAGCTAGATGTTGAGAAACTTTCTAAGTCCCTCGGCTGTAAAGTCGTTGCCATAGTTGGACACAAGGAAAAGGGAATTGCTGACCTCAAAGCCGTGATTTTTGAGCAACTGAAAAATCCAACGATTTCGGAACCAGTGATTGACCGTACCGACGCAATTTTGCCACTCAAGGACCGGCTTAACCGGATGGGATTCGACCTGTCCGTCGACGAGTTGAAAGTTAAGATCCAGGAAGGCGAACCGGCTTTCGAACACTATTTCGATCAATTCCCAGAATTAAGACCCGACTTTATTCTCGCCAAAGAAGGTCTCGAACGCCATCTCGACCCATCCGCTCGTTATGCTTGGACATCTAAGGTTCAGCGAGAAGTCGTAAGTCAGACCAAAAAGCCAAAACGAGCCGTATCGACGACGGATCGATTGGACCTGATCCTTACTCACCGGGTATTTGGACTCGCGATCTTTGTGAGCGTCATGTATCTGGTTTTCCTGAGCATATATACGTTTTCAACCCCCGCAATGGACCTCATCCAGGCTGGCTTTGCATGGCTGGGAAACGGCCTTGGAAAAGTACTTGAAGGATCTCCGGTCCTAAAATCCCTCGTTGTCGATGGCATTGTGGGCGGAATCGGAAGCGTTTTAGTCTTCTTGCCCCAAATCCTCGTGCTCTTCTTTTGTATCGCGCTCTTAGAAGGAACGGGTTACCTAGCCCGAGCTGCATTTTTGATGGATCGATTGCTTGGTTGGTGCGGACTCAATGGTAGAGCTTTTATCCCGCTTCTTTCGAGTTTTGCGTGCGCAATCCCCGGAATCATGGCCGCGCGTGTGATGCCTGACGCAAAGAGCCGCCTGGCCACCATCTTAGTCGCTCCACTCATGAGTTGCTCGGCTCGTTTACCGGTCTACATGTTAATGATAGGGGCGTTTATCGAACCTAAATTTGGTCCGTTTTGGGCTGGCTTCACGTTGTTTGCCATGCACTTCCTCGGATTTGCGTTGGCAATTCCGGTTGTATTTTTCATCAACCGAAAGATCTTGAAAGGGAAGCGCCTGCCATTTCTTCTCGAATTACCACCCTACCAGCTTCCGAAGTGGAAAGACATCGTAATCGCAATGGTAACTCGCGGCAAGGTCTTCGTAATGACCGCGGGAACAACCATCTTGGTTATGTCAGTCATCATTTGGGCAGCTGGATACTTTCCGCGCCATACTATTCCCCCCAATACAAAACCAGAAGTTGCCGCCGAAATGCAGTTGGAGCACTCTATTCTTGGCACATTCGGAAAATCAATCGAACCTGTCTTTAAGCCACTGGGCTTTGATTGGCGAATCTCAACCGCGATTCTCAGCGCTTTCCCGGCTCGGGAAACTGTAGTGCCATCCTTGGGAATCCTTTTCTCGTTAGGAACCGACGACGAAAAGATGGACGAAAAGCTTAGTCAAAAGCTCTCACAAGCAACGTGGCCCGACGGAAAACCACTATTCACGCCATGGACGGCAGTCGGTCTAATGGTCTTCTTCGCACTTTGTGCCCAGTGTTTTTCTACTCTGGCAACGGTTCGACGAGAAACTAACTCTCGAAAATGGCCGTGGGTTATGTTCATTTATATGACAATCTTCGCCTATGCTGGCGCCCTGATTATCCGAGGCTTGGCAATATTATTTGGCGGAGCTTAGGGCTCGATGTATCCCGCGATCTCGTCAAGGTCTTCTTCAACCGTAGAGATCTTTGAATGACGCGGCATTGGTCGTTCGATTTCTTCGGATGCTTGGGCTTTTTCTGCGAGCCGTAGAGCTTGGTACCGCTCTTCCGCTCCAGGTGATACCGGCCAAACCGTATTTTCGGCCCAATAGCTTTCTAGGAATTCGCTCCATACTCGGTCGTAGATTGAGATAGTCTGATCAGCAAGATGAGACCATTTGAAGTCTTCTTCAAGTCGAACCTGCGCCTTTTGAGCCATTTCCTCGCTCTTTTTTGGATTATTGAGAGCCTCTCTGATTGCCCAAGCTAAGGATGATGGGTCGTTGGCAAAACTCGTTAGCCCAGTTTCCTCATGTAACACAACTTCTTTCAATCCACCGGCGTCCGAAGATACGACCGGTATTCCCGCCGCCATACCTTCCAACGCCACGATCCCAAAAGGCTCGTACAAGGAAGGGAAAACGGCAACATCAGCACACCTATAGAGTTCATGTAAAGCGCGATTGGCTTTGAATCCAGCAAAAACTACTCGATCTGATAGCCCTGCCCAATCGACGAATTTTTCGAATCGCTCCCGGTGGCCGCCACCAACAATCAAAAACTTTGTCTTTGGCTGATCGGCAAGAATCACGTGGGCGGCATTGAGCAAAACCTGAATTCCTTTTTCCCTCACAAACCGTCCAACATAGATGACGATCTTCTCATCCGGTTCGGCATATTGCTTTCTTAATGCGTCTCGTTCAGCCGCTGGCCACTCAAATTGAAATTTCTTGGCATTGACCCCGTTATAGACAACGTCGACTTTGTCATAAGGGCAATTAAACAGCCTAACGGCTTCTCCGTGCATGAATTCTGAGCAGACAATGAGTCGCCATGCCTCGTAGGTTAACCAGTATTCTTGCTCAGCAATGTATCGGCTAGTTTCGCTAAAAATGCCGCCATGACGTCCCCATTCGGTTGCGTGCAGAGTGGCAACGATTGGCAATTTGTACTCATATTTGAGGGTACGAGCGGCATCAAGGGAGAGCCAATCGTGGGCATGGAAGACGGTCGGTTGTCCGCCGTGTCGCCAATCTTCCAGAAGTTTTCTGACTCTACGCTCCGTAGCTAGGTTAAGAAGCTGGATTTCATGAACGAAGTCATTAGGAGTCTCGAGCAAGTGAACTCGGTGAACGTTTACTCCGCTAGGTT
>JAYVHY010000177.1:0-4357 GCA_043770615.1 Armatimonadota bacterium | reverse complement strand
CCTGACCAAAAGCCACTCAAGGCTTTTAAGAATGCTGACCGAGTCTATATGACACCTAAAGGTGACTGTTATGCTTTTCGAACCGATTCTCCTAATGGAATCGCGACTTCGATCGAAATGCCCGATGGCACTGTAAGACCGATTAACTCGGAAAACCAAATGCGGTTTAACTACAAGCATGGATCAATTAAAGCTTTAGGAACTGAGGCGTTCCTCTTTATAGACGAAAATATCTCGAAGCAATACCGCCCGTTTGAATATTATGATTTGAGCTTGACAAAACGAACCGCGACGATACATGAAGCAATAACCTATATAAAGCAAGCAACCAGCTCAGAATTAGGCGATATTTGCGTAGGATTTGAGCAGTCTTTAGGCGGACATAACTCGTACAATCTTGGAATTTTCAAGAATGGCGAAGTAAAAGCTGAGAATATTCCGATACCCCATGAGTATTTTCGTGTAAAGGCCTCAAAGGACAAGATTGCAGTGACTGCTGGGAGTGATTTTTTCGAACGGATTCCATTTCTTCGCGTGGCAAAGAGCCAATATGAGCGGATTGGAGTACCTAAAGGTGCAATCGTTGCGGAGATTTCGGCAATGAATTCGAATGGGGAATATTTGATGGACTATGGTGTTCCAAATCACACACGACCAGCTAGAGTGCAACAGATCGACAATTATAGTTGTCTTGTTTCGAATGGCAAATTTTATCTTTTGAGGGACATCATCAAGCAGTTTTTCCCGGGGAGCAAGGAGAAGCTCGATTTTTCGATTCAATTGCTAGACGAACGAGGCGACCTGGTTGTTATGGGCAGTGTGAAGTCTTATTTGCTACTACGGCAATGAAGGATAGACTCCTTAAAAAAAGACCCCCATGACTTAGCTCTTGGTTCGTCCCTCATCCGGGTCGGTCAATAATACCGTCGCGGATGAAGTGTACGATGCGAAACCTGCAAACTGGATTCTGAAACTTTCGTTTGCCGGTTAGGTTTTAGGCCTTGAGCTTTGACCCCTGTTCATAATAGAGGTATGCCTTTCGAATTCGAGCCGACGTTGCAACTGGGACCAGATACTACTGAATATCGGAGTTTGGGGACGGACGGTGTATCGACCGTAACAGTTGACGGCAAGGAATACCTCAAGGTAGATCGCAGCGTTTTGAAGAAGGTTGCCAAAGAAGCTCTCTTCGAGATCAACTACTTTTTTCGCAATGCTCACCTTAAGCAATTGGCCAGTGAGCTGAACGACCCTGAGGCGAGCGACAACGACAAGTTCGTCATCTACACCCATTTGCAGAACGCCGTGGTGGCCGCCCATGGTTTGTTACCAACCTGCCAAGACACCGGAACCGCTATCTCTTTTGGTAAAAAGGGTCAATATGTCCTCACTGATTTTGATGAGGAAGAGGCGTTGGCGGAAGGAATCTATGAGACATACCAAGAGAAGTATTTGCGGTACTCAATGCTTGCTCCGCTCGAGATGTTTAGCGAGACAAACACAAAGAACAACCTTCCCGCCCAGTGCGATATCATGGCGGCCAAGGGTGACGAGTACAACCTGCTGTTCGTCGCAAAAGGTGGTGGAAGCGCAAACAAAATGTTCTTCTACCAAGCAACACCGGCCTTGCTCAACGAAAAGGACTTATCGGCGTTTGTTGCTTCGAAACTCAAAGAAATTGGTACCAGCGCTTGCCCACCTTATCATCTCTGTGTAGTCCTTGGTGGTACCAGTATTGAGAACACAACCAAGACCCTCAAGCTATTGACGACAGGCTACCTGGATAAATTGCCAACGACTGGAAGCGCGGGTGGACGAGCGTTTCGGGATACAGAATGGGAGGCCAAAATTCTTAAATTGGCTCAAGATTGCCACATTGGCGCGCAGTTTGGCGGAAAGTACTTTGCCCACGACGTCAAAGTTGTTCGACTTCCTCGCCATGCGGCTTCCATGCCGATTGGGATTGGTGTGAGTTGCTCGGCGGACAGACAGATTAAGGCGAAGATTACTAAGGATGGTGTTTTCATTGAGCAGTTGGAACACAATCCAGCTCAGTTCTTACCTGCTAACCCGCCAGAAATGGCACCAGCAGTTCCGATTGACCTAACTATCGGGATGGAGAAGATTCGAGAGTTATTGTCCAAGTTCCCGGTCAAGACTCGATTGAGTTTGAGTGGGCCGATGATTGTGGCAAGAGACAGCGCCCATGCTCGGATTCGTAAGATGATGGAGGATGGTCAGCCGATGCCTCAGTACTTTAAGGATTATCCAGTCTATTACGCTGGACCAGCCAAGACTCCGGAGGGGATGGCGACAGGCTCGTTTGGACCGACGACGGCAGGCCGCATGGATGCGTTTGTGGACTTGTTCCAACAACATGGCGGCTCGATGGTGATGCTAGCAAAAGGTAACCGAACTCCGGGAGTTACGGCGGCTTGTAAGAAGAACGGTGGATTCTATTTGGGCAGTATCGGCGGTCCGGCGGCGATCCTCGCCCAGAACAACATTAAGAGCGTGAAGGTTTTGGACTTTGAGGATTTGGGAATGGAAGCGATTCGACTGATTGAAGTCGAGAACTTCCCGGCCTTCATCGTGGTTGACGATAAAGGTAATGACTTCTTTGAGCAAGTGTAGGGTGGCGTTAGCAGATGACTCCCGAGCAAATCAATGACCGACTGACCCGCTTGCTGAGAAAGCACAGTGCCAAGTGCCTCTTCGCGGTTGAGTCCGGGAGTCGGGCATGGGGGTTTGAGTCGGCGAACAGCGACTACGACGTTCGATTTGTTTATTGGATGCCGGTTGATTGGTATCTGAGTATCGAAACCAGGCGTGATGTAATTGAGGAGATGGGGGACGATGACCTCGACTTTGCCGGTTGGGATCTACGCAAGGCATTGCAGTTGGCGCAAAAGTCGAACCCGTCCTTGCACGATTGGTTAGCGACCCATGAATCGTATTATCAGGACTCGGATCTGTTTCCGGAATTCAAACAGCTGTGTCTGGACTTCTTTGATCCGCAGGCGTGTTTTCACCACTTCCGTTCGATGGCGACCGGGAACTTTGCTGATTTTCGAGACTCACCAACGCTCCCGTTTAAGAAGTTTTTCTACGTCATGAGATCTTTGCTTTGCGCTCGGTTTATCTTTGATCACCACAAGCCAGCCCCTTGCCGATTCGGTGACTTGCTCAACGAATACTATCCGTCAGGCGATGTTCGCGACGAGATTGATCATATGCTGGAGGTCAAGCGTAGCGGGGTTGAATTAGCACCAATGACGCGCAACCAAGTTCTGCATCCTGAGATTGAGAGGTTGTTTCAATTGACAAGCGAGGCTCCTGGGAAGCGGACGGTCACACCGACGGTTCCTTTGAACGTGTTCTTCCGAAAGGTGGTGGGATACTCACTACGCGACATCTTGGATCGATAAAATGGTTATCGTCATTCCGGGTGGGGAAGGCATACACTTTTGGTGGGTGAATTGCATCCTCCCAAAATCTTGTGCCTTAGGGAGGGAGGATGAAACTGAACCTGAGTCTCGAACAACTTTGACGGTTTGGAATCGATTTTGATGAACAGCGCAGATGCGATTGAATCTTCCGACAACTCGCTGTATTTCGTGTTTGCGGAAGGGAAACATGTATTTATGACTAAGTTTCAGACAATCGGACTCGATTGGACAGCTGGATCAGATTGAACTAAACATCCACGCAAAACAGCGAGGGCTCGAAAGGAGTACTTTGATCCGAGGAACGCGAAATCCGAAAACGGTGTTTAATGTCGTAAGACATGAAAGTTGCTCCAAGAATAGTGGTCGCTTCCCTCATCGCTAGCGGGATATTTGCGATCTTCTCCCAAGAGCTACTGATGGCGGATGGAATCGGCTTTAACCTAGCGATTCTTTGTGTCCTGCTTGTCGCAATCGTCTTGATTCTGAGAGACAACAAGATTATTGAGCCAACGTTTAAGCTTGGCTACTTTGTGTTTCCGATGGCAGTTGCTGCGTATGGATTTGCAGTTCCCGACTCGCGAGGGCTAGACACTCTCAATATAATTGTTGGGCTCTTAGCCTTGGGTTACTGTGCAGTGCGATGCGCATCGGGCAAGTCATTGAATCTCTTGGAAAGTCTTGGAAAGGCTCCGGCTGCTATAATTGCGATTCCAGCGGCAGGGGCATTCTTGCCTTTTATCGCTGATTGGAAAAAAGTAAAAACGACCAAAAGTCTTGGTACCAAACGAGGTGCGTTGATCGGTGGTCTTGCAGCGATTCCGTTCTTGATGATTTTTGGGGCCGTTCTCGCGGAAGCCGATCCCATGTTTGGCAAGATATTCTCGTTCAATTTCAACTTGTCGCCTGAT
>JAYVHY010000176.1:0-4360 GCA_043770615.1 Armatimonadota bacterium | reverse complement strand
AGGGAACGAAACATATCGCGCGTTCCTCATGACGGATGTCGTGGGGAGCACGTCGTTGACCCAAAGAGACCCCGTCGGATATGGCAAAGCCCTCTTAGCTCACAACCAACTCGCCGAATCCACCTTTCAAGCCTGCGGAGGCAAACTCCTCAAGTCCCGAGGACAAGGTGACGGCCTTCTTGGTGAGTTCGAATCCGCTGCCGACGCCGTCCGAGCCGCCCTCGCATTCCAAACCGCTCTCAAAGCCATTCCCAATCCAATCCTTACCTGCCGTTACTCAGTCCACTACGGAGTCTGCTACGGAGACGGCGAAGACTACTTTGGCCACTCCCTCAACCTCTGCGCCAGACTCCGTGATATCGGACACCCAGACCAAATCCTCGTCAGTGCAACCGTTGCCGAATTGGGACAACAACTCCAACTCGAAGGAATAAGCTTTTATGATCTTGGGTGGCATGGCCTGAAAGACATGGAGTCCGCGACTCGAATCTACCAAGTAGATCCTGCCGATCATCATCAGCCGTTTCTTAGACTGAAGACCGACTCTCGTTTCCGGCTCCCAACTTTTGGAACTCAGTTCGTTGGTAGACACGTCGAGCTTGATCGCATTTCCACAATTCTCAGCAATCAACGGGCCGTGCTGCTGCTCGGTCCAGGCGGAATCGGGAAAACGCGCCTCGCCGTTCGATCCGCCGAAGTCGTTGCGACCAATCAGAATTACCCATGCGTTTTTGCCAACCTCATCGAAGCCGTCGATGCAAAGTCGGTCGAGCAAGTGCTGGCAGGAACGTTCGGTTTACGAACTACTGAAGAACTCATCAAAGCAATCAATAGTGACTTGATCATGATTGTCGACAACTGCGAGCACGTGGCGAACGCCGCAGCCGAAGCGGTCAACATCCTTTTACAATCGCTCCCCAATCTAAGAGTTATTGCCACTTCTAGGGTCAAAATGTCGCTCCACTCGTGTACGGCACTTAACTTGGATGGCCTTGGCGTGGACGAGCACGGCACCGCTTCCGTCGATCTATTTGTACAACTGGCAAAAACCCACGATGACGCTTTTGAGCTTGGTCCCGGTGATGAAGCCCTGGTTCAATCAATTTGCTCCGCCGCCGAGGGCGTCCCCCTTGTCATCGAGCTTGCTGCTTTCTATGTCAACCGCCTCTCAGTCAAACAAATCGCCGACCGAGTATTCGAACTCGTTCGGAAGCAAACCACCAAGGGGCGACATAGTAGCATCGATGCTGTCCTCACTGGCAGCGTTGACACCCTGGAACCTGAGACTCAGCAAGCGTGTGGGCAGCTCGCCTGGTTTGCCGGTGGGTTTACTTTTGAAGCTGCAAATACGATGTTGGGACCAAAGGCAGAAGCTGCGCTAGGAAATCTCATCGAATCATCATTGCTCCGTTTCGATCGCAACGCACAACCCGTGCCTCGTTACCGGTTCCTTGAAGTTATTCGTGTCTTCATGCGTGACACTCTCGGCGGAAGCACTCCGGGCGAACCGCTTATCCAATGGGCGCTAACGCGCTCCGAGGAACTCACCAATAACCTGAATGACGAACACAACCGTCAAGAGCTTGAGGTCGAAATGCCAAATTTCCGAGTCGCCCTCGCTGCTATTGCTGAAACCGACGACAAAGATCTTCACGGATTAAAATTAGCAACCCAATTGGCAAGATATTGGATGACTTCAGGCGCCATTGAAGGCAGTCATTGGCTCCAAACCATGCTAGCAAAAGCCCCAGAGGCTGGGGGTAACCACAATATTCTGGTGATGTTTGCACACGGATACAATCGCCTTGGAATAATATTGTATCGGCAGCAACTTTGGGCTCAAGCCAGTCAAGCCTATTTGACCGCGAGAACTTTCGCTGACAAGGCTGGAATCAGGTCTATTAGTATTTCAACCAAACTAAACGAGGGATTGATTCTAACGGAACAAGGCTTCTTGGATTCCGCACGACCTCTGTTAGAGGATGCTGAAGAGTACTATCGACTCGAAGGCCAAACGGACAACTGGGTTACGACCCTCCTAAATTTAGGCAGGCTGGAACTAAGAGAAGGCAACCTAGGCAAAGCGGAGGCGTTACTACTAGAAGGAATTAAATCGTCAATCGAAAAGTCAGACTTGTCATTTGTCTGCTGCAACCTTAACCTTATTTCGTGCGCTCTCCTCCAGGGCAAAGATTCAGAGCCCTATATTGTTGAACTTAAGAAACTTGAGCCAATCTTGGATATCAATAACCGGGCGGCATTTTACTATTTTGTGGGCCTTGCTGCCTACTCCATCGGAAACGCAAAATTGGAGCGGAAGTATAGTGCTCGTGCTCAGGACCTGATTGCTCAGGGCGCCAGCGTGAATAGTTTCGATTTAAACCTCCGTTCGAGGGTAGTAATGAAGTAATTGCAATGCCATAGGTTGCTATTTTGAGAATGATGTGCTTTTGTTCCTAATCAAAGACAATTGCCTCATAATTTGTTAATTTAATATATTGCAAGCATGTTTGCTGCAAAAGTGATAGAGTGTGCTTGTGAACAACTCAGGTACGAACATAACACCCTTAGAGACTGGCACTAACCCAATCGGGCTTACTGATCATCCTTGGACTCCCACCGGGACATTAACGACAATAAATGGCATTGTGTATGGACAAGGAGGAACCTATCAACTTGACGTTAATATCGCGCTAAATGCTGGTCAGACGATTAGCAGTTGTAAAGTTGCGATGGTAGCTTACGGGCCAGTATCCAGCACTTCTCCCTATACGAGGACAACTTTTACCATTCCCGGAGTTAACGGGACCGCGCTTGTTGATCAGAATTGCACGACATCATATGTGTTAGCCGCGCCCCTTGTTGATCCGGAAACTGGTTCCTCTCACTTTACTCTCACAGTAACAGCTACTGCAAATGCTTCAAATGGAAACCATGTTCAGGCACGATGCGATGTTGATGCGATTTTTACAGTGGTCATCTCCGGCACCACTTATACAAACACAGCTAGTAGGGCGGTTAATCTAAGTTACTAGGAAATATTTGGCATTTCGAATTTGAACTGGTTTGAACGTATGCGTTCCCAATCCTCGTAAATGAGGATTGGGAAAGGCATTTCTCTCCTTCGCAAGTTTGCGAGAATACTTCTGACGAGGGTGAATCAAAGAAATCATTTTAGATAAATGACGCTCTGACTTCAGATAATTGCAATTTTTCGTCAAGCGTGATATTGTATTCATGTAATGAAGAATTGTGGTCTTGGTGTATTGTTGATGATTGCCGTTCTTGCCATCACAGGGTGTCCCGCTCAGCTTGATCCAAGCAACCAGAATCTAAAGGATTCGAGAAATTTCGCCTCAGGTGTTCATTTTCTTGAAACAGGGACAAATCCAATTGGAATTGTAGACAAGCCATTGAATCCCGGCGGATCCGTTACCCAGCCAATTGGTGGCATTGTTTACGGAACGACGGCGACATGGAAAATGAACTGCGTGTTTACGCCCACATCAACTCCAGATGCAACTATCAAAAGTCTGAAACTTGTGCTTACCGCCTTTGGTCCAGTGTCAAATACAGCTGCGGGCACTCAAAGAATTAAATTGGCCGTCGTAAATGCCCAGCCTGGGATTCCTGTCCCAAATGATGTAAATAAGCCCATCAGCTTTGTCTTACCTATTAACAGCGTAACCACAGTAAACGGATTCCATACCTTTCCTATCGAAGTAACCGTCACGGCAGACCAAGGAGGGCTTCATTTTCCGTCAAGATGCGTCATTGATGCTCTTCTCACCGTTGTTGATTCGAATAACAAATCCTACACATCTCAAATTGTTGCAAATACCGCTAATTTGAGTTTCTAAGACAAGCAAATCATTGGCAGTTATTTCTTTTTGATCTCAATACTTTTCGTATCATGGAATCAGGTGTACGTAATTGGCTCCTTTGAGCGAACCATTTAGGGATGCATCGTGTAGAAATGCATCCCAACAAAACTATTGAGCGACGGTACTGCTCGTGGTTTCCTCAATTTTCGTCCCGCTCGCGTTATGAGCGGGCACCGTCACCGTCAAGGTTGAGGCCGACGAAGGCCCGGTTATCGTCAAAAGTTGCTTCTTAAACCCATCCACCGTTTCAGTATGCTACCGGAACCATTAACCTGAACTCCCTAAGTGCCCGAGTTGCTGGTCGCAGTTACAACGATGCTTGAAACTTTGTCTCGTACAAACGCCTGCATCGTTTATACTGCTATCAATGGTGGGGCTAGGGAACGAAACATATCGCGCGTTCCTCATGACGGATGTCGTGGGGAGCACGTCGTTGACCCAAAGAGACCCCGTCGGATATGGCAAAGCCCTCTTAG
>JAYVHY010000175.1:0-4365 GCA_043770615.1 Armatimonadota bacterium | reverse complement strand
AAACAATCTCATACCATTTGTTACCGGAATCACGAATGACCCGCTCCCACAGTATATGAAAATATCAGTTCGCTTTCAACACGGCTCTACAAATTTCTTGGATGCGACTTTGCTTTGCGTTCATTTCCCCGCTTAAAGTTGCCTGTCACCCGGGCCATTATCTGTTGCTGTTCGGCAAAGGAACAAGCTAGGACTTCAGCCAGGAACTTCGTTGCCGCTAGGTTCCGAAGAACCGTTGCAAATCGACCGTTATGAAATATTTTAACCTCCGAGCCGGCTTCCTCTACATAAGTAAAGCCAAGGTCATCCTTATTATTTGAATCTGATCCACTCATACAACCCGATGTCAGAGGACATATTACATTAGATTCGTTAGGCGCAGCACCTTTTGACAGACCTTTTCAATCTTGGTTGCACACGATTGCAAAGGTCTGGTAGAATTCTTGCAATCGTGTGCACTTTTGGTAGATCAGGGAAGGGAAGTCTTTGATTACGCTCGAGGACATTGCCAAAAAAGCGGGTGTTTCTCACTCCACTGTGTCCCGTGCATTAGCCAATAGCCCACTTGTTAACTCCGAAACGAAGGAACGAATTCAGGCATTGGCCCAGGATTTCGGATATCAAGTCAACCAAGTCGCTCGAAACCTAAAAACTCGCTCGACTCGAACAATTGGACTCATCGTTCCAGAAGTCCTTAATCCCTATTATCCAAAACTGATTCAACGAGTTGCAGACTTGGTAAAGGATTCTGGATTTAGTCTTCAATTGCACCTTAGCGGAGTTGACCAAGAATACGAGGCTGCTTGTATTTCGTCATTGCGAGAAAATCGGGCGGATGGGATTCTCTTGGTAACTGCGGAGCAAGGACTTGTGGCGCGAAGCCAAGTCAATGCCCTCGTCAATGCTGGCATTCCAATTGTTCTCATGGGCTGGGTAGAAGATGCTGATCATATTGACATGGTTACTGGAGATGACGCGAAAGGTGGAGAAGAGCTAGCAGAGCATCTTATTAAATTGGGGCATACCCGCATTGCAATTGTTGGAAAGCCGGCTCATCGTGGCGAATTCGACCGAGTTCTTGGATTTACGCGAGCAATAAGAAATGCAGGTCTATCGCTTTCCGACGAGATGAATGTCGATGCTCAAAGCGAAGAGGGAGTGAAGCTGGCGGTTCATGGACTGTTGAACAATCCAGAACCTCCGACCGCAATTTTTGCCTATCAGGACTCCTTGGCTGCTTTGGTTTACAAACACCTCGCTAATACCGGGATTTCCATTCCACTTGAAATGACCGTGGTTGGGTTTGACGATATTGATCTGGCTTCTTATCTGTCGCCACAGCTCACCACCGTTGGAGGACACATCGAACCGCTTGCTTCCGAATTTGTCAAACTACTGATCGAGCGAATTCGTAATCAGAGAGAAGGGAACGAGCCAGATCATATTGTCGCAATCCCAAAAGTCATTGTACGATCGTCGTGTGGCGCCCCCAGAACAAGGAGCCTCGATAAATCTTAATCGCATTTTCACTCAACGACAGGACACCAAACCATGACCCAGAAGACTAAATCCCTAATCCTCATTCCAATCCTATTGACTGGAGTCGTTCTAGCAACTATAGCTTGCACGAGCAACCGCTTCCAACAAACTAGCGCCAGGACCGTTGAACCCAAATCGGTTGAGATTCTTACCAATGGAGATTTCTCCGCAGGAGCATCAAAATGGGTACTAGAAGAAGCGGGTGCAAAGGGCAAAGCAGAATTTGTAAAAGAAGGTCCAGACGGGTCTTCGGCAATGAAACTAACCGTTCTGAGTGTCGGAGATCAGTCTTGGCGTTTGCAAACCTATCAGCCAAATCTGAAGATTTCAAAAAGCAAGAAATACAACTTGACCTTCTGGGTGAAGGCAAAGCAAGAAACTGTGATAACGGTCAATTGTATGCAAAACCACGAGCCATGGGAACACCACGGGGCGGCAGTCGAAATGCCGATCACAACAGAATGGACTCAAAAGACATTTGCGTTTGACGGTCCGTGGGACGACGACAATGCACGGCTTACTTTTACAAATCTTGGAACCGTACCCGGTCAAACATATTGGTTTGCCAAATGCTCCCTTACCGAGTCTTCAAAGGAACTTCATATTTCGGCAGCTAAGCCAGTGCCTATATCTCCGATTAAGCGTGGTGCCCTCAAAGGACTTCGGGTTGTAGGAAATAAGATTCATGATGGCTCAGGGAAGGTTGTTCGACTACAGGGTGTGAATATTCCAAGCCTTGAGTGGGATCCAAAAGGAGACCACTTTATGCAATCTCTGGATGCGGCCATGGGTTCGTGGAACGCAAAGATCATTCGAATACCTCTCACCCAAGACCTCTGGTATGGGTACTACAAAGGGGAAAGAAATCCTGACGGTGGACAAGCCTATCGCAAATTGATTGACAGTGTCGTTAAGCGCATTTCGGACAAAAAGGGAATTGCCTTGCTTGACCTTCACTGGTCAAACGGCGGTAAATGGGGCCAATTCGTTGGTCAGCACTCTATGCCTGACGACCTAAGCCTTGTCTTTTGGAAAGATTTCGCTAAGCGATATGCGAACCATCCATCCGTCATGTTTGATCTCTACAATGAACCCCACGACGTATCCTGGGAGGTTTGGAAGAATGGGGGAATGGTCGAGGAACGAAACAGTGATCCAACTCGTGGACTCTACTTAAAATATCATTCGCCGGGGATGCAGGCACTCCTTGATGGAGTTCGATCTACTGGTGCCAAGAATATTGTCGTCGTAGGCGGTCTTGATTGGGCGTACGATTTGAGAGGAATCATGAACGGGTACGCCCTTTCGGATCCAACCGGAAACGGAATTGTATATGCGACGCACATCTATCCGTGGAAGAAGGATTGGGACGCAAATGTGACTCCAGTGATTGCAAAGTATCCCGTCATTGTTGGTGAAGTTGGGACAAAACCTTGGGAGCCAGGACACCCGGCCCATGAAAACGTTTACACGGAAAGCTGGGCTCCCGAGGTCATTGCTTATATCAACAAACATGAGCTGAGTTGGACGGCATGGTGTTTCCATCCGAGTGCAAACCCTTGCCTGGTAACCGGATGGGATTACAAGCCAACCCCGTATTGGGGGTCTTATGTCAAGAAGGCCCTTGAAACTTCAAAAGTTGACCCGAAAGGAAAAGAATAACAACATGAACAAAGCAGATATTAGTGGAAAGTGGGCCCTTGTCACTGGCGCAAGTCGAGGAATAGGACGACAAGTCAGTTTAGGACTGGCTGACTATGGGTGCAACGTGATCCTGCATAGTAGGGATGCTTCTCATACGGTATCATTAGCTGCCGAACTTGAAGCTAAAGGCGTCCAAGTTCGGCAGGTTTCGGCGGAATTGTCAGATTCATCCCAAGTCGAGGAAATGCTAACTGCACTCCTGGCAGATGGTCCCGCGATTGACATTGTTTACAACAACGCCGCAGTCATGACTCCCTATCGACAAGATTGGCTGAAGGTACCGGCAGATGACTTCCGAGCCAGTTTTGAAGTCAACGTGACTGCATTAATCACGATATGTCACCGTCTCATTCCTGGAATGGTAGAGAAGGGCTGGGGAAGAATCGTTAATGTCACTTCTGGCATTCAAGATCAACCTGAGTTAATCGCATATTCAATATCCAAAGGAGCGGTCGATAAATTTGTTACGGACACCGCAGGTCACCTGAAGGAAAAAGGGGTCCTGATGAACTTACTCGATCCGGGTTGGTTGCGTACAGATCTCGGCGGGCCAAACGCGCCCGGAGCAGTTGAGTCGGTTCTTCCCGGTGCACTGGTTCCCGCTCTGTTAACAGATGACACGGCCGGCCAGCTATTTCGAGCCCAAGATTGGACTGAAAAAGAGTTATAGACAACGTAATGTCAAAGAAAGTCCTTGTCATATGTGGAGATCAGTATCATTCTGGCGACCACGTTATGGCAGGGCTGAGGGCATCGCTTGACGAGAACTTTGATCTGACTCAAGCTCCTGATGGACCTTTATCGGAATTTCCCGATTCATACGTCGCAGTAGTTCTTGCGAAGCTGAATGTCTATTCACCGTCCGATTCAACTCCCTGGACAAGCGAGAGCTCTGGCGAAGCCCTTTGCGAATTTGTTAGTAGTGGAGGCGGTTTGCTAGTTGTTCACGCAGGAACAGTTGGATACTCTATAGCTCCAGGTATTCACGAGTTAATGGGCGGTTCGTTTATTCAGCATCCGTCAGCTTGTGATGTCACCTTAGAACCTATTCCTGATCACCATTTGACCAAAGACGCACTCGCATTTAAGGTCTACGATGAGCACTACTTTGTGGAGCATCCT
>JAYVHY010000174.1:0-4368 GCA_043770615.1 Armatimonadota bacterium | reverse complement strand
AATGGTTTTAAGTAGAACGAAGAATAGTTATACGAGACCTCGACGAGTCATTAGCGTAAGCTGGGGCGAGCCACTTTCGTGGGCGGGGCTATTTTGTGGCACTGGAGACGCGGAGCGACCAGACCGACATCTGCGTTGAACAAGAGTCCTCAAAAAAGACTGCCAAAAAGGCAGTCTTTTTTGAGGTGACGCTGGGCCGGCGCGCCGTAGCGCTCCAGTCCGCCGAAGTGCTCCTGTTCGCCGAAGTGATCCTGTCCGCCGAAGTGCCTTGACGAAGGAGGATTGACGAAGGCTTGGGATGCGCGCAGGAGTGAGAAACCAGTGAGAGATGGTTGGGCTAGCCACTATCGAGGGAGGGGTTAACTTTTGTGGCGCTGGACACGGGCAACGACCAGACCGACATCCCGAAGGTCCGCCGTAGCGCTCCTGTCCGCCGAAGTGCTCCTGTCCGCCGAAGTGCCTTGACGAAGGAGGATTGACGAAGGAGGATTGACGAAGGCTGGGATGCTCGCAGGAGGGAGAAACCAGTGTTTAACTGACGGACAAGTACAACCGATCAAATGGATTGAGGCGAAGTTTCAGAGGGTGTTGCGAGGATATCGGTGGCTCAGTAAATGGCTCGCTGGTCCAAAATCGAGCTTGATTCCTCTACATCATGCGCCAAGGAGAGTGTCGGTCATATCAAAACTCCCCCCGTAATTCTGAATTCGGCGGGATAACTCGGCTCGACAAGGCAACCCGAGCCACAAGTTACATCGACGCAATCTTCGTCTTTAAATCAGTGTTTAGACCATCTGCGCTTTAGCAGGGGAACAATTCCAAGTGCCAAGACGAGCAGTGAAGCCGGCTCCGGAACCGACTCAATTGGCTGATCCGAGAATCGAAAGCGAAGGGTTGTATCTAGCCGTCCTGCACCAGGAGCGCCGGCATAATCTCGAAGATTCGAGCTAAACGCAAACAAGGGATAATTATAAGTTCCGTTCGAACTATATCGAGTCGAAACCCCAAACGAAGTACCGGAAACTGTTCCAGAACCGGTAATCAAGCCGCTAAAGAGGGTCCGGTTCGGTTGGTAATCCCATCCAAATCCGCCAACACCGACACTGCCAAACGCTTCGCCTACTCCAGAATAAGTCACGACCCATTCCATCGCATAGTAAATTGGTTGCCACTGATAGTCGAGCGAACAACCCATCGTTGAAGTAATGTATGATCCCGTTTCGATGCCGTGCCCAGGGTTATTTTCGCCTAGTTCATTGAACAGATGCATCGAAGAAATGGCAGTATCGAGGGGTCCTGCTGCTGCAATCTGAGCATCACCACCACTAAACGTTTGACCCGCAGCCCCGCCCTTCTTATTCAATTCCCAACCTAGGGCAAAGCCGCTGTCGGCACCGGCAGCTAACGCCTTATTGGACCAACCCGTTCCATCCCCGGAAAGCGTGGTACTGGTGCCGTCTGTACCCCAGCCACATCGATAGTCGAGTCCAAGTTCCGAAGACCAATCCGCCGAAGAACCCCAGCCACTGGTTGGCCACGTGTCGTTCAAGCCTACGTAATCAAACGACGAGGCTTGCCCCATGGCGGCAAGCCCAAGACTGCCCAAATAAACACTCAATCTTAAATGTGAAAAATGCATTCTTATTCCCTGGTGATTCTCCTAAATTGTAGTGAGACCACGAGAATGAATTATTCAGACAGGACGTCAATCAGAGCGTCAATGAGAGCGTCAATGAATCCGTCAAGTCGTTATTTCAAGACTTGGGAGATCATTTGATCCGCACTCAGATTCCTTGCAAGTTCCTTTGCTTCTAAGACTGCCGCCTTTCCTTCCTGCGATTCTAAAGCCATCGTGGCTTCCACCGGATTCACCTTGCCTACCTCTTTTTCGAAGGTTTCTCGACTCAACCGGTAACTTGCAACCAAAAGCAGATAGCGGTCCTTGTTAGACAATCCCGAACCAAATCCTTCATGAGCGATCCGGATCAGTAAATGTGCCGTTTCCCGGTTATCTCCGATCCTTTGCGATACCAAGACCGCTTTCGACACATCTTCAAGCTCACCGTTCTTGCTACCGAGAGATTGCTCAAGTTCCGCGGCTTTCAGAAGTTTTGATCGACAATCTTTCAAAAGGTCCAAATTTTCCGGTTTCACCGGGATTGTTAACCCAAATGAAGAAATCAAACTCGCTGAACTTCTTAGCCCCCATGTATTCCCAACTTTACCGAATCCATCATAAGCAACGATCGCGTGTCGAGACCTCCGAATCTGATCATCCTCCACTTTTTCCCGTGGATCCCGACCCATTACCGCTAAACAAAAGTTGCACAATGCTATGCCCTTATCAGACCCGACCTGAATGTTGAGCGCAAGTGCTTTCTCGTATTCAACTCGAGCTTCAATTGTGTGAAAGCTGGCCGCCAGACTGAATCCGCGCACCCGAACCACCTGTGCCTCGGCTTCCCGGTCGCCAAGCTCACGATAGATTTCTTCAGCTTGCTTAAGGCGAGATTTGACCACAACAGGATCGCCCGTAGGATTTGCAATTACCCACGTATAAAGCCCACGAGCATAAACCGCGTTCCGCTCAGGTTTTGCCCGATCGAGAGCCTCACCAAGCCGGAGCCCCCACTGACGCTCGTCACTCACCAACAGGTAATAACGCTCCAGAGCCCCTCCAATGCTTACTGCGTCATTTGGACGGTTTTTTGAGCACCAATCCATGATTTCGTTGAACCTCTGCATTTGGGGACCCAACTCATTCTGCCAAAAGCTCTCTCGCTCCCCGTACGCATCCTTCCATGCGAACTCGCCAATTTGACGGAGAGCCTCTGCTTGAGCCGCCCGATTAGAACTTGATACTTCCTGAGTTGATAGGCTAACAAATTGCGCCTTAATCTCTTCATAAGTAGCACCCGGGCGAAACCTTTGAACGAAAAGATTCCCTAATACCAAGACCAAAACCACCGAAACAATAAGGATTGCTCCGCCCCATCGCCAAGAAAACCCGGTCGAACGATCCGGAATAGTAAGACTCTTTAATTCAGTGAAGTCCTCAAAGTCAATAGTCGTTGATCCCTTGGTTGATTTACTGATCAGTTGCTTGTAGGTCAGTGAAGGCTGAGTTCCGGCTTCCGAAATCAGATTTCTGCTCAAGTTATCGTATTCAGCCTTTGCCAACGAAAATTGACGATTTGCAAAATACAATCTGATCAATGCAAAGCTGGCTCGCTCGCTGAGAGGATCATCCACCTTTGCGAGCTTTGCAAATTCGATCGCATCCTCGTATCTTCCTTCCGAGTAACGTAGCTTAATGAGCCGAAAAAGCGTTTTCGCATTGGCTTCATCAAGCCGGTGCCGCGTGAGATCTGTACTCGGGTCGTCCAAGTCCTCCAAAAAATAGCCCGTTTTTGCCGCGATCGCTGCTATCCAACTTTCCTCTTTGTCAGCTTCAATTCCTTGACAAAACGCTTGGAGGTCGGTCGTACAAGAATCGGATCGCAAGAGTAAAGTATCTGGATCGATAACTAAGAAATCGCCCGAAAATTGATCAAGAAACTGCTTGAGAACAAACACCTGTTGTCGCAAGTTCCTGCGTGCGCCAGTCGCATCCAGATCTGGCCAGATCATCGAGGCCAGAGTTTCACGAGGATGCGCGATCCCAGGATTCATTGCCAGTACCCCCAAAAGGGCCGCCAATTTCCCGCTTGGTACACGAATAGGTGGGGCACCAGACTCTGAGACAGTCATCGGGCCAAACAATTTGATCGCGAGCTTCCCTGTCCCCGTCTCCACGCCTAAATTATACATTCGAAAGGCATGTTCAACCAAAACTTCTCGAGCCTAGCGTATTGGTAAGAATCGCAGCTCATAAGCAAACTTCGACAATTCAAAAGCAAATGAAGGTACCGGAAAGTTTAAGAGGGTAACACCAAGATTTACCAGTTGCTAAAACTTGATGAAACATTTTTTACTAGACATACGTCTATATATTAAAGACTCTCACAGACTTTACTGCTACAACCTAATCATTTGATATTGTGCCAACCATTCCAAGGTTTAGGAATTGCTTTTCGACTTCTACTTGCGCTGAGGAGCCAAAACCTTCGAGCAGTTCGGCATCCTTTGCCGCCCCCTGGCGAAGTTCCCGCAGAGTCAGCGAGGTCTGCTTGGCCGGGACGAAGTTGAGTCCCCAGCCAAAAGCCAAAAGCTTAACCGTACAACTTAGAATTGCTGATCTCCGATCTCCGATCTCTGTTCTCCGATTTTTAAGAATTCAGGTCCAAATCCTAACCAAACCATGATAAATACCGAACAACCAAAAAATCTGATAGATGAAACCAACAACCATTATCCAGGAAACAACCA
>JAYVHY010000173.1:0-4370 GCA_043770615.1 Armatimonadota bacterium | reverse complement strand
CAAACCGACGCAGTTGAGGCAATGGCCAAACCGGGTGCCCTCAGCACCGCAGACATGGTCGAGAAGTGGGTTAAAGACAACGGTGAAGACCTCTCGGGCGCGAATGTTGATGACAGCGACTGGGAAACTGTTGACCTCCCTGCTCGCTTTAACCGAATTGGACTTGGCGGACATCGGGGCGTTGCCTGGTTCCGCAAAACTGTCGAACTTCCATTGGAACTTCCAAACTTAGACGCATATTTGGTTACCGGCTCTAACGATGGCGTAGACATGAATTATGTGAACGGCGTGCGAGTTGGAAGCGGCAACGGAGTGCTGAACTGGCGAAATCATCGCATTCCGGCTGGCACACTCAAGCCAGGGAAAAACGTGGTTACGATTCGACTAGTTGGCAACAATCCTAACGCCGGATTCACCACGGGAGCCGACAACTTTGACATCCGCTTTGGCAACACTATCGTCCCACTTGGCGGCAAATGGAAGATGAAAAAAGGCTTTGAGATAAAGCCCTCGAAGCCCATGCCCGACCTCGTCGAGGACAACCCAAGGTGGCCGACAACCCTTTACAACGGGATGATCAATCCGTTGATGCCTATGACGATCAAAGGCGCAATTTGGTACCAAGGCGAATCCAATGTTGGCAGAGCTGAACAATATGAACGACTTCTTCCGTCCATGATCAATGATTGGCGTCGCGGATTTGAGCAAGGCGATTTCCCGTTCTTCGTGGTGCAACTTGCTAACTACGGCAAGCAAAACGGCGACCCCGTCAACTCGGCGTGGGCCGAGTTGCGAGAAGCCCAGGAAACCGGCGTTGAACGAGCCAAGAATGCCGCGATGGCAGTCAGCATCGATATTGGAGACGGACAAGATATCCACCCGACCAACAAGCAAGAAGTTGGTCGACGTCTCGCTTTGTCGGCACTGAAAATGGTCTTCAACAGAAGAATTGAAGCCACTGGTCCGACATTTAAGAAAATAACTCGCGGCGGAGCGGTCATTCAAGTTGAATTTGATAATGCCGAAGGACTTGAGATACGCAACGCCAAACATTCTGGCTTTGCCATTGCAGGTCGAAACGGAAAATTCGAGTGGGCAGACGCCAAAGTCATTGGCAAAACTGTCGTACTTTCGGCACCGGGAGTGAAGGAACCAACCCAAGTCCGCTACGCCTGGGACGATGATCCCGTTGTGACTTTGTTTAACAAAGCTGGGCTCCCTGCCGCCCCGTTTCGAACGAAATGACTTTGAAAGTAGAATAACGCCATGCCAGAGAACCTAACTCAAATCACGAAAGATTGGCAGACTTTTTACTACACCCTTGCCGGGGCGACGGCTACGCTCATGGGCTTACTGTTTGTGAGCCTAGCCCTTCACTCCAAACAGATTCATGAAGAGGAGAACTCTCACTTTCTTCGACTAGCAAGATTGACCTTCAGCAACTATCTCATGTTGCTCATCCTTGCTTTTCAAATGCTTGTCCCAATCCATGCAAAATTGCAACTTCTTTTGCCAATCATTGTCATCGCAATAATTGGGCTCATTTGGACCATCAAGCTGAGAAACCGAAAGTTAGACGAAGCTGACCCTAACAAGGGATTCCTCGTTCGATCCTATTGGATGACGTTCATAAGCTACATTTTCCTGTTAGGCTGCGGCTTCGTAATTCAAACCCAGCCTGAACTTGCACTTTATCTTATGCTTAGCCCTGTGATGATGCTCTTGATCGGATCCGTCAGAAACTCCTGGGGATTACTGATGATGCTCCGCACCAAGTCGTAATCATCTCTTTTTTTCGGTTCGTCAGAACCAAGATATCCCTTTTTCCAAGAGGGATCGGTGAGCCTGAACCAATGAAAATGAGGCGGCATTCTTCAGGCAAACCGTGGGAGTTATTCCTTGATCACCCTAAAACTTCGTGTAAAATAAATCTACGAATTGCTCGCAAGGGGTGCCTGAATAGGCTGAGATACGGAATCGAACCGTTATACCCTTCGAACCTGATCTGGTTAGTACCAGTGTAGGGATTGCGTGAGCTCGGCTTGGATTCATTTCCCTGCCCTGCCGCGAAATTAATTGCGGCAGTTCAGGTTGAAAATATGAAACGAGCATTTACGCTTATCGAACTCCTCGTCGTTATCGCGATCATCGCGATCCTCGCCGCCATCCTCTTCCCCGTCTTCGCCCAAGCCAAAGAAGCCGCCAAGCGAACCGCTTGCCTGAGCAATGCCAAGCAGATCGCCCTTTCCCAAAAGATGTACGGCGCCGACAACGACGACACCCTCCCCATCTTTCACGCCTACAACACCACTCCTGCTCCGTGGATCGATGGCCACTTTGGTACAGAAACATTGTTGCTGCCCTACTGTAAGAGCAAAGAAATCTTTAAGAGTCCGATCGACTCCGGAGGACCATATTTAGGTTCAGATCCGGGCCTCACGACGCGACCAAGCACCACCTATTGGCAAGCGTACGGCACCTCCTATCGGTTCAACAAATGTAGCTTCACAGTTGTAAAGGACTTCAGCATGCAAAACGACACTCCTCGAACTGAGAACTGGACGGTTACCGATACCCAATTCGCAGACCCATCCAATACCCGCTCAATTAGACTTGAAATGATGCCGTTCTTCGAAAAAAAGAATGACCCCGACTGTACGAAGTATGGCTACGATTGCGGCTACTTCCAACGGTGGTCTTCAATTGGCGGAAGCGTAATCTACGCCGATTCCCATGCCAAGTCGGTGACCAACGCCGGGCAATTCGACAACTCGATTGTTGACCCATTCGGGCATAAGTCAAACGAATCAACCGGCACCGGCACCGCGTATGATGACACCTGGTATTGGCGATGTGACTGACAGTGCATCAATCTCTTCACCCACAAAAGCCGGTGGGTGAAGAGTTGCAGAGTCCTATTTCCAGGTTGCCATTGCTTTTCGTATTTCGCCTCGCATAATCTCAGGAATCACTGTCCCACTCATGCTTCCTACGGTGAAAGTCGTGTTACTAACTTTGTCCACAAATGCACCTACTACGTATTTATGGACATCAAGACCGCCACGTTTGTTCTTAAACGATAACTCCACTTCGCCCGCGCTTGAAATGTACGTGGTGCCGATTAGATTCCCCGGCTTCCAAATGAATTGAGCTGCTTTCCAAAAAGCCGTTCTCTCAGCTTGACTCATTCCCAAAGCCGTTCCCTCTTGGATCACCACACTTTGCAATCCGTTGGTGAGTCCGGAATTTCTGGTCTCATTAAGCATGTTGTTTCGAAAGTAACTGAAGCCAGTCTTGGAAAATACTGAGCCGTTTGTCAGCGTTTCGTATAGCCGACCGTATTCACGGAGGGTCCCAATATTCGGGTTGGCACTTTTATAGCCAGAGATTCCGAATTTGTGATTGATTTTTAGGTCACCATCGATCCCAAGGACCTTTACCTTGAACTGGTCAATTGCGGCCCGTCCGGCGACGCCATCGCCATTTGCCGCAGCGTCTTGGAGCGCATTGGTGTCAGCATTGCTGGAATTAAACATCATGTTTTGCTGAGTCAACTGAAGGGTTTGACTGACCGATTTATCACTCTTTGGATGAGTATCGGCGCCATCATTTGTGTACACCGGAACCTGCAAAGTTGGTGATAGCCCCAGTTTGTCAACCCGATAGCTCCAGTAGGCATGCTCAATAGTTTTGATCGAGCTAGCCGGATAGAATTGGTAGTCAGCCATCAAATCGCCTAAAAGCGAACCACCCACTTCACGAAGATAGAATCCTCTAACTCCATCTGCAGAACTGCGTAGCAAATTGCCAATTCTAGATTCAAGTTCATTGCTGTTGTTGATAAGGATGTAGTCGTATCGATCCTTTCCGCCAGTCTCGTATCGTTCGATATCAATCACTCGTGAACCAAACTGTTTGACCGACATCTTCATTTCCTCCCAAGTCTTACCAACCTGCCACCACCAAGCCGCATCTGACTTTTCAAGCACGCCAGCGTACTTGTCATCCTCAATCCTTTCAATGTCGGTCAATTGCATATTGTGTTTGTTAATCAGGTCCTTTACTTCCTTCATCGTTCGATTGCCGAAAAAGTAATGTGCCTTAGAGAATGCTCCCTCATTCTTGATCATCACGCCGCAGTAAGATCTTTTCGAACCTGACGTGCGGCAATCAATATCAATGACTCGGCCATGGAACTTGTCCACCATACTCTCCAACTCTTCAAACGATTGGTCGTCAAAGGTCTTCCATTCAACCGAATCACTTCCAGTGTTGCGAATGAATGTTCCGGCAAACCTTCGCTTTCCGTTCACTACATAGACTTCGATATCTAGTGGACGAGCATTGTGCTCTTTCGCAAAATCGGCCAA
>JAYVHY010000172.1:0-10116 GCA_043770615.1 Armatimonadota bacterium | reverse complement strand
CTCCTCCAAGAAGGAGCAAGCCAACTAGAACGAATGATCGTCGAACAAATCATCACCTGCTGGCTTCAACTCGGAAACACCGGTAACCGACTCGAGAGCCTTCCTCCAACGGATGAGAACCAAAAGAAGCTCCAACAACTTGAGCGTCGATACAGTCAAGACCACATCAGGTTCAACCGAGCGATCTCACTCCTCACTCGAACCCGAAGATCCCTCTTTGATCTTGGAGTCAGAAGATGCGAAATCCGTCCCCGCTACGCTTCCCACTACAAGTGGGAAGTCCCCTACGAACCTGAGAGCGAAACAACCGAGATCATCGAAATTGCGGCTGCCAACCCAGAACCAATTCCCATGATTCAAGAAGCCAAGACTCACCAACCAAGAGAAAAGCCCACTGTGAACCAAACCTTCATCAAAGCCCCAGAAAGGCAACTGCAACCACCAAACCCAACTCCCAGACCAATCGACCCGTTCCTGCTTGATGCCATGAGGCATCAAAACACATGAGAAGCCTGAGAATGTCGTGCAGAATTTTCAAATGTGCGCACTCGAATGAGACAGGTACGGAACTGGATGCACCGGGAATACCGATTTTCGTTCCATGTTCAGGAACACAGCATAACTCTGAATCGAAAATCATTTCCCGATGCTAAAAATCCTGTGTCATCCATGCAACACCTTCTCAAAACGAACTTCACATCCGGAGACATGAAACGCCCAAACAGTTATCTAACTATGTGCCGCGAGTGTCGCCAAAGAGATCGATTTGGAGACGTGGGGCGAGCCGCCAGTTTCGTTCGGTTACAATCGGGATTAGGAGTTTGGCTTTCGTCCAAAGCGTGGCTTGATCGCGTCCTTCGGGCATAAGGAGAACATGGTCGGCTGGAACGGGTCCGATGGCTTTGAGGAGGGCTTCGATCTCCGCGATTTCGGCAGGTTCCCCAGTTGAGACCACGAATTTTAGTTGGTACGGGTAGTTTGCTATCAGACTGCGAAGGACCTCGGGTTGGAGGCGGAGATTTTCGTGTCTTTGTTCCCACTGAGTGTCGCCGACGGGAGTTGAGTGGGCGAGTTTGGGGCTAATCGACATCAGATCGCAAGGAAGGTCCCGATAGATGGTTCCAGCGGTCTCGATAGTTATGGTCTTTCCTTGGTTCTTAAGCCGCGTCGTTAGATCATTTATTGGATCGAATAGCATTGGTTCACCACCAGTTACAACGACATGGTTAAGATTTGCCGACACGACTTGGTCGAGGATTTCGTCAATCGTCATCATGGGACCTTCGGGTTTCCAAGATGCGTAGGGGGTGTCGCACCAGACGCAGCGCAGGTTGCATCCACTCAGCCGCACGAACGTCGAAGGGACGCCCGCCCAAATTCCTTCACCTTGGATGGAGTGGAAGATTTCGGCGATACGGAGTTTCATGGTTTTGTTTGGAAGTTATTCCTATTATGATGTGATCGCCTACGGCGGGGTCGCTCGCCATGTTTGGTTTCGATTATTGATGCTGGTGAGCGACCGCGGACTTTTGCTGGTGATCGCTTTCCTGGGGAAGCGAGCTTCTGGCTGCAAGCCTCAAGCATTTAGCAAATCAGCCCGGTTAGACAATAGTATTCTGGCATCAGTTATCCTCCGAAATTGAGAATCAGAGGATCAATCAGTCCCAATCCGGAGAAGCCTCGTTCGCGGAGCAAACATGAATCGCAGTGGCGGCAGGGTTTACCGTTCGGCTCGGGGTCATAACAGCTGCTGGTCAGTTCGTACTTCACCCCGAGGGAAAGTCCGAGCTCGATTGTTTGAGCTTTGGTTAAGTCAATGAGGGGAGTATGGATCGACATTTTGTTGCCAGTGACTCCTGCCTTCGTTGCGAGGTTTGCCATCGCTTCAAAGGACGCAATAAACTCGGGTCGACAGTCTGGATAGCCAGAGTAGTCCAGAGCATTGACGCCGATATAGATGTCGTCGGCTCCTAACACCTCGGCCCAAGCGAGTGCATAGGATAGGAAAACGGTGTTGCGGGCTGGCACGTAGGTGATTGGGATTTCGGCATCCATGGTGGCTTCGTCGCGATCCTTGGGGACATCGATGTCCGCGGTGAGAGCCGATCCGCCAAATTGCCGAAGGTCAACTTTGACATTAATGTGTTTGGTCACACCTTGGTTAGCCGCTTGCTTGGCAGCAAGCTCAAGCTCGACTCGGTGGCGTTGCCCGTAGTCAAATGACATGGCGTAACACGCAAAGCCTTGCGCGGTTGCATCGGCTAGGACGGTCGCGGAATCGAGTCCGCCCGATAGTAAGATGATTGCCTTCTTTTTCAATAGGTAAAGGATATTCGATTTGGGTGTTTTACGGTGAGAAACCGCCTCCTATTAACTTCGAGACGATCGCTTTCAGCGAGACAAGTCTCGCAGGACAGAGCGCGGACAAGTCCGCAGCACTCCAAACAAGTAACCAAACGTCATAATGAATGTATGGCGTTGCAGGATCCGATGAAGTGGTTTCGACAGCAAACTGCGCCAATAACCATTGGGCTATGCGCTTTGGTTGTCCTTGGTTCGCTGGTTACGTGGGCTACGCCACTGTTTGCCATGACTTACTTGTCATTTGATGGCAATTTGTTGCCAAGAATTTGGACCCTGTTCACTTATCCATTTCTTGGTGATCCTCAACCAATCTTCCTGCTCTTGCAAGTGATGTGGCTGTTTTGGGTTGGGAGCATGCTGGAACGTGATCATGGAAGTACGAAATTCTTCTATTTGTTGCTCGTAATTTCTGTTATTGGTGCCTTGTCGCTGTCGCTCGTCCGGTCACCACTCATGGGAATGCTGGTGCCCGACGCGATTTTGGTTGCGATATGGGCGACTAGGTACCCGAACATGACGATTCGAATCTTCATGTGCATTCCGGTCGCAGCAAAGTGGCTAGGTATTCTTATTGTGGCGAGCGTTTTTTTCCGATACGCTTCCGGTCCAGGGCAAATTTTGACCGGACTAGCAGCAATTTCAGGATGCATATTGGGCTTTCTTTACAGCCGGGACATGATTCCCAAAGTCCCGTACGGGCTTAATTACGGGACGATTAGCAAGAAGCCTACTCGAGCCGAAAAAGGACGAGACCAGGCATATTACGACGAAGTCTATCGTAGAGAAAGGGAAAGGGAAGAGAAGGAGCGATTGAGAAAGATGTTCGAGGATAGTTTGGAGGATAAGAAATGAACGGGGATGGAATGATGGATAAAGGACCGGCGATTAACGGTCGGAAATTCCTAATTTATACGATTGTGGGGATGCTGGTTTTTACGCTTGTCTCGCTCGTTGTCACATTTGGAATTGGGCGGGTTTTCGGTCAAGTCCTGAACAAAAAGGCAATGGAGCATGAGCGGCAAATTGAAACTCAAGTAATGAAAGACAAGGAAGCCGCGCAAAAGAATTGATGTTTAACGAAAATCCCCAAGATTCTTGGAAACGAAAGTACGGGGTTGATGCTCCGGTTGTTCCCGCTGAGCTAGCTCCATTTTTGACTCATCGCTCGGTTCGCCGATATTCGGATGAAGAAGTTTCGGATGACATTTTGACTGGATTAGTCGCTGCCGCTCAGAGCGCGGCGACGAGCAGCAATCTCCAAAGTTGGAGCCTGATTTCAATTGCTGATCCGGATCGGCGAGCAAGAATTGCGGAACTGTGTGACGGTCAAAAGCAGATCGTTACGGCCCCAGTGTTCTTTGTCTTTTTAGCCGATTTGAATCGTATTCACCACTTTGCCAATCAAGCTGGAGTCGAACCCGATGGTTTGGACACCACCGAAATGTACACGGTTGCGGTGGTTGACGCGTCACTGGCTGCCGAGCGAATGGTATGTGCGGCAGAAGCCCTTGGTTACGGCATTTGCTATATTGGCGCCCTACGAAACCATCCTGAGGAAGTCAAGGAACTCTTGAATCTTCCATTGGGAACGTTCGGCTTGTTTGGTTTGTGCATTGGTCGCCCACTGGATGGTGCTCGCGCCGAGATTAAGCCCAAGCTCTTGCAGGATCAGGTTTGGTTCCGCGAACAGTACCAGACTGCCTTGGATAGTTCAGAGTACGACGCAAGAATGAGCGAATTCTTTGCCTCGCAAGGTATGTCAAATGACGAACCTTGGTCGGCAAAGTCTGGTGCGAGAGTTAACGTTTCTGGCTTATCCGGACGCGAAGAAATATTGGCTTTTCTCCAAAAGCAAGGTTTGCTGAAGCGCTAATATTTACAGCTCGACGACCTTAATGCTTCGGATTTTTCGATCGAATTTGAGCACGAAATAGGGTTCATTCATATTGAAGCCCAAATTCATCACGGCTTTTTTCATGTAGACCATCGCGGTTTGTCCTCGATAGGCAACTCGATCAATCTTGTACGAGACGTTGGCGGGTTGAAGTCCCATATTAATGAGTCCCATTCGATTCTTGGTGTAATCAAAGTTGGATATTGAATCAGGAACTCTGGCACCGGCTCGGCTCATTTGGTCCCAATCCTTTTGACTTTGCAATACCCATGCCCCCGAATTTGCCAATGGCAGGTTTCTTCCGGCATCGACGTAGCAATCGTTTCCGTTTACGACATATTCAACGGTGTACTTCTTATGTTCCCGAGCTAGTGAGAGAAGGACATAGCTTCGTTGGGTCGAATTGGTTGACAATCCACCTCGTGTGACCTGGACAATTGTCTCGCCACCCCTAAGGAAAATATCGCCAACTTGCAGGCTATATCCAAGACCATAGTCGCCGCCGCTGATGAAGACCAAGCGATTTTGTTGCCAGTCTATTTGTCCCGTTTGAATGGGATTGTCAAAGTTGTTTTGTCGATACCACGACTGGAAGTCGTAGGGAGAGTCGAAACCGTATCCGCACGGATCGGACCAATCACCGCCATATCCGTAACCGCAAGGGTTCCAGGGCAGGAACGTGATTGACGTCAATGGATTGATTTGATATGAGGGTAGAGAATTGTCCTCGACCCGTTGAAACTTTGCGCTGAGGTCGAGAAGGGTTCGTTCAATCGCGATCATGACCCACGGCGAAGTCAGGGATTGAGTGACTTGTTGTCGAGGTCCGGGATACAATTCGTTGACTAGAATTGTTGCGGTCGCGCCGCCTCCGCCGATAACTTGGCTGACCTGAGCGGAGTATCCGCCGGTATTTTTTGTGCCAAGAAAGATAACAACTAGTCGATCTTTGTTAAAATCAACGATTGGTTGGCTCCGATTTTGCAACAATACTCTTTGCCAAAGGTTTTCTAATTCGGTTCGTTCGCTGGCAAGCTGTAATTTTTGCCGTGTTTCTGTGCTAGAACTACCAGAAGCAACAGTTCTCCAACGTACATTTTGTGCGGTTGAGGGAAACTGAGCAGAGGACAGTGCCGTACAAACAGACAGAAGGAGGAAGGAAATAAAAGCTCGCGACAATACCATTTCTAAACCTTCTGACGTATCTGCGAGGAAAGTGTTACCGAACAAGGGTTCCAAAAAGAAGCGAAAGCACCCGGAAGTTAGCACGAAGCTTGAGTTTATTGAAGGCATGCGCGCATTGGCGGCACTGTACGTTGTCATTGGGCACTTCTGTTCGATTGTTGATGCTAAGTTTTTAGAGACCGGAAAAAGTATCGCTACTCCGTTGCTTCAGGCCTTGATGGCTCCGTTTTGGCACGGCCATTTGGCGGTCGCGGCATTTATCGTTTTGAGCGGATATAGCCTACAATATGGCCTGTTTCAGCGAGGGGACGGTCGAGTCTATGGGCTCGGAAAGTTTTTCAAGCGTCGGGCGATGCGAATATTGCCCGCCTACTATGCTTGTTTAGTCCTTTCGTATATTGTTTGCCAATACGTTACGATTCCAAATGGGGCTAACCTGCCGTTCCGAAACTATGTTCCGATCACCCAGGATAGTTTATGGGCGCATATCTTGATGGTTCATAACTGGTCGCCAGATTGGATGTACAAGATCAATGGTGTGCTCTGGAGCATTGGGATTGAGGCTCAGTTGTACTTGCTTTTCCCGTTTTTCATTTTGTTGATGCAAAAGGGAAGTCCGCTTTGGTTGTTGATTACGGTTACGATCCCGACAATCTTGGTGATTAATTTCGTTCCAGGCGCGGGCAAGACTTATTCGTGGTTTGCAATCCTGTTTGTCTTTGGGATGATGGCAGCCCACTTTTCTTACCGACCGAGTTTGGTGATTGGACCGAAGGCGAAGACGGGTATTTTTCTGAGCGTGGTCGGAGCTTTGGCAACGATTGCCATCGTTACTTTTAACTTAAATCAGGGAAAGACTGCGGCTGATACGCCGATTCTGATTTCATCTGACATTGCGTTTGGTCTTTCGACCGCGACATTTTTGTATGCGGCGACGGTTGCTCCGGGTTCGTGGATTGAACGATTCTTTTCGGCAAAGTGGATGGTTCGGATTGGCATTTTTAGTTACAGCTTGTACTTGCTGCACCATCCTCTCTTGCAGATATTTTATGTGAACAAGCCAGCGATGTTCCTTGGTTCGGAGCTCACGATGGTTTACATGTTGGTGGTGGCATTGCCGGTAATTGTTGTTGCAAGTTGGCTGTTTTCGTTGGTTTTTGAAAGACCATTCGTTAAGTCACGGTTGCCAATGGGAGTTGCGGCTGAGGCTGCGGTTGCAAAGATTGCTTTGCCGTTGCGCCCAATCTCGGGGATCTATTTGAAGTCGGAAGATCATGCGTATATGGCCGGTGAGAAAGAAAAAGAGCCCTTGGAAAAATCCAAGAGCTCTCGAAAGAAACGGGCCAAACTCTACTGAAGTGAGTGGCTCGACAGTACCATTTTGAGATCGAGAGATCGCTTCTCCAAATGATAGGTGTAAGTGATGATGCCGTTTGCGTTGGTGATCGAATCTAAGATCGAATCCGTTCTGGTTGTTTGGTAGGCTCGTTGAATTGGAGCACCCCAAAGTGGCAACCAGTCATCGATTGAACTTACTGCCTCGACGGTTTTCATTCGATAGCCTTGCCCAATGAACTCGGTATTGGCCAAGAATCGTCCAATAAAGTCCCAGTCATGGGTGTATGAATCGGCATAAACCGTGCGCCATGCCGTAAACGGTGCTGCCGTGCTCGACGTAATGCTATTTGAATTGGTGGCCGACAGGGCAGTCGACGTTACGTAAGCGTCCACTGAGTTTGTTATTCCCTGGAATATCGCCTGGGAGCCAACGTTGGATCCTGCCGCAAACGTTCCTGGTAGCCAAGTTTTCGTAACTACGCCCGCATCAGAGTTATTGTCTCTTCGACCAACCATGGTCAATGAGCCGTCAACTTGCTGGATAGCATAGGTTTCCAAAATCTCGACAGTGTTTAGCCCGCCATTGATTTTGTAGGTTAGGGCGTCGGTGAACTTGAGGGCTGGAGCACCTTGGAAAGTGACGGCGCTAACTTGGCGTATCAACTTTCCGGTGACAGGACCCGAGGTTTTTGACTTCAGTTTGTTCTGATCATCATAATCTTCTCGGAGCATTGTTCCGCCGACTGTAAATTCCCAAGTATCGCCTGCTTGAAGGGTTCTCATTACGGACCCTCCGGCTACACCTGGTCCAGTTGGAAGGAGTGGCGTATCCTTTGGTGGATCTGGGAAACCACTGAGTGATGACCCTCCACAGCCGACGAGAAACATGCCGAGAGTGGCAACCGTGAATCTTGCTTTAATCATAACTATCCTCCTCCTGAGGTTGAACCGGTTCCACCACCGGCTCCGCAGTCGAAACTGCCTCCATATTGAACGCCATTTACAACGTACGTGAAGTTGCTGGAAATCCTTCCGCTACTCATGGTCACGGCTCCGCCGATGATCATGTTGCTTCCGGTTGTGAAGCTGCCTACTCCGGTTAGGCGACCGGATTTATCGATTCGGCCTCCCAGGGTTCCCGAGGCAAACTTCGTTGCAATTGTGCCAGTGAAGCTGCCATCGCTGGTGACGACTAAGCCAATGGCTCCTCCGTCATTTGCATCGGAACTGTTCCAGTTGCCTGACCATGATCCTTGATAGAGGCTTGAAAGGTGGCTAGTATCCCCGGCGCCACCACAGCCAACGACGAGACCAGCGAGTAGTGCGACTAACGCATACTTTCTCATGATTAGATACCTCCTCCTGGCAATGCAGTTTTGTTTTTCATGATGTTTGAGTCCTTAGCCATCGGCAAGGCTTTAGATTTGTCTGGTCCGACGACCTTAGCAGTCACGAATATCACGAGCTCAGTTTTGATCTTGTTCTTCGTTGTTCTTCGGAAGAACTGACCAAAGATTGGAAGATCCTTCAGGATTGGCAAGCCGCTCATTTCAATAACATCTTGTTGTTGCATGAGTCCACCAATTGCGAAGGTTTCTCCGTCCTTGAGGGTGATAGAGTTCTGCGCGGTTCGTTCGCTAGTCTGAGGCAATTCGCCACCGATTTGAGGAACTGTTTTGAAGCCCTTCAAGTAAGTGATTGCCGTTCGGATGTCGAGGTTGAGGGTGCTGTCTCCGCCGATTCGTGGGAAGCACGAAAGTCGGACTCCAGCTCTAACAGTTCCAGTTGTAACGCTAGGACCGTTTTGGCTTGAGATGATGGATTCGACGTATCGGATAGCATCACCAACGAATACTTCGCTCTCTCGACCATCGTTACATAGTAGGTTTGGTCGTGAGATCAGGTTCGTACCGTTCGAGATTGAGTCAAGGCTGAGCCCAACGTCTCCCGAAATGTCTCTGCCTGAGATGCTGATTCCGAGCTTGTTAGCTGGAGAGTTCTGAGCATTGTTGAGCGAGATTGTCTTGATTGCACCGCTGGTAAACAGGCTCCAATCAACACCAAGCTTGAGTAGCTCTTCTCGGCTGAGTTCCATGACTCTCATTTCCAAAGCGACTTGCTTCGGAGCGATGTCAGTGGCTCGGATGAGTGCGAGAGCTCGTTCGACTTGATCTCGGCTGCCTTTTACGATGAGTCGCATTGGGACAGCATTCTTCTCGAACTCGTTGAAAGGTAGGACTACGCCGGTGTCGGCTTGATCTTTTGTTTGCTTCGAGTCGTTGGAAGCACTAGAACTCTGCGCGTTCTGAGCTTGGTTCTGTCCGCTTGATGCGGCAGTTCCGCCACCTTGTGGGGCTGGTTGATCAGTTCCGCGTTGTTCACTTTGGGTTCGCATTGCGTCTTGAACGTATGCTCGTGAATTCATGACTCCGTTAGGAGCAATGACGCACGTTACGCCAGGAACCTGGGCAATTACGAACTCTCGGAGGGATCGGGGATCGACATAAAGCAGGTCAACCATTTTGATTTCGCTAACTTCAGAAGTCTCTTCGCCATCCAATTGGGCAAGTGCCTTTACAATAGTCTTGACTTCATCTTCTCGTCCGGAAACAACAATTGCTTGTCGTGAAATGCTTCCGTTTGGAGTTGATCGAAGCTCTGCAGTCCCGATATTAGTCTTTCCTTTACCTGCCAATGCTTCGACGAGATCGGAAGCCCGACCGCCGTGGACAAAGTAGGTTGAAAGGACTTGGTTGTTATTGGTGGACATTTTCACGCCCAACGCTTGACAGAGTTGTCGGTCAATTCCTTGAACCAATTGCTCGACTTCATCTAGTCGACCGGGTGATCCAATCAGCATTACGTAGGCATCGACTGAAGAGTCGGTTGACTGAGTATCAATGCTGGTACCGCCCTTATCGCCGTCTTTCTTGTCAGCGTTTACTTTTTGAGTTCCGCTCACAACGGTTTTTTCGGATGGAAGCACGAGCTCAAATCGGCCAAACGCATTCTCGGAGGAAACTGATTTGAGAACGGCAACCTTGATTTGATTTCCTTGACCACTATAGATTGGAACGATTCTCGACAGCGTCATTTCCTCTTGCGATCCTTGTACGCTTCTCATTGTTTCAAGGAATTTTCCTGGGGATGTGACGACGTAGGTCTTTCCAATTTGCGCGAATCGCAATCCGGCAAGCGACGTTACCAAGTTCAGAGATTCCTTGATGGAAACATTCTCGACCTTGATGGATAGCTTTCCGGTTACGTCAGGAGACGTTACGATGTTTGAGTTCGTTTGGCGAGCAAGCGACTTCAAAATCTGAACGACATCGGTG